>JADFNI010000045.1 GCA_022563455.1 Nanobdellota archaeon
CAACATCATTTTAGACCAGCCGGCGTGCGCCGTTTTTATTACAAAAAAATTACTCAAAACAGAAATAGAAAACGATATAAGGTTTTTGAGAAATAGTATTGAAAAATTACTCCCCTTACACCACTATGTCTTAATCTTAAATTTATACTTCCACTTGGATTTGCAGCATTATTATTTTGCATACCAAAAGGACTTGGAAATCCTGTACTCTCCCAACCCAAAGGCAATTTAATCCACAAGCTCACTGAAAAATCTCCACTAAATGTTTCAATATAATTTCTACCAGTTTCAATATAATTATAAGAACTTGGATCAGGTTGAGTCCCACCACCAAAATAATAACTTCCACCATTATATTTCCCATCAGCCTCCCAGTAAATAGTTGATCCAATTACATCCATTAAATCTCCATTTAAACTTTTTTCATTAAATGAAGTTCCTTCATTGCTATCAAATGGTAAATACAAAACCATATTTTCATATAAATTACTAAGAATAATGTTCGTTGTAGTTATATTATAACAAGGCGAAATGTCATAAGTACATTCAGCTCCTACCCCTTCTGGATAACATCCAATTGTTCCTGCCTGATATCCATAATCAGTACAATCACTTGATCCAAGATTAGTACCGTCACATTCTTCGCCTGCATCAATATTTAAGTTTCCACAAACAGGTAGCGAAGTACATAATGAAACATTAAACAAACATTCTTGTGCACTTCCAACACCATAACAACTAAGTGTTCCCCCATCATATCCTCCAGGAACTGTCGTACAATCATTTCCATTTAAATTACCAATCTCACATTCTTCGCCTGCATCAATTTTCCCATCCCCGCAGTTTACTGCAATAACCGTCCCTGCCTTAACACCCGTAACCTCAGAAACTAATATCCCCTCAGTGTCACCTCCATATACAACAATAATCTTGATTGAGTCCGAACTATCAAATTCTGTGAGCAACAAATCATAGAAAATATAAGTTTTTATTTCATTAGGGCTAAGAATATCCGTTCTACCAATGACAACTGAATCTCCATCTATTGTAAAAACAAAATCTATTCTTGCAATATCAGAGTCTCCACTTTCTCGTTTAACTTGGACACTTATTTTCCCAGAATCTGGATCGTAAACAGTATAGCCCTTATTAGAAACAATCTCCAAACCACCTCCAACATTTTCAAATGTGGTCGAAGCGTCACCGACCGAGTCTCGTATCATTGGAACAACTCCAACCCATATAAAAACTACAGCAGAAACAGTAATTAATATTATCAACACAGTCGCAACAACAGCACTAATACCTCTTTTATTCATTTAATTACTTAGAAAGAATATTATTTAAATATTACATCCCTTCAATATCGATTAAATATTTTCCCTCTTGAAGCTTAAAAATAACAGGACGCCTATTCATCAAAGAAACTATATCGATCTCAAAACTCCCAGGATTTAGGACCCTAATGCTTTCAAGATCCAAGATCACAGGTTTTGATTCATCCTCAATTTTCAAGATACTTCTAACATCTGATTCAACCTGATTTTTATCAACAGTATTAAATTCTGGAATCGGAATTTCTCGAGCCTCCCTAATTTTCGCAACTTGTTCATCCCTTATATAAAAAAAGAATTTCCCACCACACTCCCCACAGCCCTCAAGAATTTCCTTACTCCCGATAGAGATTATCTTAGAACAGTGCACACATTGGTGTGGCATTTTACAAATATGATTTATGAAATTTAAACATACAATGGAAACAAAAACAATCTATATAAAATTTACTAAAATGGAGGATAGGAAAGAAAAAAAATGCCCTTGATAGGACAAAGAGAATACTTACATTGTCGAGATGTTTGCTCTAATATCAAGAAAAGAAGCTTTTTATATTTTTCTATTTGAAATTTGTTACTTCATAATCAACTAAATGTAATTCTAGAGGACTGTTTAGGAACCCCGTCATACTTTGAAAGAAGACTTGGCCGTTTTTTCTCTATAAGAATACCAGTATTACGTAGGGAGTCTAAAACGTGTAAATTCTAACTTTTTTTTGATTCAGACTTTTAATCTTAGTCTAGACATCAATGAAAAGAAAAAATTTTGCCCTATACAAGCTCTCAAAAACCAATAAAATGAAAATGAAAATAAAATCTCAAAACAAACCTTCCCAAATTAACAAAGGACGTAATACATAATGGGATTTGAATACACTTACGATACAAAAAGAAAAAAAGAAATCACAAATAAGTATAGGGATAAGCCAACAATATCATTTAGGATGGATAATTCAGATCCAGAAGCAGCAGGATATTTATTAAATCTAGGAGACTATGGGGAACGTTCAAGATTTATTAATGAAGCAATTAATACAAAATTTCTAATGGAAAAATATCCAAAAGGATTTACTATTAATTGGATTCAATCAAATTTTTCACTTTGTAAACATATCCTTAGACAACTGGGGAGGGCAATGTCATTAGTATGAAGACCAAAACCTCAAGTATACACAAAAAAACTCGCCAGAAACGCTTAGAACAAGAGAGACAGCAAGCAGAAGATGAATTTAACAGTTTATTTGACCTAGATGACGCTTTCCCCCCTTGCACCTCGGGGGAAAGATTTATATAGAACTATGGTTTTATGGTTTTATGGCAATAACAACCATTCAGTTCGATAAGAAAATCGCTAAAAAAATTATGCAACTCAAGTATGAATTAGACTGCAATAGTGCAGAAAAGCTAATCGCTGCAATGCTTGATGTTGTTGATATGAAGAAACTAAAAAAGGCGCTATCAGACAAGGTGGATATTGAATTAACAGACGATACGATTTAACATGGGAGATATAGAAAAAATAAGCAAACAGGAACTAGAAGAATTTAGGGAATGGAAAAAGCAGAAGGCAGAAGCTCCAAAGCCAAAAGAAGAACCTGAACAAAATCCTGAGACTCCAAAGCCAAAAGAAGATCCAAAACCTAATGCTCCAACAGATTTAAAAATTGAAGAAGAACCACCAACAGATCAAATGATAGTGGCAGCCAAAAAAGAAAAAGAAACGGGAGATAGGGAATATGAATATCGATGTGAGTCCTGCAACCATACCGAAGAATCAAACAACAAATTAAAAAATTGTTCTGTATGCGGAACTCCCTTTATTTGGGATTAAAATAAAATGCCTCCAATAGATAATTCTGGAATTGATGCAATGTTGAGAGGTGGAAAATCCTCTCAAGCTCTAATGAAAGTAGGAAATTCCCAAAATGACTTTTTAACTCAAGGAGGAAATCTAGTGGATGGACTAAATACTTTGCTTGACAAAATTTTTAAATTGAGGGATAAAGTCCCCCAAGTTCAAGAAATGATTAATCCAGAACAACAAACCGAACAACAAAACCTTAAAAATATGCCCGCAGCAGAAATTGTTGGAAGTGTAGATCCTCCAAAAGAAGAAATAAAAATTAAACCACTCCCTAAATTGGTAATCGATGAGAAAGCTCTACAATCCAAAATAAAGTTTCTCCGAACAATGTTAGAAAATCAAAAGGGGGCAACAGCAGGGGATTTATTAAAAAACTTTAATGATGAAGATCCACAAGTGATGGAAATTCTTAGAAGCACAATATTGAGTGTTGTAAAATTTGAAGAATGAAACTTCAAAAGAAAAAAATAATGGTTGGAGGAATCCAAACGAGTGGAAAAAGTTATTTTGTTAAAAATATGTTAATTCCAAATTTCAGAAAGCCAATCCTTTTTGAAGTCCACCCAGATTTTAGGGAATGCGAAAATCTTTTAATTTATAGGCCCTCAGAACCAACAGTCAAGGAATTGAATGATTTTTGCTTAAAGGTTAAAGCCTTGGGTCTAGCTGGGAAAATTGATGCATTTATTTTGGACGAAGCTGATATGTTTATGATGAGCATCCTTGGAAAAGAGTTAAATAATTTAAACGATCTAGTCATCAATCATGCTCACTACGGACTAGCATTAGTTTTTGTAACCAGAAGACCCCAAGACATCCCACCCAAAATAACTGAAAGCTCACATTACATTATTATGTTTACTGTTGAGGGGAAAAATGTTTTTGACAGGTTGAAAGGAATCTCTGAAGAATTTGAAGAAGCTGTTAGAAAATTAGATTATGATTATAGGGATTTTGTTGTTAAGGAAATTGGAAGAAAGCCAATAACATATAATCCCCTCCCATAACAAACATTTAAATAATACTTCTCCCTCAAAAACATATCTTCTATTAGTATCAGAGGAAAACATAACCTCTGAAAAAAATTCACGTAAATGAATAAATACTAAAAAAGAATGTCAAAACAATTAATTACAACCAAGATAGTTAATCTTGGCTGGAAAGAAGCTTTCTATATTGCAGCTGCAAAATCTATTGGCGAGCAAGTTCTTACAAGATTTATAGGTAATGGTACTGTTAATTCTGGGGGTGCTAAACTCCTATTGGCTCAAGGAGTAAAATCCATGATCGGCGGAAATGCTGGAAACATTATTTCTGTTGCATTAACAGTTGATGGTACTGAAGATATTGTAAGAGGAATGTTCTCCGGTCAATTAGGCTCGGTTGCAGGCATGTTTGGTGGTGGTGGCGGAGGCTCACAAAACACTATTTAAAATGAGATTAGAAGGATTCAAAAGAGTTCTAAATCGGGAAGATTTAAACTATGGCGCTGCTGATGCAGATATCGTTTGTACTGCTGGAAATTGGACTAAGATTGCTTACATAAAAGTTTCTGCTCAGTCAGAAATTGCATTAGGCAATGGTCAAATGGAAAATGGTGTTGATGATAGAGGGTATGTTCAAATTTTATTACATGAAACAGCAGGTGCTGTTTCAGGAAAAGTAAGAATTGGATATACCAATGCAAGCGGAACAAATGTAAAAATTATCACGGAAGAAAGAACTGATAATATTTCATCTGCAAGCACTGTAAGATTAGGAGAATACCTTGCTTTGAGAGCAAAACAAGATTCATACCTAGTTATCTACTTCGACCCCGATGCAGATAAAACTCTAGACGTTTCAGACACCAACAATAAAATATTGTTGCCTGTTACGGTTTACCAGTAAACAAAATCTATTTTTTTATTTTTATTTAAATTATGGTTAGAGGTTATCCACAAACCTCAGACACAATAACATGGCATCAAAAAAAGAAATGTATGGAATGAAAGCAGGGAGTGGTCTAAAAGATTATTCTCGAACTTATGAAGCCAGTCCTATCTACTCTTTTAAAAATTCTTCAATGGCTTCAGCAACTGAATGGTTAATTGATATTGAATCTTTAGAACCAACAAGCACTAATTATGGAGTTATGGATAATATCCAACTCCAAAATCTTTCAACCCAAGATATTTATTTTTATCCAAATCAAGACCGTAGCAAATCAAAAGTTATTCCTGCTGGTGCAATTATCACATTTACAAAAACAACAATCCCTGCAATAAGAAGTCTAATACTTTATAATGCAGGTTCTTTAACTATCGCAGCTAATGAAATCGAAGTATCCGTATGGAAAGAGGGCGTAGTCTTTGATGACATGGTTAGAAGAATGCACAAAAGTTTTTTCTCTAAAGTTCTTGGATGGAGTGCCTAATAGGTATAAAATAAGATGGACAATAAAAAATTATTACCCCTAGCAGCAGTATTGGCAGGAGCTTATCTCGTGTCAGGAAAACCAATTACTGAAAAATTTAATATTACTGGTGGCGGTGGCGGTGCAAGAACACTATCAGGTGAAGGGGTAGGATTAAGCACCGACGCCACGCCCCTCAAAAAGACAGTAGAGCTACCACCAATCTATGTTGAAGGGGATACCTATATAGTCCCAGAAGAATCAAGCTCTCAAAATCAATCAAGTCCTAAAAATGTTCAATCGACTAGCAGAAGTTCTAGTAGCGGAAGTTCAACCCGAACCTCTGTAAGCAATCTCCAAGACTATAATGCCCTACCAGAAGGAGATACAAAAAAATCCTTTTCTACAATATACCCCACATTTTCA
>JADFNI010000046.1 GCA_022563455.1 Nanobdellota archaeon
CCATTCTCAGAAGAAATCCATGCGAAACCTTGCTGAACACCTCACAAAGAACGGAATGCCTATCACTCAAGCCGGACTTAGTCTAATTTTTAAAAAACTTCATGACTTTACTACGGAAAATCGCGGAATTACCGTTAAATACCGATAAATGATAGCCTATAAGTATAATAAACTATGAAACAGGCATTTGAAGTGTGTGTGTGTCATATAAGAGATATAATAGCCGATATGAAGGCGTTGATGGGGCATTGATGGTTTGACAGGCGTCTAATCAATAACCACAAACAACTAGGCACAACTAGGCATATTAGCGACACACTAGGGGCAGTTAGAGAGCTAAAAACTTCTTGTAATACGAAACTTTTAGGGAAGGTTTGAGCATAAAAATTTGAGATTGTTTCGTATAACTATCTATTATATGAATGTCTTTTTTAAAAATTCCCTCTCACTAACATAAGTTTTAAATGAGAAAATGAGAAAATCCATTAATATTCGTTACTACTATTACTGAATAACAATAACATTCGTATAGATGATACAAACACGAATACATTTATAAAGGAACTATTCGTATTTTCTGTATGGATACGAAACAAACACAAGAGCAAATATTAAGCGAACTAAACAAGAACACTTGTTCCGAACAATACCATAAAATTCCGTTTAGTAATATTGTTTATACAGATGGGATAAACGATTTAATAAATAAGTGTTCGTGTTGGTGGTTAATTTCTGACACGGCTATAATAATAAGTGCTACTCCAAAACTTCAAAAGGATTTTTTATTATTAACAATAGAAGTCAAAGACAAAAAAGGAATAGTAACCCTTAAAGAAGATAGCAACGAAAAACCTATTTATGAAAAGCAATACGATTATACAGATTTTCCTTTAAGTAAATTTGAGTTTTACATAACTGATAATGTAATCCTTTTAAAATCGGAGTATTAAAAAAATGATCTGTCCTTTTCCTAGTTGTAAAACTGAATTAAAAGAAAATATCACTTTAAAAAAAGGTTTGTTCGGATTGAAAAAGGTTTATACTTCTTTTTGTCCTCTTTGTGATTTCAGAAAATCGGTTATATTCAAAATAAGTAAAGAGAATTATAACGCCGAAGTTTTACAAATGAGCAATACAATTAAAATCACTAAACAGATTTATGATACATCAAGAAAAGAGGAGTATATCAAATCAAAATGACGGAAGATTTAACACAATACACAAAAGAAGAATTAAGTTTAAGGGTTTTCAATGAAGAATGTTTATATTTACAAAGACATCATATAGGATTTATAAAAATACTTTATGAGTATTATAAATTTACACAAGAACAAAGAAAAGTTTTAATAGAGGATTTAAAAGCAGATTTAAACGAAATAAATAAACCTTTATTAATAAAATGAGTTCGTTCATAGTTGAAAACAAGAGCATAAATAATATAGTAAATTCTTTTTTTTGGAAAATACATGACACTTATTTAAGAGATGAAATTAAGAAAAAGTTTAAGGTTTTTTTAGAAAAAAGTAAAGACGAAGAACTTAATAAAGAGTTAAAGAAGTTTGGGCAATTAATGGTAAATCTTAATAGAGATAGCGTTAATCAAAGATACGACGAAAAAGAAAAACCATATACTTTTATATTTAGTGATGTAAAAAGTTTAAGCAATTTTCAGTTTTTAAAATCTGTTGAGTGTTTAACTTACCAAAGTTGTGAGGGAAATTGTGACAAAACAGAAATTTATAAATTTCTTCAAGAATTAGAGGAAGTTTTAAGAAACAAGATTATACAAAATATAGAGGATTACAAAAAAGCAAAATGGGAATAATTCAAGCAACAAAATATAAAATTGAACAGCATAAAATAAACAAATTTACTTTTAAAGAGGATTGTATAAAGGATTATATTAAACTTTTATTAGAATGTAAGTTTAAAATATTTGTATTTGAGAAAAAAAATATAGGTTGGTTTATGTTTTCTTTAAATGATAAAATCGGAAGTTGTGAATATGATTTTATGCGTGGTTTTACTTTTTCATCAAAACATAAACCAAATAGGGAAACGGGAACGGGATACCAAACAGAAACAGAAATTTTAAACCCCACTATGTTAAATGCTATTAATACTTTTATAGATTTTCCAACATGGGAAAATAAAACAAAAAATAAAAATTCTGTTATTAAATATAAGGATTTAAAAGAATATTTCCAAGAAGAAACAATTTTAAATTATTTTGAGATTATATAAAAATGGATTTACAAAATCAAAAAAAAGACACAGAAGAAGAAATTTTTGATCTAAAAAAAACAGAACAAGAAGTCAATGCCTTGCTTATTTCAAAAAATCCAACGACTTTGAGTTTTTTAAAGCTAAATGCCTGTTTGAAAGAAATTAAAAAAGAGTTAAGATATTCTGATTATTATCTACAAGAATTAAACGAGGGAATTAAATTTAATAAATAAAATGGTATTCTATAATTTAAGGGTTGGGAGTTATGATTTAAAATATACTCCATTAAAAACAACAATAAAAGAATATCCTTACTGCGACAGCAAAGGAAACATATTAAAAAGAGTTGTTGAGGGAAAGACAAACAGCTATTATATTAATGAAGAAACACAAGAAAAATTCCCCAATGCCTTTAGATTAATTAATAATCAAGCTATGGCTAAATTATCTAAAACAAAAGATGTTCAGAATTATAAAGAAGTCAATTCAAAAGAAATTCAAGATTTAATTATTGAAAAAGAATATTTGGTTTTCAATGACTTACTCTTACGAGATTTAAAAGCAAGTGGTAAAACTCTTAAATTCGGTTTTACAAATGGAAATGGCTTTAAAGTTTTTCTTGCTTTTATTTACATAAACCCCCTATACCCAGAACTTTTATTTATGGCTTTGGGTAATGCTAAAAAATCGGAAATAATAAAACAGATTGCCGAACTACAAGTTCAAAAAGATAAAATAAAAAGTATTGATATTTCCATACAGGGAGTTGATAAGGCAAAAGTTGAGGACTTAATTCAAATATGAAGTGTCAATTTTGTAAAAAAGAAGAAGGAATTATCTCTATAACAGATGGGGAAACACAGCAAGAAGTTTTAATCTGTAATGATTGCAACGATTTAATGTATTTTGATATTCCAAAAAGAATTAAAGAAATTGATGGCTATAAAGATTTCACAATACAAGAATTAGAATATAAAATTGATGAAATGATTGAAAGCGAAGTTGAGGAGTTAAAAATAAAGAATGATTAATAAAAAAGAATATGATGAGATGACACAAGAGGAAATTGAAAACGAACAAGAAAGAATTGAAATGCTTTACGAAGATGAATTGAGGTATAAAATTCCAAATGATTAACAAAAAAGATTTTATGCTATGTGGAAAAATAACAAAAGAGGACTTAAAAAAAATGAATTTAAATGCCTCGTGGAAAGCAAATATTAAGTATGATGGGGAAAGAATTATAGCAATTAAGAAAGACGGAGAGATTTTTTTATTTAATCGTAGGGGAAGATTAAAAAATTCATTCTATTTGGAAGTTGTAGAGGGATTAAATGCCTTTGATGGTGATTTTATCGTTGATGGGGAAGTAATTACTTATGATGATAATTTTAACAAGCTACAAAAGAGAGCATTAACTACCAACGCCTTTAAACAAGAACAATTAAGGAAAGAAGTGCCTGTTATCTATATGCTTTTTGATATTTTAAATTTTAATGGAAAAGACATAAGACAATTTCCTTTAATTGAAAGAATAATATATCTTCATTCTATTTTTAATGATAAATCTTTAGAGAATAACAAATCTATTGGTTATGCCCAATACGAAGATATAAACAAATGTCTTTCTTATGCCGAAGAAATTAATCATATTAATCCAGATAAGATTGAGGGAATTATAATTAAAAATATGTATAGCCCTTACCAAAATAAAAGAAGTAATGATTGGTTAAAATTAAAATTCTTTAAGAACACAGATTTAAAATTAATCTCATATACCAGCAATAATGCAGGAATAAGATGTGAGGACAAAGAATTAAATGCTATTCAGATTTCAGGACACCAACACCACGAAGTTAAAAACAAGATTGATGAAAAAGGATTTTGTGATGTTACCATTCAATATTTACAACAGGGTAAAACAGGAAGATACAGATTTCCGAGTTTTGTAGGAGTTAAGAATGATTGAAAAATGGAGAAAAAATATGATAAAAGAACAACCAATTAAATTATTAAAACATAATTTAAAAATTGGTAAAATGGATCGTGAAACTGAATTATTTGTAAAAAAAGTAATAAAGGAAAAAACACTCACAGAATTAAATACAACGAGCAAGAGTTAAAGGTTATACTCTAAAGGAATTCCAAAAACCTTTTTAATTCTGTGGGATATATTATGACAGAAAAAATAACTTATAAAGAATTGATAAGAAGATATAAACTTTATTGCAAAGGTAAATATCCTAAATATAAAAAAAATCATAACAAATGGATAATAAAATGACAAAAGAATTAACACAAGAACAAATTAACGAACAAGCAGAAGAACAAGCAGAAAAGCAGTTGAAGAAAACCTTAAAGACAATCAAAGATAATTCTTCAACGCCTTTGTTAGAGAAAATCTATTCAAAACCAAAGGAATATACAAAGATGGTTGCTAACGGAAACTCAAGAGGATTTTTATTATGGGGAAATACAGGTTTAGGAAAAACATTCGCCGTGTTCCGAGCATTTGAAGAAATGAATAAAGAATTTGTTTATCTTTCAGGACATATAACTCCGTTGGAATTATATCAATTTTTATTTAGGAATAAGGATCAAAATATTGTTTTAGATGATGTTAATATTTTAAATGATGAAATAAATCTTAATATGCTTAAATCCTGTCTTGCCGATCAACCAAGCATAGTAAATTACAACACAACATCACCAAGATTAAAAGTGCCTAACAAATTTCACTTTGAAGGAACAATTATTCTTTTATTAAACTCAAAACCAAGATTAAATGAAGATTTAAGAGCAGTAGAGGGGAGAGTATTAACCCATGAGCTAAAATTATCTTATGTTGATGTTATTAGAGTGCTTTATGAGATTTCAGAGCAGGAATATAAAGGACTAACGGCAGAACAACGAAAAGAAATTATGAAATGGTTAGAAGAAAACACAAATCAAGCAACGGAGTGTTTAAATTTAAGAACTCTCTTTCAACTCTACGAGATGTATAAATTTGATAAGGATAATTGGAAAGAGTTGGCTAAAGGACAAATAAAACCTAATATTTATATGGATTTAATCTTACAGGGTATAAATTCATGGAATTGGTGTGAGGAAACAGGAAAATCCACAGCGACTTATTATAGATATAAAAAGAAAGCACAAGAACAAAAAATTTCTATTCTTCCAGAGTTTAATGAGAAACCTAAAGCTAAAGCAATTGAACCTAAAGCTGTAATTGAATTTGAAGAAGAAGAAATAGGTTATTATTAAACTATTTTCTTCTTTGCTAACATCTTAACATTCTCTTTCTGTATATCCACAAGATTTTCCATTATTCCTAAAATCTCAAACTGATGTGAGATGTTACCATCTTCATAACCAGAAAACTCTCTTGCTGTTGCTATCTTCCCCGTTCTTTCGTCAATTCCTACTACTATTTTTATTTGTTTCATTATAAGTTTCGTATAATGGTCACTTATACGACCTTTCCCTTTAATTCTATGTGTTCAACGCCTGTTTAAGTTTCGTAAAACTTCTGCTAAAACCCTTTCATCTTTACAGCGTGTTTTGTCGGCCCACCATTATCTTCTTCATCTTGTTCCAATACTTTTTTTCTCTTAATAACTTCTAAACTTCCCTCATCCATATTCACCTCTTCAGGAAATTTACCATCTTTACCAACTTTAGTAACAACTCCAAATTGAATACATCCATTGATAAATTCAGTTCTTGAAACAGCGACTCCTTTAAATCCTGT
>JADFNI010000014.1 GCA_022563455.1 Nanobdellota archaeon
GACAATGAAAAAACAGCAAATGCCGTCGCGCGGAGATTAGGATTGGAGCGAGTGATTGCCGATGTCCTGCCCGATCAGAAAGTGGCGGTGGTGAAAGACCTTCAGGCAGATGGCCGTATCGTTGCGATGGCTGGGGACGGGGTGAATGATGCACCTGCAGTGAAACATGCTAATCTTGGGATTGCTATGGGGATCATGGGCAGTGATGTTACAAAAGAGGCAAGCGATATGATTTTGCAGGATGATAATTTTGTTAGTATAGTTGATGCTGTTGAGGAGGGTCGGGGGATCTATCTTAATATTAGAAAATTTGTTAATTATTTATTTTCTTCAAATATTGCCGAAGTTATGATTGTATTTTTGTCTATTCTTCTTTCCTGGAATTTGCCATTTACTGCTATTATGCTTCTTTGGATAAATCTAGTAACTGACGGTCTTCCTGCCTTGGCGCTTAGTGTAGATCCTGTTCCAAAAAATACAATGAGTCGTCCGCCTAGAAAGACTGGTGAAGGAATTGTTACGAAACACATGATTGTAAACATCGTTTATGTTTCTATATTAATTACTATTGCTGTTCTTTGGTTATTTAAATGGAGTTTTGAAACTTATGGTTTGGTTTACGCTCAGACTATAGCATTTAGTTCTTTGATTGTGATGGAACTTGTAAGACTTCAAACTATTAGGGCAGAATCTAAAGTAGGAATTTTCTCAAATAAGTATTTGATACTTGCAGTTATTGGATCTTTCTTATTACAGTTAGCAGTTATCTATTCGCCGCTTAATAGATTCTTTGGGACTGTTCCAATAGCGCTTAGCGACTGGGGAGTAATATTGGTTGTTAGCTTTGGTGTTTGGGTATTGAATACTCTTGGATCAAAGGTTATTGGAAAGTTTTTTAGGGAATGATTCTATTAATTATTTATGATAGAAATAGTGGCTGCAGTATTGATTGGAATTCTTGCAGGCATCTTTACGGGTTAAGATAATGCCAATGCATTACAAATAACATACAATAAAATTAATTTTAAAAATAGATTTAAATAGTCATTTATCTTGGGATGATAATGGAATGGAAGGTGATATTAAAATATTCTGGAATTATTGGTGTGATAATAGGGCTATTAAATGAAGTGTATTGGAGTCTTGACCCAGGATTACTTGTTGGGGGATTAATTGCCACTGGATTAATATTAAATCGAAAATTAAAGAAAGATGATTGGGGAATTTTCGTTGGAGTTTTGGTTACAATTGTTGTTTATGATATAATGTTAACTCTATTGGATTTAGTGCTTGGTTAATAACCAAAATATATAAATTATAAAAATGATGACTTTTGGATGCTTGTTGAAATAATAGTTGCAGTATTTCTTGGAATTCTTGCAGGCATCTTTACGGGTCTTATTCCAGGTATTCATATAAATCTTGTTTTTGGAATTGTTCTTGGATCTTTAGCTTTTCTTTTTGAAATTTCGACATTTGCCGCTGTTGCTTTCATTGTATCAATTGCGATTATGCATACTTTTATTGATTTTATCCCCTCAATTTATTTAGGTGCTCCTAATGAAGATACGGCTTTATCTACAATGCCAGGGCATAAGTTTTTGATGAAAGGTCATGGACATGAAGCTCTTCAATACACTCTTTTGGGATCTATAATTGCGGTTGTTTTACTCTTTTTTATTGTTCCATTGTTTATGATTGTTATTCCTTTTGCCTATTCTTTTATTAGTGACATGATGGCGTTTATTTTAATTTGGGTTTCAATATTTTTGATACTTCCTGAAAAATCTAAATGGGCAGTTATTCTTGTTTTTTTCTTATCTGGATTTTTAGGAATTGCTTCTATGGGTCTTGGACTTGATCAATCGCTTATGCCTCTTCTTACTGGGCTTTTTGGCTCTTCTACAATAATTACTTCGATCAAGTCTTCAGTTCAAGTTCCTAAACAGGAGATTGACAAAATTTCTGTTTCTTTCAAGGAAATCGCTCCTCCAACATTTGCAACAGCCTTGGTGTCACCGATTTGTTCGTTTTTTCCAGGGATTGGAGCTTCACAGGCTGCAGTTATTGGGTCTAGAGTTATTAAGGAAAAAAGTCGTAAGCAATTTCTTATTTTACTAGGGTCAATTAATACTCTTGTTATGGCTGTATCTTTTGTTACACTTTTTTTGGTTGGCAAATCTCGAACAGGGGCTGCTGCTGCGGTCTTTGAAGTTGTAAGGGTGGATATTAAAATCCTTTTTTTAATTGGAATTATTGTAATAATTACTTCGGCTATTGCAGTTCCTGTGACTCTTTATTTTTCTAAAATTTTTGCCCTAAACATTTCTAAGATAAATTATTCTTTGATTTCTTATGGTGTGCTTGTTTTATTGTGTGGTGTTGTCCTCTCATTCTCTGGAATTCTTGGATTTTTGGTTTTTGTTGTGGCTACTTTTGTAGGTTTGTTTTGCAGTTATATTGGTGTTAGAAAAGGATTTTTGATGGGGGCTCTTCTTATTCCGACTATATTGTTTTACTTTCCAGTTTAAGAAATGGTTTTCTTAACTTATAGGGCCTTTTTGATTTTCTTAACTTATGGGATATCAATGCTAGGATTATTAGTATTATAATAATTAGGATTATCCTCAAGAGTCTTTTTGTGTTTATGTCAGAAAATGGAAACTCTTTTTCATATAAAATAACTGAAAACCAGGAAACTGCACTCTCTGTTTTCCCCTCATAAGTTACTTTTGTATAAAGTATATAATTTGCTGGTTTTGTGTTTAAAGGAATTTTAAAGATTTTTGTGAATTTTAATTGTGAATTTTCTTTAACTCTTAATATTTCTTGTTCGCTTATCAAAATATTACCTTCTTCATCTTTTATTATATAATTAATATTAAAGTCGACTGTTCCAGTTTCATTGATATTGTAAATAATTATATCTACTTTAATTTCTTCACCTGGGGCTACTTGTAAAAAGGCTTCTAATATTTCTGCTTTAACATCAAATGAAGTTTCTCTACTTTCAATTTCTAAAGCGATTATAACTTCTTTTCGTATTTCTCCTCCGTTTATGATTAATTTTCCTAAATAGAGGTTTGGAACTACGGTTTCATTTATCATAAAATCTAGGTTAATCAGTTTTGATTCTTTGATTCTTAAATCAAAATTTGGTTCATCTATTTTCATAAAATCTTCAAGTTTTAAATTTTCTAGAATTATCTTTATCTTTGTATTTCCCTCATTCTCTATTATTATCTGTTCTCTTCCTTTTTGCCCAACTCTTAAGTTTAAATTTATTTTATCTTTATTTATGCTAAAATTTTTTATTACCCTTCCACCCCCTTTGGAGATTTCTTCTTCGATAACTTCTCCTGTTGGTGTTTCTTCTGCTGAAAAGGTACTAAAGTGTGTGACATTAAAACTCAAATTTCTTCCAGAGTAGCTGTTTTGTGTACATATTGTAGATGGACAAACTACACTATCAATTAATATTCTTGGAGTTATAAATGTAAGATTATATAAAATTAATGTGGCAGATTTATTAAAATTAGGAAGGGATTCAGTATCTATTTCAATTCTATTTGAAGAAATGTTAACAGAACTATTTATATCAAGGAGATTATCAGAAAAGTTAGAGTCAGCTGTTAAATTAATTGCTTCTAAAAATTTTATTTTTCCATAAAGTGAATTCTCTAAAATAATGTCACTTAAATTTTGCATCTGGGTATATGAAAAATTATAGAAATTTGTCGAATCTCCTTTGTGGCTACCATTAAATTCACTAAAAAGAATTGTAAATAATGTTAGGTTTATATTGAATGTAACATTTTTAGAAGTGGTGTTTCCTGCAGTGTTATTTGCGAAAAGATAAAGTGTGTGGCTTCCTGTCGTAGTATTAAATGTTATTGGATTGGTTAAAGTTATATTGGCTCCGTTGTCCAAATTATACCAAACGGCTTGCTCACCTCCGGCGGTGAAGTCTAAAGGGATAGATCCATTGTATATGTAAGTACTATTTTTAGGAGTTATTATTGTTAATCTTGGAGAGCCTGTAATAGAAATTGTAAGTCCTACATTATTGACAGTTACTTCGCCAGTAATAGTATCTTCAAATATTATATCTCCAGTAATAGCACTTACACTGATACTCACTAAAAGAATAATTATTAAAATTAAATAAAAAATGATTGACGAAAATATAAATAGTTTTTTTTTCATAACATAGCAAATAAAATTAATTATATAAGATTATTGTTTGAAGATTAATCAAAACTATTTTCTTCTTCTTAAGAAATATATAAAGGCGGCTATAATCAATAAAGCTAAGATACTCAAAATTATTTTCGTATTTGTAGAAATTCCTTCATCTAGGATATATTCTGGTTCGACTAGCACAATTGTTTCTTCTCCAACAATAACTGGAATATTTTGTGTTATCTTGGTCGCTAACTGTACCATTTGACTACCTTCTTCTGCAATCTGGGTATAACTAACTGCAATTTTGTATGTGGTTCCTAAGGGTACACTTTCAGGTATTGTCACTCTAATGTTGGTTTTGACGCCTTCAACTCCTGCTGGAACAAAGTATTCTTTACTTTGATCAGTTATTGTGGCAATCTCTGCACCCTCAATAAGTTCGGCTCTTAGTGTAATATCTTCATCGTCGCTTGCCATATTCTGTAGCCTAAATGTGATATCTACACTATCTCCTGGTTGAAGCTTTAATTGATTGTTAGGTTCCCAGTAAGAGACTGCAATTCCAAAAGCATTGACAAAGGAGATTGAGAGCAGAACTAACAAAAACATTCCTAACATAACACCTCTTCTAGTTTTTTCCATTTTAAGTTACAACGGTAACAGTCCATTGTGCTCCTGCTGCGGATGAGTAAGATTGTGAACTAAGATCAGAGTTAAGTGCTTCTAAATAAAAGTATAATTCTTCTTGTCCTGTGACTCCGTCGTTAAGGGAGTAATTGCCCCTCGTAAGGTTTGCTAGGTCTACTTGAACTTCTGTATTGTTAATCATCGTCGTATTATCTGAGGCATCAGCAGTATTGACAGTAAAGTTTTCGGCATAGATATATTCGGTGGCAGTAGTCTCTCCGGCAAGGTCGGTGGCATTTACTGTGATGTTGGTTATTGCGTCATTTCCTGTGTTGTTGATTGTGATTGGGTCTGTGTTAGATCCAATGTCTGTAGAAGTAATAGTTAGGGAAGGCCAATCTAATTGTGTTGGGGACATCTTCATAGCAAGCAGTATGTTAAAAGTAAATGAGATTGTAGAATTTGAGACTACTGTGCCTGCACTATCATTTATGGTCGCATTTACTGTCCAGACAGCATTAGCATCGAAGTAATATAGGTTGATTGTACAAGTATAGTTTTGGCTATTTCCAAAAGGTGAGCCTTGAGTCGCACAGGAAGAATTAATTCTTTCTGCTTCTCCAGAAGATGTTACATTCATTTGGGCAACATCCAAATCAGACGCACCATCGTCATCGTCGGCAGTGAAGTTAATAATAAAAGTTCTTGTAGAATCTTCGATTGGATCTACATCAGATACTGTAGTAACAAATGTTATTGTTGGTGCGGTGTTTCCAATAGTTAAATTCACAATGGTGTCGCCAAAGGACGCATACCCTGTTATATTCCCCCATAAATCAGAAAAGAGTCCTGCACTGGCAAAAGAAATAGTAAATAACCCAATAAGTAAAGCAACCATGATGATTGCTTTTTTATTCACCTTCTTTTTTATCATTTAAGAGACAAAGCATTTAGCTTTTTAAAGTTTTATATTGTTTTCTTTACTTTATTTTTCTTTACTTTATTTTTCTTTACTGCTTTCGAATAAATTGACCAAATGTTTCTTTGATCTCTATTAACTAATTTAGCGATCTCATTGTATTTTAGTCCTTTATCTTTTAGGTAAATAATAGTAGCTTCTAGTATAGTTAGTTTCTTGCTGAAAATTGATACTGGTAGGAATATATCAGTTTCTTTGACTTTTATTAATTCTTTTTGTTTTTGTATGGCCTTATGATATGATGTCCAAATGTTTCTTTCATCTCTTTCTAACAATTCTGCGATTTTGTGATAACTCATTCCAAGGTTTTCTTTTAAGTATTTAGATACGGTTTCTAATGCTCCGACGTTCTTGGAGAATATTGTTGACGGAATGCTTACATTTGATATAACTTTCTTCTTTTTCTTCTTCTTTTTCTTTGAAGTTCTACGAACTATGAGAGCTGTAGACAGGATAGTTATTGTCCAGTCTCCAGCAGCAGCAGTTGAGTAGGATTGAGCGCTCGTTTGTGGGTTAAGTGCTTCTAAATAAAAGTATAATTGTTCTTGTGCTGTGACTCCATCGTTAACGGAGTAATTACCCCTCGTAAGATTTGCTAAGTCTACTTGAATTTGAGTATTGTTAACCATCGTTGTATTATCTGAGGCATCAACTGTATTGACGGTAAAGTTTCCAGCATAAATGTATTCGGTACTAGTAGTTTCTCCTACAAGGTCAATGGCCGTTACTGTAATATTTGTTATTACACTATTTCCAGTGTTGTTGATTGTGATTGGATCTACGTTTGATCCAATGTCTGTAGAAGTAATAGTTAGGGCAGGCCAACTCAAGGTTGTTGGTGACATCTTCATTGCCTTCAATGAGGTATAAGTAAATGAGGTACTGGAATTTTCTGCGGTTTCTCCTGCAAAATCGTCTATTGTTACATTTATCGTCCAGGCGCCGTTTTCGTCAAAGTACAACATTCCGATTGTACAGAAATATCTATTGTTGTTGCTGTCTATAGTTTGTACAGTACATGAAGTGTTAATCCTTGTCGTCTCTCCGGCTCTCAAGAATTCTGCTCTGGCAGAGTCATTATTTAGGTCTCCAGCTCCGTTGGTATCTTGGGCTGTAAAGTTAAATGTGATGTATCTAATGCTGTCTTCTAATGGGTCTGTGTTGCCTATTATACTAACTTCAGTTATTTGGGGTGCATTATTTGAAGTTGCAGTTACGTTAATATCTATATCTGTAAAATCATAACTATTCAAATTTCCCGCTGTATCATTTGAGTGGACTTTTGTATAATTCCAAAAGCCAGCGGCAGTTGCTTGGATTTCAACTCCATAAACATCGTCGTTACTTGAACCGTCACAGGTTGTGGATCCATCGTCAACCATTGTATAATTAACAAAATCGGTAGTGTTGTGAACTTCTGCGAATACAACATCAACGCTGGTTGTTGCATCCGTTACTGTGGCGTTTAAACAGAAATATTCATTTTGATTAATACTTGTGTCGTTAGCGTTTTCTAAACTTATTGAAGGGGCAATGGTATCTTTTGTAAATGTAACTTCTGAGAAGTTAAGGTTGTTGTTTGAATCGTTTGCATAAACTCTCCAGGTATTGCTCCCCTCACTACTGGAAACTGAAGTAAAGTTTGAACAAGTGTTATCTGGGGTAGAATTTGTGACTCCAAGATCTGTGGAATACCAGCAAAAGTCAAGGGTATCGTCGGTTGCGGTATAATTTAACTCAGTTACATTAATAGAATAGGTTATATTTGTAGGGTAATGAATTATGACAACTGGATCTACGTTTGAAGAAATAGTCACTGTCCAGTCGGTGCTGTTTCTGTTACCATACTCATCAACTGCGTAGCCTGTGAAATTATGTTGGATCTGGGCAAGGTTTGTAAAGTTGTTCTCGTATTGAGTAGAACTAGCATTGTATAGTGCGCTTATTTCAGCATCACTCAAACTTCTGTTAAATATTAGGACTTCATCGATTAAACCATTGAAAGTTCTTCCTTCTGTGTCATCAATAGATCCAATAGCTAAACTGTACTTGTCAAGACTTCCGTTTTGAGAAACATTCGTTGTCGTTTGGCCATACAAAGTTCCATTAATATATAGTTTTACTGCTAAAGGAGTATAGACTCCAACAATATGCATCCATGTTCCAACCAGGATTGGTGGACCGTTAACAGAAGATTCATTTACGTCATTGTCCACAAGAAATTTTATAACGTCACTGCCACCAGCAGTTCTAATCTGCCATCCGGAAACATCAGTTTGCGAGCTTGTTCCCATAATGGCCATTGTAGCTGCAATATCTGCTTTTACCCAAACAGAAGCAGTGAAATTGGTCCTGAAAACATCCTCCCTTGGAAATCCTGAAATATTGATTTTATCTTCGGTACTGCCTCCTCCAAACTGGAATGAGGCTCCGAATTTTCCAGAAGAACTTTTTTTAGCTCCATTTATGACAGTTCCATTATGTGAATAAGAACTTAAATCGGTTGGGTGTCCGCTCCCATTAACATCATCCATTGTCATCCATAAGACTAAATCATTGTCAAAATCTAAGAATGAATAGTGGTCTCTACCGTCTATGCTTGTGGATAAGTTTGTATAGATATAATCGTTAGACTGGGTAGAATCGTTGCTTGGAGTTGGAGAGATGAATGAGATTGTAGGAGCTGTCGTATTTATACTAAATGTGATGTTTTGTGTATAGTTGGTTAATCCTCCTGTGTCGTTTGCGTAAGCTTGGAAGGTGTAAGTTCCGTCACTGATTGAATTGTTGGATGCATTGAATGCTGTTCCAAATAAGCTTCCGTCTTCGCCGGTCATTGTAAAGTTTGTAACGCCTCCGTCCAAGCTGTAATGAACGCTTCCGTTTTCATTTAATGTTACATTAAATTCTAATGGGATTTCTTGTGCTCCATATGTTACGTTTTCTGGGAAAATTATTGTAACTTCTGGAGGAGCATCTGTAAAACTCGTAATATTAATATTATCCAAATTGACTTTATCGTTATTAGCATTAGACAAAGCTTCAAACCTAACATGAACGCCAGTAGTCATAGTGATATTGTTTGTTATATTAAAACTATGAAATTCTGCAGCGTTTGAGTTTGTATCAAGTAAAAGTTGCCAACTCTCAATACTGCTATTTACATACACTCTAAGATAATCGCCAGATTCCAATCCGGCATTATCCATGTCAAAGCTAAATTCAGCCCAATCTACTCCAGTTAAATCTATGGAATTAAGAAGAATTAAACTCTCAGTTGCCCCCCCTGTATTTATGTTACGACAATTACCTTGACCAGCGCTCCAACCACCACTAGGATTACTCCACTTATTTAGATCAGGACAAGCATCGAAAAATTGCTCCGTAGGCGGATCAATAATATGGTCGAACTCTATACTTCCGCCAACTATTTTTAAGTCAAAGGTGTCTTGTTCTCCAACTAAGTTTGTTAAAAATACTTTATTATATTCATTACTTACTAAGCTTGAAAACTCTGCAATTAAATCTGTTCGGCCAACTTCATAAATTTCAATGCTTGGGTTTCCTGAGATCTTTCGTGGAAAAATTGTGATATCGTTAGAGGAGTGTAAGGGGAGCTCAAAGGTAACTCTTACATATTCTTGATTAGCAATGGTCTTGCTCCAGTTATCATCTAATTCTTTAACCTCATCGTAGATGTCGGAAATAAATTCTCTATTGGAATCTAGATGATCTGCTTTTATAATAACAATTATATCAAAGGTTTGGTTTGATAATTCTGGGACGATCCATTCTACGTAATCATAAATTCCGTTGTTATTTAGGTCTTGAACTGTGGTTGTTGGAAGGTAAGTATTATTTTCTCTCCAATAAATTTTTACTCTGGAAGGGTTTTTGACGTTCAATTCTTCTGAGATGTTGGCGAATGCTAGAATATTTTTGTAATGAACAGTCGTTGGCCCAATAATTTTAACTCTTTTTCCATTTTTTATTTTCTCTTCAATAGAGTAAGGTGCTGGGGTTTCATATTCAATTTCATATAATGTTATTTCATCAATTAGTATTTCAATTTCTAATTCTTCAGTTTCGTCAACATCCTCTATAACTCTTCCAGTAATTGTTGCAGTTAATCTTGAAAAGAAGTTTTTGAAAAAGTCCTTAATAGCTTCAAAAATTCCTTTATCTTGTCCTGGTTCTTTAATTGTATAACTGACATTTTCGCTAACTCTTCCAGTTATGGTAAATCTTGATCTTTTTACTTCAGGTTTTACTTCAGAATTATTTTCAGAAAAAAGAGGCTCCTCCTGGGAAGGACTCAAATCTTCTTGAGGAGCGCCCTGTATTTTTTCTGAATTTGAATTTTCTAGATTTCTAGATTTTTTAATGGTGATATTCTTTGCATCTTTTGGAAGTTTTAATGTTAGATTTCCTAAATTCTCTGGAGTGATTTGCTTTTTCCATTTTACTGGCTTACCAAGAATTGCATTGTACTGCTGTGTAGTTATTGTTATATTTGCTACTTTGTCAATTTCAATTATTTCTTTGGTAACATTTGGTTCTGGAGTTATGTTTAACTCTTCGATTTTCGGAATTGTTTCAGAAACAATTATTTTAAAAGAATTGCTCTCTATTATTCCAGTCTTACTAAGGACTATAATTTTACTTTCTCTTGTTCCTACGAAATCCTCTCTTGGCTGAATTCTTATCGTATTGTTATCTGTTGTTGTTAGGATGTCATTTGTTTGTTTAAAATAAAATTCATTAGTGTTCGAGAAATAATCTGAGATTTTTATATCAGCGTAACTGTTTTTTTCAATTTGAATATCTGGGATGTTTTTTATTAAAATTGAAGGGAGTTCTATATCTTGAGATTCTTGTATTGGGATTTCTTCAGGGAGTTGTTTTTCAACTTGTGTTTCGTTAAATATCTCTTCGATGTCTGTTGGTTTTTCTTCTGTAATGTTCTCAACTGGTTTTTCTTCTGTAATGTTTTCGAAAACTTCTTCAACAGGTTTTTCTTCTGGAACTGGTTCTTCTGAGGCAACTTCAACAGGTTCTTCTTCAGGAACTGGCTCTTCTTCTGGAACTGGTTCTTCTGGAACTTCTTCGACTATAAGACCTGTTATTGGCCCGTAGATTTTTTTTGCTAATTTGGAAATTTCCTTGCCTATTTTGGAAAAAAATGTTTTAATGAGAGGGCCTTTCTGGGAAGGACTCAAATCTTCTTGAAGGGCCCCCTCTATTTTTTCTGAAGAGAAATTTATTATCTTCGAATCTGTCAGTTGTTCTTTATCCTTTACAAAAAAATCATTAATGGCTGGATTAAAGTAAAAAGAAGAAAAAATCATAAGAGAAATGAGGATGAGAAAAGCAGATATGTAAAAAATCTTCTTATCTTCAAAATTTTTCAACTCTTCTTTTATTTGGTTTTCATGTAACTCTATATGGGAATTGTAAAAATTAATCCATTCTTGGAGCGTTTTACCATCAAGATTTTGATTTGTATATTTTTCATATTCATAACGACTTATTTTTTGGTTAACATATTTATTTTTTATATCTTTGGAGTAATCTAGAATTCTTTTTTTGTGGATTTCACATTGCCTTATTTTTTTCTTTAGTTCAACTACAGTTAAGTCTAATTGAGTCCTTCCCATTACATATTATATATGTAAAATACCTTTTAAATATACCCATTATATATGTAAACAGTAAATTGTTTAAAATAGGGCTATTATTTTGGTTTTTCTAAGAATTTTGATAGGTACAAACATAATTTGGGCATAATAGATAATTTTAAAATCAAAGTTTATTGTTTTATTATATGAAAGTTGTTGGAATTCCATTCGTAAACGCCTTAGGAATCGTTGGTGCTGAGAAGGCTCCTCGAAAGATTTTTACAGAACTTGGAGTTGGTGGTGAAATTATAGAAGTTGATAATTCGAATATTGAGGAATCTATTGAAGTTATCTATAAAAAAGCTCTTGGGTATTTTGATGAACGAGTCTCTTTTGTTGGAGGGGATCATTCAATTACATATCCTTTGTTCAAGGCTTTTCAGGAGAAATTTGAGAAACCTTTTTTGATTGTATTTGATGCGCATGCTGACTGCATGCCTCCAATGACTGAGCCAACGCATGAAGAAGTAATAAGGGGAATAATTGATGATGGATTTGATCCGCAAAAAATAATATTGGTCGGTGTTAGGAAAATTGAAAAAGTTGAAAGGGATTATTTGAATAGGGTTGGGGTTAAGGTTTTTGAAGAAGTGTACGATCTTGAAGCGTGTGCGGACTATGTAACTGAAAAAGCAATTGGGCATGATATTTATGTAAGTGTTGACATAGATGTTTTGGATCCCGCTTTTGCTCCAGGTGTTAGTTATATTGAGCCTAATGGTATGAGTACTAAGGAATTATTTTATATTCTTAGAAGAATATTTTTTATGAAAGGTGTGAGGGCACTGGACGTTGTTGAAGTTATTCCTAAAAAGGATGAAAAATCAGATTACTTAACTGTTAAAACTGCTGCAAAAATTATAAAAGAATTTTGGGCAAAATAGACTAATCTTCTAAAATATGTTTAAATAAATTAATTTTATTTTCATCAAATTTTTGAACTTTTTTTAAATCTTCTTTGGTTAAATTGAAAATATTTTTTAGAGTTTTATATTTATTTAGTAATTCAATTGAAAGTGTTCCTCCAATTCCTGGAAAACCTTCCAATATGAATTTCTTTTGTTCAGCAAAAGTTTTTAGATTTTTCATAGGTCTCATAGAATTAATTGTTTTTCGTTTTTCATATTTTTTTGCTTCTAGAATTAAGAATTTTGCAGTATCACTTTCGTCTTTTGTAAAAATTATTGGAGTCTTAAAATCTACTGCGACTGATAAAAACATTCCTCTAAGTGCGTTTTCATGTATTCTGAAATTTTCATAATTGTAATTAAAACCCTCTATTAAAAGAATATTCTTTTCATATTTTTTCATATTTTTTAACTGTTCTATAAGACGTTTGTTGATCATAGAACTTATGAAGTCCTGAATTGTTTTTCTTTCTATAATTGTGTTTCCAATTAAATAATCTCCAATATCCAATTTTTCAAATTGTAAGTTTGCTTTTTGCTCAATTAGATTTGCTGCTATTAGGGACTGTTTTTCTCTTGTGTCAACGATTATTTTTACTTTTGGATTTGGACATTTTTCAATTTTCTTTTTTACGGGCTCTGTTGAAAATATGTCTTCCATTTTAGAAAAGTTTTTTTTGTGTTTTGTTCAAGGACAAAGATCCACTTTCAAATTTCTTTTTTATTATGTTGATTGCCGAATGCATTCTTTTTTCTTTATGTTGGGCTACATAGTGATAGACTTCGTCTCTTGTGTTTTTAGTTATTAAGATTTTTAATGAACCTTTAGTTAGCCTTGCTGTTCTTCCAGCTCTTTGAATTTTTCTAATTGCTGAGGGAATTGGTTCATAAAATATCACTTCAGAGACTTCTGGAATATCTAAACCTTCTTCGGCAATTGAAGTTGCAACTATTATATTGATTTTTCCTTCTCTAAATTTATCTATAATAATCTTTTGTTCTTTTTGGTTAAGTCCGGTAACAATCCCTTTGGAGTTTTTCTTTATTGCTTGACCTACAAAATTTTCTGCAGACACCTTATCTATTTTGTTTAAGACTTCAGTAATTTTAATTACGGTTTCTCTGAATTGTGCAAATACGATTATCTTAGGATGCTCATCTTTTTCAAACCTATCTTTTACTATTTCTTTTAGAATGTCAATTTTTGGGTGTTCAATTTCTAGGGTGGTAGTTAATGTGAATGCTCTTTGAAATCTGGGATCTTTTGTTAGTCTTTGAACGCCCTTAGATTTTTTTTCTGCTGATTGTTTGAATAAACTTTTCATATATTCAATGACTGAGGATATGGTCTGAGTTTCTAGAAGTTCGACTGCATGGGATATTTTTAATGCTTGGGCACATGCAGAAATTGCGGCCATTTTGTTTGGGTTTTTTGACCTTCGAAGATCTTGTATTAAATTTCCTTGTACTTTTAGAAGCATGGTTTTGGAAGCAAATCCAAATAAGACTCGTCGGTTTTTTAATTCGTTTACTTTTTCATCATAAATTCCATTTAGAAGAATTCTTATCTCTTCAAACTTTGGTGGAAAATCGACATAAATTTTTTCGAAATCTAATTTTTGAAGATATGGTTTAACATCAACACTGTCTCTTGTTCTAATTTCTACAACTTCTATTCCCAGATTTTCCATAACATCTGTGATTGTTTTTGAGTCAGAACCTGGGCTTGCAGTTAGACCTATAATTCTTCTATGTATTGCATTTTCTTTATACCTATTTGCAACTAAATTATATGCATAGTTTTTTACACATCTATGACATTCGTCAACTATTAGGAGAGAGACTTCTGACAAATCATAGAGATTCTTTTTGAGGTCGTTTGAGATACATTGCGGTGTTGAAAAAATGAACTCTGCTGTTTTCCATATTTCTTTTCTTTTTTTGGCGTGAGTTTTTCCAGTAAATAACTGCATGTCTGCCCAATTTTTAGGTAGACTTTTTTGAAAAGATTCAAGGTGTTGTTCAATTAAGGGTTTTGTCGGAGCTAAGATGACTATTTTTTCTAATGGGAATTTTTTGAACCTATCAATAGCCAACATTATTGCAATCAGTGTTTTTCCAGTTCCGGTTGGTAGGACTACAAGGCAGTCAGATTCTTTACATGTTTCAAAAATTGTTTGTTGATAAGCTCTTGGAGTCTCTTTTAATTCTTCCATTTAAAAATTAAATATTTAGCGTTTATAATATCTTAGTTATAAAATTTATTTTTTCAGTACATGTCAGTGGTGGGATCGGTTTATATAGTTAAAATTATTTTTGTTGAAATGGTTGGAGAAATGGTTGGAAATGGTTTTAGGGCTTATATTGCAGGTTCTGAATTATATGAGAAAACAGATTCATTAGCTCGGGAAAAGCTTGGGAAAGATTCAAGAGCATATAGTCGTGTAATGTATGGGGTAGATACGGATAAGGGAACAGGATCTAAATTTCTTTTCAATACTCTAATGGATCAGTGTTTGCCCTTGGGGCAACGAGTTGCAACACTTAAAGATTTAGAAAAGATCTTTGATTGTGATGAAGGTTTTCTTGATGGGTTTCATGTAGACACTTCCCAAATAGTCTTGAGGACACAAACTCTTTCGAATCGTTTAAATGCATATATTTTGGGCCCATTGATTGATTATATACATGGGAAGGGTTTGACGTTTTCCTCTGAGAATCCTTTGATTATTTCTGGGTTGGACTTTAGATCAGACGACGATCCATTTAATGAGGGTTATGGTTTAAGATTAAACTTTCAGGGTGGAAGAATAAGTGCTGAGAATGATAAAAGACTTGCACATGAAAACTATGAAGGACGATTAGTTCCATTTGGTAATGGCCAAAAAAAGATATATACTTGGGAAGATGGATTGTCGGGGATTTGCCTTAGTGTGATGGGTAATCTTGGTACTGGTGGGACAGATTTACATGAATCTAGTGAAGAGGGGAGAGTAGTTATTTTTGAGGGTGAGTCCCAGTTAAATTTGGATTATTAAGCCCCAGCCGAAAAAGATTGTGGCTATAACAAATAAAACTGCCCAAAGGACTTTGCTTCCGAATAGGATTTTTGTTCCGTCTAAAGATGAAAAGGGTATTAAGGACCATGCTGCATAATAGATACTTAGTTTTGCGAAAAATTCATAGCCTAAAGAGTATCCAATTATTGCCATAATTATGTTTGTGATTATTCCCCATGTCGCTATCCATGCAATGTGCCATTCGGTTACTTGGCTAAATCGGTATAGTCCATGTCTTCTTGAAACTCTCTCAGTTTTTGCGTCAACGTCAAATTCTAATAAGGCAAAAAACCATATAGTTCCCTTGCTAAACAGTGCTAAAATTAATGGAAGCCATAACATTGGGAGCGGGAATTTAAAGTGACTATCTTTTCTGAACCCGAATTGGTACATTTTCCAAAAGCTAATTTTTACGTCTATTTCAAAAATATATGCAACAATTTTTTTTGTTAGGGTATTTGAACTTAAGATAATTAGAAAACTTAATATGGCTGCAATGAAGAGATCACGGTTACTAAAAGATACAATTACTGCAAGAACTATTGCTGCTACAAGGATTGTTGTTAGTTCTTTTAGATTTTCATTCTTTTTCATTTTAAATTAAGGGAATGTATTTATATAAATTTATCTAGGCTTACCCTTTTTAGTTTTATCGTTGCTGTTAGATAATCAAAGTATACTCTATCATAGGAATATATATAAATGAATAATTTTTAGAAGTACTATGCTTAGAATAAAGAGACTCAGTGAAGTTATTGGGAGAAAGGTTTATACAGACTCTGGAGATTTGTTTGGTCTTGTTGAGGAAGTTAATTTAGTAGATAATAAGATAGATGGATGGAGAATTGTTGTTGCTCGGGAGAGTGGCATGATGCAAATTCTTGGAGGAGCAAGAGGTATTATTGTGCCACATCAATTTATTAAGGCTATTGGGGATATCATGATTATTAACCGAAACGCTGTTCCTGTTCAATCTGAAGAGGACATCTCCTTGGAAGAAGAAGAATTGATGTGAAGATCAATTCATCATCAAATCAGAGATTTGCTAAAGAACTAATGTGAACATTAGCTCATTATCAAATCTGAGATTTGTTAAAGAATTGATGTAGTTTCCCAGAACATTTAAATAGGTTTTTCTCTATACCCCCTTATGATATTCGATAATAAAGGGGCTTTAGGTGTTAAATTATACAATGGCAAAGCCATTGTGAATCTAAAATCCAGGGATTTTAGCTGATGATATTCAACAACCCAATATTTACCGAGATGATTTTGCCGTTTCTTTTGATCTTTGTAGTTATTTTTGCGATTCTACAGAAGTCTAAAATTCTTGGGGATGGGAAAAAGCAGATTGATTCTCTTGTTGCTCTGGCTATTGCTCTACTTCTCATTGGTGTTCCCGACGCTAGAAATATTGTTACTGGAATAATTCCTTGGCTTGCTGTTGGTATTGTTGTTTTACTTATGTATTTTCTTTTATATGGATTTATTCCTGAGGGGGAGGGTAGTAAGGGGATGCCTAAGTGGATGAGAAATATGATTTATTTAGTGGTTATTCTTTTTGTCGTTGTCGTCCTTTTTACAGTAACACCTCTTGGAGGTATGATTTATGATTTTGTAATTGCTGGGACGAGCTCGGAAGTATGGATAAATGTTATTATGATTGCAGTTATTGTTGCAGTTATCGGTGTAGCTGTTAAAGGCGGTAGTTGGGGAAAAGACGATTAGGTCTCTTGACAATTCAAAAGGTATATAAATAATAATTCTTAAGGAGGTGTATGGGATTTTTTGATAATGTTGGGGGTGGTACAACAATTACTGATGTACTTAATATTTGGAACGATATTGGGGTATTTTCTTATGTAATTCCTTTCTTACTTATCTTTGCGATAGTTTTTGCAATTTTGCAAAAGTCAAAACTTTTATCTGATAAAGATCATGATAATAAGGCAATACTTGCAATTATTTCAGTTTCAGTGTCTCTTTTGTCTTTGCAATTTGATATTGTTTCTGAGTTTTTTGCAATAATTTTTCCACGGTTTGGAATGGGAATCGCTATTCTTTTAGTTGCATTGATATTTGTGGCATTTCTTCATCAAGGAATTGGTGAAGATAACGAGACTTCAAAGAGAACGATGGCGGCTATTGGGTGGCTTGTTGGAGTAAGCATTGTTATTTGGTCTTTAAGTGAATGGAACAATTGGTCCAGTCGTGGTGGATTTGGATTTTGGTTTAGCCAATATTTTTGGAGTTTGGTTGTTCTTGGAGCAATAATTGCAGCAATTGCGTTTGCTGTTAAGGGGGAGAGTAAATAATGGCTGCCGAAGTTGTTTCGGTTTCTGCGATAGGATATTTTCTTCCGATTTTTGCATTTTTGTTGGTATTTATTGTTATGTATTCTGTTTTAAAGAAGACAGGAATTCTTGGAGGGAGTAACCCTGTGATGCTTTTTGTTTCGTTTATTCTAGCTAGCTTTTTTATTCTTGAGGCATCTCTTGTTGAGTTTATTCAAGTGAGTTCTGCTTGGTTTGGGGTCGCAGTTATATTTATTTTCTTTATGCTTATAACTATTGCATTTATGCCATGGGACAATCCTTTTAATTTTATGATGAAAAATGATTGGTTTAGTTGGGCGGCTCTCGGTCTAATTCTTGGTATTTTTGTGATAAGTTCTGCTTATACTTTTAACTTTGTTGTTAATTGGGATTTTCTTGACTCTTGGATAGATACCGATTGGTTTGGATTTGTTTTACTAATTATAATTGCCGGAGTTGTTTCTGCAGTTGTTTCGAAGAAGTAGGTGGTTTGGTTTTTTAGAATAGGAGCGAAGCCTCTCGATTGCAAATTTATTATTAAGACTGAAATATTATATTTAGAAATTTGATATAATTATTTTGAATTATTTTGCCAATTTTTTTAACGCATTAATATTATCTACCAATGGATTCATCAATTTTTGAACGGTTCCATGTAAGTTATCCAAGTCTTTGTGGATCATTGCCGAACTTTCTCCTAATTCTCCTACTTTTCCAATTATTGCGTGTTGGAGGGAATCAATGGAACTTTCTATTCTTTTTAGACGGTCATCAATATCGTTCACTTTTTCTTGAATTCTATTTTTGAAGTTTAGGATGTCTCCTGTTTTTTCTTTGTACTCATTTATTTTTTCAGTTGCTACTTGTTCGGCTATTTCTGAGATTGTGTCTGTGCTTAGTGCCTCTGCTGGAGCATAGTAATCTTGATCTGGATAGGCCTGTGGTGTTTCGGCATAATAAGGATCTATTGGTGCTTCTGCTGGGTAGATTTCTGGGCCTTTTGTATTTGCAGGATCTTGTGGCACTTGTGGAGGTGGAGGTATTGGCATTTGTGATTGTTGAGTGTTTGTTTGTTGGGGAACTCCTTCTTGAGGGGGGAGTCCTTGTGAGCCTTGTGATTGGTTTATGTTTGCGTCTCCACCCATTATTGAAGCTTGCATTCCACTTTGACTTGTAGGCACATCTGGTGGAGAAACTGCATTTTTAATTTTTGCTTGATTTAAAGAATTATTTATATCTGCAGGAGGAATTCCTTCATTTGTTAACTGTGTTGTTATTTCCACGTCTGTCACTCCATTTTTTTGCATTTCCATTATTCTATCTAGGGTTGTCATAATATTTTAGGAATCCTCTGTTTTTAGTTCTTTCTTAGGATTGGCATTTTTTAGACGCTCATCAATTAGAGCTTCAACGTCTTTTTTTCTCATGAATTTTAATGGTTCAAAATCTTTTAACATTCTTTCTATTAATACCATTTCGTCTCTTTTTACGAACTTATTGAAATCTATAATTAAATTATTTGATGTCTTTTTTAATTTTTCAAGATCTTTTTTAATTATTTGATTATCTTTTCTAAGTTCATTAATTTTATCTTCTAATTCTCCTCTTGAGGAGATGAAATTTTTTCCAAGGAGCAAGACTCTTTCTCTAATTAACCTGTTTCTTTCTATTGTATCTCTAAGTCTTGTATTAAAATCAGACATCATCAAACCCATTTGATCATTTGTTTCTTGAGGAGCTGCCATAACTTTTGTAAGGTGGGCAAGTTTATAAGATTTTGCACATTATGAGATGTTTAGGAGTATACATAAATTTTAATATGGGTTTTTGTTTTTGTTTTTTGAGATGATGTTTAAACCGGATACTGCGCTTTTTTCTTACGAGGTAATAAGGGAAAGTGGGGAAAATGTAATGTATATTAATTATTTAGGAGCGCCCTATGTTCCAAGTTTAGTTGAGTCATCTGAAGTTATGGGGCGAACGATTGATGACCTTCGCGAGGATTCGAATGTTTCTCGAGTGGTCTTTGTTCAGCAAAGGAATTATTCTCACGATTCTTCTCAAGTTTTTATGCTTGTTGAAATTGCAGATCTATATGACTTTTTGGTTAAACAAGAAAGAATAGTTAGCTCTGAAAAATTGGCTCACTTAACGACTGTTTATCATGAAGCGTTTGCTTTTCTTAATAATATTGTTAATAGTTTGTTGAGGACAGATCCTGTTTATGCGTATCGAGAACTTAAGAGCACACTTTTTTCTCAGAAGGCAGCGCTTGAAAAGGGAAAGGATAACGGCGACTATATTAGAATAATTGAAAAAATTATTAGTTATTTTGACAATCTTAAATTGATTAAATTTTTGAAGAATTATTTTGATTCTTATTCTCTTGGGAACAGAGATATTTATTCTGAAGTTTTTAGGGCGGATATTATGCCTAATTTTACTTTTACTAGAATGGTTGCAAGACTTCCTAGTGATGCCGAAATAATTGAACAGTACAGCATATCTAAAGGCCACGACAAGAGCCTTGTTACGATTTTTAAGAGGCCGAACAAATCTAAATTTGTTTATCATATAGTTCCTCCCGAATATACATTAGACGAGGATTCTCATATGCTTCTTAATTTGGCTAGGAACGTCATGATTGAACATAAACCGTCTGAAGATGAGTTTAACGATCCTGAAAGGACGCGGCAAGTTTTTTTTAATGTTGCAAAAGATCTTATTTCGGAACTAGCGACAAACAAGA
>JADFNI010000047.1 GCA_022563455.1 Nanobdellota archaeon
GATTATTTTAGTATTGGTCTTACTGACTCAGATCCACTTTCTACAGCGATCAAACCTTTTTCTCCCAGGGAATATCGGGCAATTTTGTACGTAGTTGCGTATGATAAAAAGCTTAGTGAATTAAATTTTGACCCGTATAGAGTTCATTATTTGGAGCTTGCCACACTGTAAGATGGTAGAGAGAAAACTTTATGGAGAGGTTGTAGATATTAAAACCTTGGAGGATAAAGCTATTGGGGAGATGTATACTTTAATGGATACCTTTTATGATAATGTTGGAAGATCTAATTTTGAAGAAGATCTTATGGAGAAAAGAGATGTTATATTACTTAATGACTCTGAAGGAAATATCCGAGGCTTTTCCACACTTATGTTATTGGAAGAAGAAGTTTCTGGAAGACCTGTAAATGCTCTTTTTTCTGGAGATACTATAATTCATAGGGACTATTGGGGGGAGCAGGAGCTTCCGAGTCTTTGGGGTGGATATGTTGCAAAGCTCGTTGGAGAAATGCCCCCTGAGGGGGAGCTTTATTGGTTTTTAATGTCTAAGGGTTATAAAACCTATAGATTTTTACCTGCATTCTTTAATGATTTTCATCCTCGCTATGATCGAGATTTTCCAGAAGATCAAAAAGAAATTCTCGATACATTTGCATTAAGTAGATTTCCAGATAATTATGATCCTTCTACTGGACTGATTAGTTTTGGAGGAGATAAAGATCATTTAAAAGAAGGTGTTGCAGAGATTGGGGAGTGTGAATTAAGAAAACCACATATAAAGTATTTTGTTGAAAAAAATCCTGGATGGGCAAAAGGGGACGAACTTGCATGTATTGCTAGTCTTAGCATGGATAATTTTAATCGTAGGGCTATTGATTTAATCTTAAGAAAAACTGGATAGAATTTGATTTAAAAAGGTTAATAAGGATCAATACTTTTTAAGTGGATTATGAATTTAAAATTTTTCAATAAATTTAGAAAAACAAAGATTATTATTTTGTCTGTATTATTTGTTTTTTTAGTTTATGTTATTTGGCTCAAGATTCCTACGGCTTCGAATGACAGAGACTGGGCTGTAGATCAGTCCATACTTCCTTATGGGGTGATCGATGAGGGCTTTGTTACATTATATAATATTCGGAATTTTTCTTATAATTCCAAAACTGATTATACTGTAGATTATTACAATAAGACTTTTGATTTGGAGTTGTTGGACAGTTTGTGGTATTTAGTTGAGCCTTTTTCTGATTTTCAAGGTGCTGCTCATACTTTTCTTAGTTTTGGTTTTGGGGACGAATATGTTGTTTTGTCTGTTGAGATTAGGAAGGAAAAGGGGGAGAAGTTTTCTCCAGTAAGGGCACTTTTTAAGCAGTATGAATTGATGTATGTTTTTGGTAGTGAAGAAGATATTATTCAATTAAGATCGAATTATCGGCTTGATGATGTTTTTTTGTATCCAGTTAAGACTACTAAAGAGCGAATGAAGATTGTTTTTATTGATGCGGTGAACAGGGCAAATGAGCTTAGTGAGAATCCGGAATATTATCATTCAATTACGAATACTTGTATGACTAATTTGGTGGATCATACGAATGCAGTTGTTCCTGGTCGAGTTCCGTTTTTGAAACTTGGAATTTTTATGCCAGGGTATTCTGATAAGCTTGCATATGAGCTTGGAATTTTGGATACTGACTTATCTTACGAGGAAATTAGGGATTACTATAGGATTAATGAGCAGGCAATGGATATTAATAGTTCTGTTTCTTTTTCGAAGAGGATTCGGATATTTGGGGATTAAACCTTCAGTTAGACGCCCCAACCGGCGTGACTGGAGATGTGTGTCTTTGGTGGGTGGACTTTTGAGAAGGGGTATCTTTAAAAATCTAATAGTTTCAATCAGAGTAATGGAAAATAAAATGTTTTTGTATATGTTCGTCATAGGATTATTTCTTATTAGTTTTGCTAGTGCTTTCGTAATAGATTTTAATCCAGACATAACACCCCCAATTATCTCAAATATCCAAGTTAATTGGATAGATAAAAATATGGTTAATATTTCTTGGGATACTGATGAACCAAGTTATTTTAATCAGGTGATGTATGGAAAAGGCAGAAAATATGATCATGAAGTATTTCAACAATTTAATACAAATTTAACCAGCATTATGATTCCCCAACCTTCTATATTATTAACCATCAACAAACAAGGAAATTATCATTACAAAATTCAAAGCTGTGACTTATTTGGAAATTGTGCATCTTCCTCAGATTATAAAATTAAAAAATAATCATCTTTAAGTTATTTTAAGTTTCTACAATTTATCAAATAGCTTTCTATGTTTTGCATATAATAGGAGAATAATAAATATTGGAATTAATATGGCATCAGCTATTATGGAGTTGATGTAGATTGGTTTAGAAAAAAATAGGGGTAAAAAGGTCCATACGATAGAGGCTATTATTGCAAGTAAGACTACGGCTAACAATCCTACTAAAAATATATCTGGAAGTTGCAATTTATGTAGATAATGAAGAACCTTCTTTTCATATATCATTGATTTGTAAGATAAATAGAATAATGTAAAACTAAAGAACAATAAAACTAAGATTATCGTTAAGGAAACGATTGTTGGAAGAATATTTTGCTTAAGATAATCAATAGTTATAGCATAAATAAACATTGAAGCAAATAAGAACCATCCTCCTGAAAACATATAACCGATGATTACGGAGTTATGTAACTTATCTTCTTCAGTATCTTTAGGATAAAACATCCCCATTAAGACTCTAATGATGGCCATGCCACTAAAAATCAAAAGAAGATTAGTTATTTGATCAAATTTTAGATTAAAATATAGAAACGGCAATAAAATTAAAGAAACCATTGAGAAATCAAACCACAATGATAAAAGTTGTCTAGGATCTTTTGATTGTTCCTTCATGGATTCCTAAAAGAAGAATAGTATAAAAACTGTTCTAAACCACAATGCTTATAACGTCCACCCATGAAAGTCACAAAAGTCCTGTACGCCCCAACCGGGCCTCATAGTGTTTTGTGATATTGATGAGCTTTGTGTTTTGTCTGTTTTTTTAGTATTTGTTTATTAAGGAAGTGTGGGTTTAAGTAATTTTTGGGATATTAATTAATGTGAATAGATTATGAGATTTTATAGAATACCCTAATTTATAAGGAAGGTGGATTTGATATTTTAATGAGAAATTCAGCTGGGAGGTTCTATGATGGGAATATTAGGGGACGAGGTAGGAGTAATTTTTTATATGAAAGCAACAAAACCAAGTAAAGAATTAGTTGAACGAATATTTAATTCTTTAGAAGAGGAAGGTGGAAAATATGTGGAGAATTGGGGGGTTCAGGTTTACATTAATAGGGAAAAATATAAGGACTATGATCTTAAAAAGACATCTTTAAACAAAATGAAAGAAATACTTTCTAAGGAAGAGGGGGCAGCAGCTTTTGATTTTAAGGAAATAACTTTAGATATACGAATATTATCAAAGGGGCATGGTGGAGAAGAAGAATTTGGTTCAATATCTCTTTCTTGCCACCATACTAACTTAGAAATAACCGGCGATGAAAATGAAGATCGGGATCAAAAAATTAAGGCAGCTAATAAATTAGTAAGTATCGCTAAGAAAGTTTGGAACTCTCTAGATCCTAAACCATTGTATGGTCTAGGAGAAAATGGATATGCTATTGAAGAAATTCTTCAAATTATTGAAAAAGTTAATGAGCTCTCTCCTTGGGTGGTTTTCTATGGATCTGAGTTTATTGAAAAAATTGGAAAAGAGAAGTTACTTAATGCACCCGCGTATAGGGTGGAAGAAGTGGATGAAGGGGTATTGATTATGACCTCCCCTTTACGCTCATTGCCTGATGATATGGAAGATCAGGATACTACTCTAAAAACAAAAGAATACTTTGGATGGAAAAAGGAGGAATCAGAATGAAAACTGAATTAAAATCTTTTGTTATTTTTTTTATGGCGTTGATAATACTGATAAGCTATGCAGATGCAAGCCAAGACATTGGAATATTGCCTATAGACCCAGATTCCCCAAATATCATAATCATTGATCCAGGACAAGAACCTTCAATCCCCATAGTAACAAATTTTACTGGATCTGTTCCTGAGATTTCAATAAATTTTACATCCCCTCCTAAACAAGAAGAGATTATATTTCCTGAAATATCGCTCATAAGAACAAACGAACCTGATGAGAACATACGTTACGCCGAGTCAGAAGGACTAAGGGGGATTACACAAGCTGGTATCATAATTATAAATGAATCAGATAGCGAAATACTCCATGCTAAATTACAAGAACTAAAAGGCATTGGTAAATTTGATCCTCTAGTGATAAGGATAGTGCCCGGATCAAAATCAATTGTTATACCTCTCAATTCGGAAGATATAATAAAATCAATTAATTTAAATGATAAAGGGAATTTAGTTTTTGAAAAAAATTTCTCTTCAGGTAAAACAGTCTCAATTGAAAGAACCGGGGAAAAATTAATACTAACGTCTAATGATGTATCTGCTAGCACTAAAGAAGAATTAAAAATAAAAAAATCTGGAATATTTATTGAGGTAGATGGTAGAGATCTTGAAATTATTCTATTACCTAATGATGCTTCTAACAATGTTGATAGTAGTATGGATAGTATTGATAAAATTGAATTAAAAGTTGAGGATGGAAAAGCTATTTATGATATCAGTGGTATGAAAGATGGTTCTTTATTTGGGATTATTTCAATAAGTGTTAATATCAATGCAAAGGTAAATGCTGAGTCTGGAGAATTATATAGTTTGCAAAAGCCATGGTGGGGGGTCTTGGTGTTTTAAATGGGATATTATAAGAGGTCTGTGAAGTTTATTGCGTTTTCCCTATTACTTATGATTTCATTCATTTCTTAATTCTAATTCCAAATAACCTTGCTGTTTCTTGGTAAGAGTATCCCCCTCTCTTAATATACTCTTCTAACTTCTCTGGAGATAAATCATTGATTATACTAATCACTACGTCTTGATAAGTATCTCCTTTGATCCCTTGGCTTCCTAGCCAGCTAGTAAAATCTTTCTTTAGCTTTATTGTTGTGCTTTCTTCCATAAAATGGTATACCTAGTATAGTTTATATACTTTGCTAAAATATGAGGCTTTTTGGAAAAGTCTAAATATGTTTATTTTCTTGGAAGTTCATGAATTTTAAGAAGTATGAAGATAAGAAATGGTTTAAACAAATCAAAGAAAACAAGGATTTTAAGAGTATTGATAATAGGATAGAAGTTGGAAAGTATATCTATGACAAAGATACTCGCCTTCTTGAATGGTTTATTGGAATTGGGCTAATTGTACTATTCTCTGTTAATGTTGGTAACTTACTTAACCATCCAACTTCCTGGATAAGAACTTCAGCTAGTATTTTTCATAGTTTATCTTTATTTTCTATAGTAGTCTCTATTCTCTTACATATGATTTCGGATAATAGGCATAGGGTGGCTATTCGCTATCTATATCTTAAAAAAGATAAAGAAGAGTCTAAAAAAGAGACACGAAAAAGATGAAGGGCAATTCTGCACTCTTAAATATCACAAAAATATGGAAGGTAATATTAACAATTGTTTTAACTTTAATTATTCTTTATTATCATTTTGCTTTAACGGGATGTACCGCAGAGATACTTTCTGGATGTCAAGAGGATTATAGGTTATATACTCCACCGGGCGGATGCACTTCATGTATGACTGATAGTCAAATTATTTTTAGTAATCTATCTTTAATACTTGGACCATTAATCTTCTCTTATATATTATCTTGCTTAATAATCTTTAGTTATAAAAAAATAAGGAAGAAATTAAACTTATGCTTAAC
>JADFNI010000015.1 GCA_022563455.1 Nanobdellota archaeon
AAATCTGCTTTGAGCGTTCTTCCGAAAGATAGTTTTGTTTCTCTAAAAGTTAGGGTGAAAAATATTTTTGGAATTGTAAAGAAACATATTGATTCTGGAAATCCTCATATGAAGTTTTCTCATATAGCAAGGGATAAAGAAGAAATTTTGGCTTCGTTTGTTCCAATTCTTCATTTATCTCATCAAGAGAAGTTATACTTAAGACAAGAAAATCATTTCGATGAAATTCACATTACCTTAAGCGAGCACGAAGACGAAAAGCAAGGAATGATCGATGAACTTGGACTTTATGAGGAAACTATAGAACAATAAGACTTAAATACTTCATATGCATATCATATGTATATCATATACACAAAAGATAATATGGAAAATAAAATGATAAGTGCGAGAGTTGAATTAGATGACTATTCTAATAGAGTTATTGGAGTTATAAAAGCAAAATTTGGTCTTAATGATAAATCTGAGGCACTAAATAAATTCATAGAACTTTACGGAGACGATATAATTGAAAAAGAAGCGACAATAGAGTATACTAAAAAGGCTATAAAAATAGCAAACAGTCATTACAAAAAATATGGTAAAAAGAAGATGAGTCTTGCAGAGCTTGATAGAATTTGCGAGGAATAAAAATGTTTGACTTTGATTTATCAGACAAGCTTAAAATTACTATTAGAAAACTTATTAAAAAGGATAAAAAGAAAGTTCAAATAATAAATAAGAAAATTAAAGAAATAATAAATAACTCAACGGATTCAATTAATCATTATAAAAATTTACGAAACGATTTAAAAAATTATAAAAGAGTTCATATAATGTCTAGCTTTGTCCTAGTTTTTAGAGTAGATATAGAAAACAATTTTATATTATTTATTGATTTTGATCATCACGATAAAATTTATAGAAAGGGGTTTTAAAGAAATCATCCAAGACGCCTAATAATTCCTTCTTCATTAAGATCCCTTTCTTTGCCACTATCCATCTCTTTTAGCGTAAACTTCTTCTCCTTAACTCCTCTAGATCCCACAAATAAAACATAAGGAAATTTAGCGGCATTGGCATATTCCATCGCCTTTTTTGTCCCCTTATTAAGTATCAAATCAACACTAATACCATTATCTCTAAATGATTCAGAAATCCTAGCAGACTCCTTATCTTCACCAATTGATATAACACAAAGTTTTGTTCTCTTGCCAACTGCACTTGAAAGTAAAAATATCGGCTCAAGTCCAAAAGAAATTCCAGTCGCTTGAACTTTTCCAATTTTATAACTTCCCCCACCACATAAAGAAACTCCTAGTTTTTTAGACCATATTTCGAATACTGATCCGTTGTAATAAGAAAACCCTCGAGAAAGATAGGGTCTAAATTCGACTACAACTCCAAGGGCCTTACAAGCCTTCTTCAATTCTTTTACTTCAGAATAATAATTATATTTTTCAAAAGATTTTTCAGGTTTAGTAAAAATATTAACTAAACGTTCAAACCCTAGTTTTTTCAAATTGTTTGCAACGTCTGCCTTAGACAACTTGTCTAATTTGTCTATTTCTCTTATTACTTGGTCTCGGATTTTTTCTGGAACTTTTTCTGTAACTAAAATTTCATTAACTAGTTTTCTGTTATTAATATAAATTTTTATTGGAATTTCGAGTTCGTTAAAAATTCTATTGCTCATTTTCAAAAGCTCTGCTTCCGAATCAAGATCACTTCCAACAATATCACAATCTGCTTGAATAAACTGTCTGGTTCTTGCGACCCTTATAGGTTCGTCTCTAAAATTGTATCCAATTTGGTATCTTTTGAACGGGAGCTTTTGGTCTTTTGCTATTCTTTTTAACTGAAATGTGAATTCATATCTAAGAGCAAGGGATCTTTTTCCTCGGTCGGTTAACTTAAAGATATCTCTTACTGCATCGTCATTAGGATTTTCCCCTTTAACGAATTCTTCGAATTCTATTATTGGAGTTTCAGTCGGGCCAAATCCGTAAAGTTCGAAGTTTTTTCGAAATAGATTTGTGATTAGTTCTCTTTTTGAGGCATCAAGACCTATGAAGTCTTTGAATCCTTTTACTGTGTTTGTTTTCATTTTATCAAGTTATGGAAGTAATATTCTTTCGAAGGTTCCATGCACTATTTTGCTTTTGCAAAAGGGTGGAAGCCGAGAATCTACTCCCAATTTGCATTTCGCAATCAAAGATTATATACTTTTCTGATTGCTCAAAGCGAATTGCTCGCTCGGGCCGCCCTCGTTCAAGGGTGGGAGTAACATTCTTTCGAAGGTTCCATGCACCTTTTTGCTTTTGCAAAAGGGTGGAAGCCGAGAATCGGACTCGGGCCATTCGGACCACAACCGAACGTTCTACCACTAAACTACATCCACCATAGTTAGAATTTAATTGAGAATTTGGTATAAAAAGTTTCGTGTTGGAGTTAAGACTAGATTGATCTTCTTGATCAAAGATGGGGATAGCTCCTTTGGTTTACCATAGTATGTTGCATAATATTGACTATTTAAGATTTTTGGATTTTGTTTCTTACTCTTTTATGACTGAAAAATGCGGAGTAGATTATGACTAGGGATAATAGGGTTCCTAGAATTTTTACTAGTAATGGATTTGGAGATCCTTTCAGCCAGATGAGAGCCGTTGTTGCTATTGTTAAGACTCCAAGAATTGCTACGAAAATATGGAGTTGGGATTCTGCCCTTTCGTCTCCATGGGAGTCTCCCAATTTCTCTTCTAATGCAGATATCCTCTCTGATTGACTCTCGAGCTTAGCGTCCTGATCTATGACTGTTCCATATAGACTGGCAGCATCCCGCTTTGCAGTATAGCCTGATTTTCCAATTGCTGCTGTTAATCCTCCTATTATCGTTGTGCCTCCAATTGTTCCAGTCTTAACTGGGTGTCTATTGGCAAGTCCTAGGAAAGCCCTTCTTGTTCTTCCTAAAATAGTCTTAGACTCGGCAGATGTTGGAGGTTTTGGTTTAGATTCTTCATAGATTAGTCTTTTTTCTCTAACCCTTGGGATAAATTCCCCTGGAGCATCTCGTTCTAAAGGCTTTTCTCCAATCACACTCCTATATCTATCTACTGCCTTATTTCTTAACCATTTTAATCTGTTTCCTGTTTCATGTAATGCTTTGTCACCTACATCATAAGTATCATCCCTAAAATCTCTGACACTATTTTTTCCATCGTGATACATCTTTTTTCCTTGTTCTTCCAATTCATCTAATTTTGTATATGTATCTCTTCCAACTTTATACCCCTTGCCAGCTCCAAAACCTAAGCCTCCGCCAATGGCAGATCCGAGCGCAGTAGTTGCTATATAACCTACAATTCCGGTTCTTCCAGCACGTTTAAGAAATTCTCTTCTCTCGTTACTTGAAAGACCATCTTTTTTGGTTTCTTTTGCCTTTGCCATCTTGGAGAATATAAGATTCAGATATTTATAAGATTATTGAAAAACTCAATTCTTTAATTTTGAAAAAAATTGACCCCGGCAATTTCGCTCCGGACGGCTCAAAAAAATAAAAAACTTTGTAAAAGATTTAAGCCGTTTCTTTAGAAGCTTCAGTATCTTCTGCTGGTGCAGACTCACTTGCTTCTTCAGATTCAGCCTCTGCTGGAGCTTTTTCAGATTCATCTTCGTCCTCGTCTTCAGAAGCCTCTTCAGCCTCTGGAGCGTCTTCAGATTTGTCTTCAGACTTAGATTCAGCGTCTTCAGAATCGCTTGCTTCCTCAGCAGGCGTTTCCTCAGCTTCTTCTTCAGCCGGAGCCTCAGCAGCTTCTTCCATAGGAGCTTCACTTGTCTCTTCTGCTTTTGCAGTAGATTCAGATTCTTCCTCAGGAGTTACTGTTTCTTCTTCCATCAATGTTCAATAATAATTTTCTTTATAAATATTTAGGTACACCTTTTTAGTTATAAATATTAGAGATTTATTGTCATATGCACTTTCTATAGAATAGTTTATCTCGAGGAGGGGAATGATAGCATTCTACTTTTTTGTATAGCCTTAGATGACTTACATACTCGAAGTGGACCTCTCCTTTACTGCGATAACTGCTTTTTGAATATTGCCAATCATTGTGATTGTACCTTGAAGTATAATCATAGGAATTTCTATAATAATTTTTTTCATAATAAGGATCTTTAGGATAATAATGTCTTGATTTGGTCGACATTATATAATCGTAGTCACCATGATATCCTTCAGAATAAGTTCTCTTGTAAGAACTTTTACTCAAATATATTTTCTTAGCTCTTCGATCTTTGTATTCATCTGTTGTTCTGTAAGTATAGCCGTGCCTGTAATCATAGGTCCTGTATCTGTCTTCGTTAAATGTTATTGTTTTTCGTATGACTATTTCGTCTGGGTGGGAATAGTCTATGTATGAATGTCCAGCGCTTACGAGGCTGACGGATAAGAATATTAACGTGAAAAGTACTAGGAACTTTTTCATAGTATATCATAGGTTAAGAAATATATAAGGGTTGCGGACTACTAGATGGTTGTGAAATAAAAATATTTAAATACGAACTATACTCAGATTATTCATGGTAAAAGAAGAGATAAAGGAGGGTAAAACTTATTATCAGTGCGAGGTTTGTTTGTTTTATTACAAGACGAGGAAGTTAGCGCAGGAATGTGAAGATTTTTGTAATAAATATCATGCATGCAGTACCGAACTTACAAAACATGCTGTACAGTTCTAATGGAAATTAATAAAGAATCAATCAAAACAGGTGTAATAGCAGGTTTCTTTGGGTCACTTTGCTGTACAACCCCTATACTTATCGTGGCTCTTGGTCTTGGAAGTATTGGATTCGCATTGGGATTTGCAAAGTTCAGGCCGTTCTTTATAATTCTTGGATCAGTTTTTTTATTCTTCTCACTTTATAGTTTTATAAAAAAGAAAGAAGGAGTTTGCAATAGGTACACAATTAGAAAGAATCTTGATATTTTGGTTGTTGCTGTGGTTGTTGCTGTTGTTATATGGGCGTTGCTTCTTTATGTAATTGTGCCTTTTATTGGGAAGTATGTATATGGATAAGAAATATATTGGGGCAATAAAGGTTAGATTATGCAATGGCTTCGTCCTTGCGGATCAAAAACTGGAGGTTTTTGCTAATGGATAAGAGATATATTGGAGTGATAATTTTTATTGTTTTGATTTTATTATTTATGAATTTTAGAACTTCTGGAGAATCGGTTTCTAGCGACGAGATAAATCCTCAAGAGATTGAAAATCTTCACGAGACTAGTTTGGCAATAGATGGGATGTATTGCGAGGCTTGTGCTTATGGAGTGGAGGCTCAAATAAAAGAGCTTGATGGAATTGTTAGTGCTGATGTAGATCATAAAACTGCTTCAGGTGTGGTACGTTATGATGCTGATAAAGTAAGTGCTGAAGATATAGCAAAAGCTTCTACAGTATATATTGCAACGGTTAGCGAAGATAAGAGAGTGTCTTAGGAATTATTTTTATTCTTCCCTCGCTTATGCCCGCCGAATTCATGCCTCACTGCTGAGATAAATTTTCCACAAATTGTTCCCTTTCTTGAATTAACCCTCATAAGTCTTGCAGCTCTTAAGACTGGCATCTTGAAATTTCTCTCAATTTCTTTCATCTCTTTTTCAGTTTCTCCATAAGGCACTACACAAGAAGTTTCACTTAGATAATTAGGTTTTTTAAAAGAGGTATAAAGCCAGTTCGTAAGTCTTCCCTCAATTATACTTCCATTATTATAGACTTTGGCAACTTCACTTAAATCTGTTTTGTAAGTTTTTTCCATAGATTTTATTGCCTCCATTCCCTCGTTTAAGGCTCCTAGCATTCCGTATTCAACTGCGTTATGGATTCCTTTTACGAAATGTCCAGCACCGGCATATCCCATATAGGCGTAGCCATCTTTGACACACATACTTTTGAATAAGTTCTCAACTTTTCTAAATGTGGTTTTATCTCCCCCGACCATCATGCAAGCTCCATTTCTTGCTCCAGTAATTCCTCCACTAACACCACAGTCAATAAAATTAATTCCTTTCTTTTTTAAATTCAAATATCTTTTATTTGATTTTTTATAATATGAATTTCCACCGTCGATTATTATATCTCCAGGTTTTAGATGTGGGAGTAACTTTCGGATCATGTCATCAACTGCTCCCCCTGCTGTAACCATTATCCATATTACTTTTGGTTTAGAATTTAAAATTGACACGAGGTCTTCTATAGAATCTGAGGAAACCGCCCCTTTTCTTGTTAAATTTTTTACTGGTTCACTTGACCTATTATAGACTACTACATTATACTTCTTGTCTAAAAGATTCATGACCATTTGGGATCCCATTTTTCCAAGTCCGATAAATCCTAATTCTTTTTTCATTATTTTAACCCGGTTGTCTTAATTTCTTTGCAAATTTTATATGAATTATCCTCTGGTTTATATCCAACAAGTTTTTTTGCAAGTCGAAGATCCATGTCGAGCTTGGAGTTTTTTGACGTTCCGCTAAGAATTGCGTATTTAACCTCTTTTGGAGCGATGATGCATTTATGAAGAAGTTGCCCCATGTCTCTTTGGCTAATTACGTGGTCATAGTCATGTCTTGAAAAACATACATTTCTCATTTTATTGTTGGAAGTATATGCACCAATACGAATCGCAATGCATGAAAGTCCATATTTGGAAAAGAAAGTGTAACAGAGAGCTTCACCAAAAACTTTTGTTGCTCCATATAAATCAATTGGCTTTGGGACATCTCTTTCCTTAACTTTTCGTCCGTGTCCATATCCTCCGATGGCGTGAATGGAGCTTGCAAAAATAACTCTTGGACAAGAAGCTTTTACTGCTGCCTCAAAAACATTGTAAGCGCCAATTAAATTTGGATTAATTAAATTTTTAAATTTTGCTTCTGGATCTGCATTGGCAGCTAAATTAATAACTACATCAATTCCTTTCAAAGCTGATTTAAGGCTTGAAAGGTTGTCAATGGAAACATATCTTGTCTTTAAATTTTTGTCTTTAAATTTTTTATTATGAACTCCAAGGATAAGCTCATAAGACTTTTGATATTCTGAATTCTTCAAATATTCTTCTCTGAAACCATTGCCAACTCTACCGTTAGCACCAATTAAAAGCACCTTCTTTTTCATAATAGACTTAACACCTTCATGTTTATAAATTTGGTGTAAATGATAAATGAAAAAAGTATAAAAGGAGAGCTTACTGGATATTTACGAGGTGTAAATGGAAAACTCTGATTTGAAAGATATAGCTAGTGTTCTTCGTTGTGACTCAATTGAGATGACGACTTCAGCTGGGAGCGGACATCCGAGTTCTTGTTTATCGGCTGCTGAGATAATGTCTGTTTTATTTTTTCATGAAATGAAATATGATGTTAAGAATCCTGAAAATCCTGATAACGATGAATTTATTTTATCTAAAGGTCATGCCGCCCCAATTCTTTATTCATGTTTAAAACATGCTGGGTGTATTAAGGATGATTTAAACACACTTAGAAAACTGAATAGTAATCTTGAGGGTCATCCTATTCCTAGGAGTTCAAAATGGATTAAGGCAGCTACTGGGTCTCTTGGTCAGGGAATTGGAGTTGCTGTTGGAATGGCATTAGCTGCAAAGCTGCAAAATAGAAATTTTAGAACGTATACAATTTTAGGAGATTCAGAAATCTCTGAAGGCTCAGTTTATGAGGCGCTTGAACTTGCTTCATATTATAAATTAAATAATCTTGTTGTAATTGTTGATATAAATCGATTGGGTCAAAGAGGTGAGACTATGCTTGGACATGGAACTGCCGAATATAAAATGAGATTTGAGGGATTCGGATGTCATGTGGAAATTATTAATGGACATAGTATAAATGCAATAATAAAATCTCTTGACAATGCTAGGAGATCTAAAAAACCAACAGTTATTCTTGCAAGAACAATTAAAGGAAAGGGAGTTTCTTTTATAGAGGATAAAGAGGGATGGCATGGAAAGGCTCTTAACTATGAAGAAGCTGAAATGGCTTTAAGTGAAATTGCAAAAGCCCGTATACCAAAAATTATTATAGAAAAACCGATTAAATTAACTAGAAAATTTAAAAAATCAAGTTATAAATCTCCTAAATATGAAACCGAAGAAATTGCCACAAGGTTTGCTTATGGACAGACACTTGCAAGTCTTGGAAAAAGTGATTCTTCTATTCTCGCAATTGATGCGGAAACTAGTAACTCGACATATTCTCTTGAATTAAAAAAGGTTCGACCAAAACAATTTGTTGAGGCATTCATAGCAGAACAAAATATGGTTAGTATGGCCACAGGGCTCAGTATAAAAGGATTTAATGTATTCGCATCAACTTTTGCTGCTTTCTTGTCTCGTGCACACGATCAAATTAGAATGGCAGCGATCTCTAGCTCGAATATTACTTTTGTTGGAAGTCATGCAGGCACTTCGATTGGGGAGGACGGTGGTAGTCAAATGGGCTTGGAGGATATATCTCTTTTTAGAAGTCTTGCAGCTTCAGCTGTATTCTATCCAAGCGATTCTTTTTCCGCAGAAAAATTAACAATCCTCGCTTCAAAATTGCCAAGTATAAAATATATAAGAACATCTAGACCAAAAACTCCTAGTCTTTATTTAAAAACTGATAAATTTAGGGCTGGAGACTTTAAGGTCTTAAAAGAGGGGGGAAGAGATTCTGCCGTGTTTGTAGGCTCGGGAATAACTGTTCATGAGGCACTGGCTGCATATTACAAACTTAAAAAGAAAAGAATTCATGTAGCTGTCGTGGATCTTTATTCAATAAAGCCTTTTAATCATAAGAAATTTGTAAATTTTGTAAATGATCATGGTAAAAAAATAGTTTTAGCCGAGGATCATCGACCTGAAGGTGGTATTGGAGAGATGATTGCAGAAAAACTTGTTGGAACAAAAATAAAGTTCAAGCATTTAAGTATAACTGAAATTCCACATTCAGGAACATCAAAAGAACTGCTTCACCTTTATAGAATAGATTCTAGTGCATATATTAATGAGTTAAAAAAGAAGTGGTAAGTTATTTTTTCTTTGGCTTTTTTCCATAGACTTCTTGATTCAGACAATATTTTTTTCCTAGTTTTTTAAATTTCTTAAATTCTTTGTCAATTATTTTAAAAGCCTCGTCTTCATTTTTTACAAGAATCAACTTATTAACGTCGGATATAGTGATATAGTTTTTCTTTAGTGGGCTACTTTTCAACCATCTAATAAATCCTGGCCAAAAATCTCCAATTAATATCATTTTAGAATCACAGATCTTTCCTACCTTAACTAACTGCAATACATATAAAAGTTCTAGTAAGGTACCTACTCCACCAGGAGCTACAACGAATACATTTGATAAAAGTACAAAGTCCTCCAACCTATTTGAAAAATGTTCAAATCTATGTAAAACGTCAACATCTTTATTTGGCTTTTGTTCATTAGGGAGTTTTATTGCAAGGCCAATGGAGTGTGTTTCTTCATTTTCTCTACCCTCTACGTGACCACTATTTGCCGCTTCCATCAATCCAGGTCCACTTCCCGTTACGACATCTATACCTGCTGCACCAATTCTTTTTGATAATCTATATACCATCTTATAATTTGGATCTGTCTTCTTCATTATCGCTGAACCAAATAGAGCAACCCTAACATGTCCATCAAGAAGTTCATCATCCATAGTATTTCTTTTTTTATTTGCCATTACTTTCTTTTGTTTTTACTTTTTTTAAATATCTTTGAATATTCAGGGATGGTGTCTTTAGTGAATCCCTTCATACCCTCCCTAGTCTTTTCATGATCCAGTAAACTTTCAATTACATCTAGGGGGATTGTTGCTATATCTGCCCCTACAAGTGCCGCCTCTCTTACTTGCCGAGGATTTCTAAGACTTGCAGCTAGAACTTCACAGGAGATGTCTTTGTTTTCAAAAATCTCAACTATCTCTTCAATTAAATCAATACCTGAATAAATTCCATTATCATTTAAGATTCTTTTTCCCTTTCTCAACCCCTCAACTGGAAAATGAGTTTTTTTATCAAATTTAAGACCTGCAGATTCTCTAATAAAATCGTCTTCTCGTCCAGCAAATGGACTTACAAACTTTGCCCCGGCAATTGCTGCAAGTAATGCTTGTTCGGGTGTAAATATTAATGTGCAATTAACTGGTATACCTAGTTTTGTTAAGGCTTTTATAGCTTTTATTCCATCGCTCTTTTTTCCATCTCCTTTTTTTAGTGAAGGATTGATTGGGATTTTGATATAAACGTTTTTCGCAACTGGATTGAACTTTTTAAACAAAAGTTTTCCTTCATTGAACATATCTTCATAATTACTTCCAATAACTTCAAGACTTACTGGAATACCTTTGCAAACTTTTAATATTTCTTTTATATAAACTTCTAAGTCTTTTACTGATCTAGCTTTCGCTGCCTTTTTTATAAGACTTGGATTTGTAGTTACACCTTCAAGTATCCCATATGACTTCGCCTTTTTGATTTCTTCTAAATCGGCACTATCTAAAAATATTTTCATAAACCAAGAGCTCCCTTTAATTCTGATTCATCAAATCCTATAAGAATTTTCCCGTCAATATCAATAACAGGAACACCTTTTTGACCTGACTTTTCAGTCATCTCTTTTGCAGCGGAACTGTCTTCAGCAACGTTTATATCTTTATATTTAATATTATTTGCTTTCAAAAATTCTTTAGCCTTCTGACACCATGGACACCCAGGGGTCGAATAAACTTTAACTTCCATTTAATCTGTAACACCTCCTTTTAATAATTTGCTCAATTTTTTGCTTGTTTCTTCAAGGTTAGAACTATTTTGTAAAAAAGATCCTGAAATAAATCTATTTGCTCCATTTTCCATTGCTAATTTGATATTTTCAAGGTTCATACCTCCATCGACTTCAATGAGGAGTTTTGGAGACTTTTCCCTTAGTTTCTTAACCTTATCCATCGTCTCTGGCAAAAACTTTGCCCCATATTTTCCAGGATAAACGGACATCACGACGACAATATCAATTAATGAAATATATTCTAAAATTTCTTCAATTGAAGTATTCGGACTAATAGCAATTCCAACTTTTTTGTTCATTGACTTAATTCTTTGAATGATACTTTTAACATCCTCTTTTGAAACAGCCTCTATATGAAATATTATAAAGTCTACTTTTGAGAAATTCTTTTCTGCCCATGAAAGTGGATTTTTTACCATCAAATGGGCTTCGTATTCTATATCCTTTGGTAAATTGAAATTGAAATCCAAAGACTTGTTTTCTACAAATTCTCCGTCCATAATATCTATTTGCATAACTTTAAAGTATTTTTTAACTTTGGAGATTAGACTATCTAATTCTTCTTGATTTTTTGCAATTATTGATGGTATAACTAATTTATTCATTCAAGAATCCTCCCAACTTTTTTTAATCTTCTTAAATGTCGTCCACCATTAAATTTGGTTTTTAAAAATAAATTAACTGCCTTTTTAGCTTCACTTTCAGTTACAAATCTAGATCCAAAACAAAGGATATTTAGATTATTATGGGCTCGTCCAGTGTTTACTATTTTTAGAGATCCTCCATGATAAAGTCCAGATCTTATTCCCCTAATTTTGTTACAAGCTATGTTTTCTCCTTGGCCTGACCCTGCAATAACTATCCCTCTAGATTTTGAAGCTGAAACTTTTATTGCCATTGGAATTACAAAATCTGGGTAATCATCTTCGGAATCATATTTACTTGGCCCATAATCTTCTACAGTGAATCCTTTCTCTTCTAGAAATTTAATTATGATTGCCTTTAATTCGAATCCTGCATGATCTCCTGAAACATATATTTTACTCATTCTACTATCGCTGAAATTTTCTCGTTGAATAACTTCGATGCCTCCATTGTATAATTGTTGATATTTTTTCCAAAATAATTTGGGTTTGCTTCTTGAATTTTACCAATAAAATAATAACCAATAGCTAAGAATTCTCCAAAATTGATATTTTTTGGAATCTTTAGTTCGTATCTATTTTTCTTCAATCCATAAACATAATTTTTAAACCCCATGCTAACGAAAAGTTCGTCTTTTGAATTAACGACTGTCTTTGCATGTTTAATCTCTTCAACGGTGAATACTTTGCCCATAATTTTCGGGCCGAATAATTCGTCAAATTTTGTTTCAAACATTTCTTTTACTGCATCAAATTTAGTAGGAATAATAAAATAAAATGAGGAATATTTCGGGAGATTTTTTGGGAGATTTTTATCTACTTTTTTTACATTTCTATAAATTTTAGGAATTGATTCCTTTGTGTATCCAATAATTATTGAAATATACGTAGAGGTATTATATGTGTATGGTTCTTTCATTCTTGGAAAAAAATATGTTTTGTCTACAAACTTTTGTGCTTTTGCATCCAAGTTATTAGTTATTAGTGAGGTTTTAATTCTTTTTTTCTTTAGAACTTTTGCTATACCTGGTGCATGTTTTCCACCGCTTGCAGAAATTAGAAAGGCGTGATCAAATGAAGCTACTGTTAATTCTTCTATATAGGTACTCTCAGTTCTAAAAGTTGCATCATATTTTGAAAAAATCATTTTTCCAACGACTAGTGCATTTCCACTTCCAACGACTAGTATTCTATCCTTTTTTCTAACACTAATTTTTGGAAGGGGTATTGAAGACAAAAATTCAAGAGCGCCTAGTACACAAATGCTAAGACTAGGAATATTATTAATATTAAAATTTTGCATCACTTCGTAGTTTTTATTATCCATTTTATCACTTCCTTATATCAAATGGATACCAAAATTAGTATTTAATCGTTTTGTTAAGTGTGCTATATAACTACGTACATACCTCTTTGGCCATATTAATGATTTTTTTTAATTCTTTGGGATTAATTCTTGTGGTCCTTAGAAGACTATTTATTTCTGAATTGCTTAAATCTTTTGCTAGAACTATATTTGCCCTAAATAATTTGTCTAAATTGGATTTACTAATACTCTTAAAGATTGTAATTGGATATAATTTTTTTCCCTCAATCATATCTCTAAGATTTTTAGATTTTGGATAATTCCAACTGATGACTTTTAGTTTAACACCTTCTGAGTATCTGACTGCATTATTTGTGCAAGCCGTATTTGTAACTAACCATGTGTCATTGAAGGAATTTTTAGGATTTGATTTTACATCTAGAAATCTTGCATAAGTGTACATAGCAACTTTTGTATTTGTACGGATCCCATGGGAATTATGATACTTGGCCTCGATCATTGAGGTGAAATTATTTTTTGTGGCAATTATATCAATCTCTTGAATGACAACTTTTCCCCTTAATTTTTTCCCTACCTCTGTTTTATATCCGTAGTTGTCTAAGATTTTCGCGATATATTTTTCAAAAGTATATCCACTTGGACCAAGAGACATTATTGCATCTTTCAAATTATACTTGTAACGAACAATCGGACAGCTCCCAAGAGATTTTAATGTGATTTTCTGAATTTGGCTAGTTTTCATTCCAGTTTTAACTGAGGACTCAACATCTTTAGATATTTTTTTAGCGATGCTTCTTGAAGCACCAGATCTATAAACTGAATTTTCAATCTTTTTTCTATTAAAAGATACTACCTCTCCGTTCGCTTTAATAATCTTCATCTTATTTAACAAAATAATCATTATTTTTAATGCTTTTGATAAACATAAGCCTTATAAATAATGGAGTTTTTTAACCCTAATGAGGGCGATAATTCCAATAATTATATTGACTGTTCTTGCAGGTTTTGGTGTGTATTTTTTAATGGGAAACTATTTTTCTGAAGGAGAGGTTATTGGAAATGCAATTCCTGGAAGATATGAGCCATTGAGCGTTGATCAAAATTCTTTAGTAAGAGAAACTATTTTGAATAGCGAGTTTGTTTCTGACATACCTAAAGATAATCCAATATCATTGAGATTTTATTATTTTGATGGAAGTGAAAGAGTTTGGCAAGATGAATTTATTCTAGCAGATGGGCAAATAAAGGAATCGGGAACTCCGCTGATTTATTTGACTATGCATACAAAATATCTTGAGAATTTAGAGAATGGAGAAGATCTTTGTGATGTTGTGAAGTTATCTAAGAATAATGGGGAGCTTGGCTTTAGTAGTGGTCTTTCTGAAACAAAACTTGCATGGAAATATAAAAGCATGTTGAAACATAAAGAATGTTTTGGATTATGATTGGTTTACTTAAATGATTATATCATATGTATTTCTTCTGAACTTGCTAACCTATGAAATGTTCTATAAATGAGTAGGTTTTATAACCTTTAATTTCTTAACTCTTGAATGAAAAGAGATCGAAATATTATAGCTATTTTTGTAATCTTGTTTTCGTTTTTTTTGGTTAATAATTTGGTTGATGCGAAAATTTCTATTTCTGATGATATTAGTTATGTACTTGGAGAAAAAATTAAGGGTAATATTTATTTAGAGTTAGATGATAATGATTTTGTTCCTATGGACTCAGAACTTGTTGTTAGTTTAGCGGGACAAGAAAAAAAGCTGAGGCTTTTTGAAGTTTTAGAAATTGATTCAGCTGAAGGAAACTTTTATGTTGAAAATTTTAACATTTCAGGTTCAGGACAAGGATATGAAAAACCAAAAGACAAGATAATTTATCCAGAAGTTTACTTTAAACTTCTTCTAAAAGAGGGTGCTGAAATTCCTTCAAAAGAAAGCGTATCTCCAGAGATTGGTGAAGCGTGTACTCCCTCTATTAGCTGTGGAGAATGGGGGGACTGTATTAACAGTTATCAAACAAGGCTTTGTATTAGTATGAATAAAGAATGTATAGAATCTAATATCAATGAAGAACGAGAATGTTTTATCGAGGAGGAAATTGAAGAAACTGTTGAAGAAGAAATAGTTGATGTTGAAGAGGTTGTTGAAGGGGAAGAGATAGAAGAAGTTGAAGGGGAAGTAGTGGAGGGGGAAGTTGAAGAAATTGAAACTGAAGAGGTAGAAGAGGAGATCACTGAAGACCCTATTAAAGATCCTATTCCAGAAGAATTACTGGACATAACTTTTGATTTAGAAGAAAACTCCCTAAATAGTGCAGATAAATTAATCGTTTGGATTAGTTTGCAAAGCTTTGGAAAAAACTACATTCCTGCAAGATTAGTTTATATTATTGAAGATGTGAATAAAATTGAAATATACAGAGAATTTGAAGAAATTAGAATTTATAGCGAGGTATCAATTATTAAAAAATTTGAAGGTTTGTCTCTTGATTCTGGGGATTATACTCTTATATTTCATGTTGAGTATTCTGGAATAGTTGAAGAATTTAGAAGTAAATTTACCATCAAGACTGGTGTTTTCAATCTAATAGGCTCTTGGGTAAAAGAATTATTTGGATTAAATTATGTTCCTTTTTTAGAGGTGACTGGAAAGGTTGTGGATGATCTTTCTACAAATGGTCCTGTTTCTTCTACTGAAACTGAAATAGAAGGCATTGTTTCAAAAGATACTCCATTCACCTATAACTTAGGCAAAAGAAATTCTATAGAAATAATTGATGGAAGTATTAGAACTGATTCAATTAATTTATCAGATAATGATATTAATTTAGATATTGAGGGACGAGAAATTATTATCACCACGCAATATTTTGAAGAAAAAGATCTAGAAGACGAATACTTTCTTAAAATTCCTTTAGAAAAGTTTGATATAATTGCGAAAACGGGCACTCTTGGAGTCAAATTAATTTATCAAGATATTTCTTTAATAGAACTTAGCAAGGATATCAAAGGAGAAGAAGTTTCTGAGGTAATTGATGATTCTTTAGAACCTGAAACTAATGAAAGTTTGGATGAGATTAAAGTAGTTAATGAAACCTCTGATGTTACCTTGGAGGAGGGTGTTGAAGATGTGGTAAGTGTTAATGTAATTCAATATAAGGCTGTCCTAAATAGGCCTGTTAAATGGATTAGTGAAATTGATGGAGAAAATATAGGAGATATAAAAATTCCTATAGAGGCTAATGATATTAGGGTTGGAACAGAGGATGATGTTCAAAAATTTTTAGATGAAATTTTGGAATATGAAGACCTTGTTGAGGGTATTGATAGAAAAGATATTCTAGATGAATCTTTAACTGGAATAGTTGATGAAGATATTTGGAATGATAAAAATATTGCAGAAAAGATAACATATTCAATCTCTAATTTACCGTCTAGGGTTGGTTTAACTAATGGAGTTGCTTCTGGAGGAGAAGTTGAAGAGCATATATCAATTGTAGATAATGATAAGATAATTGAGGTTGATAAGATAGTTGATACTACTGTTTCAAAAAAGGTTTTGATTGAATATTATACTGATGCTCCTTTAAGTAAGGAAATTATAATTTCTAATTTTAAAAAGAAAATTATTATTTCTGGTCCAGATATTCATTATGATAATATTTTGGCGTACACTGAACTCTCCAAAGAATCTGAATCCTCTAAGATTAGATTGTATCATTTAATTAGTGGTGGAAGAGAAGAAGTTGAAATTGTAAAATATGATCTAAACGAAAATGGATTGATAGATTATATAGAGTGGGTTGTCCCTAGTTTATCTTCTCAAACCTATGAATTGGAAATTGAAATTACTAAAGCTGAGCATCTTGATTCAAATAGGAATCTTATCTCAGATATTTATGAAGAAGTTAAGAGTTTAGATGGCGTTTGGAGTGAAGTAATTCCAAGTCAAGATTTTGTCAGAGTGACTTTTGAACAGAATTTGACTTCTAGTAATGATATTACTATTTATGCTAGAAAAATTAGTGGAAAGCCAAGTATTGAAGTTTATGAAATTGGGGGAACAGATGTGATTGCCGAGTTTTCTAGTTTAGTAGATAATGAATATAATAAGGTTCTCTTAAATAATTTGGTTGGAATTCAAGACACTTTTGACTTGAAGATTATTGGAGGTGGTATAGAGTTTGACCATATTATTGATCCAGCTACGGAGAATTTGTTCGATGATTGTCTTAATCTAGATAAGTGGAATAATCCGAGTGGTGGCTGGGTGATTGCTCAAGGTAAATGTCGTAACGCAAATACAAAGGGATCAATTGAGAGTTTAATTCTTCTTAATTCCATAGATTTAACTGGAGTAGATTGGGCTGAATTTAGCTTTGACATGGATAATGCTGGATTGGAATCTGGTGATTATCTTAGAGTGTATGTAAATAGCAGTATTGAGAGTTGGCAACTTTTACTTGATACAAACTCAAACGCTGCAGAATTTCATAGTTTTAATATAGCAAACAGTATCACTATGACTACTGGCTTTCATGTTAGGTTTGAAACTTTGTCTAATGCCAATAATGATAAAATCAGTATAGATAATATTAATATTACGAGTTTTGTATCTGATATCCCTGTTTTAGATATGACTATAGTTTTTCCAGAAAATAAAACATATGGATCTATTGCGATTCCGTTGAATTTTAATGTAACATTGAACGCAAATGGAAGTGTACATTATAGTTTGGATGGAGGTGTTACAAATATTTCTATGACTGGGGATGAGGGTAATGCGTTTGGAACAGTATTTAATGCGATTAACACTTCAATTTCTGATGGATTTTATACCTTCCAAGCTTATGGAAATGATACAAGTGGGTCAAACAACTATTTTGAAAGTGTTAGTTTCAGTATAGATGCAACTGCCCCCTCTGTTTCGTTTGTCCCGCCAACATCTAATGGTTCCCAATCTAACAATAACATTTATGTGAACTTTTCCACAATCTCTAGCAGAAACCATTATTCTTTTGTGAATTTTGATAATGACTTGCTCTTGTGGTTGAGGATGGATGAGGTTAGTGGAAATACTGTAATTGATTTAAGTGGTGAATCAAATAATGGAGTGATTGTGGGAGATGCGCATCAAATTCAAGATGGGAGATTTGGAGCAGCATTTGATTTCGATGGAATACCGGATGGAGACTCAACGGACGCAATAAACCTCTCGGGATTTCAAACGAAATATCCCGGGGTATTCAATGAGAGTTTTACGGCTGTAGCTTGGATTAAGGCGAATAAGGTTGCTAAAATGGCTCCGTTTGGAACTAAAGGCATTACTAATTGGCCGGGTTGGCATTTTAGAACTGGAGGTACAAATAGGGTGAAATTTGGGGTAAATACTGGTTATGATGATGTAAGTGGTACCTCGGCTTCTGTCGAGACTACGGATCCAATTATAGCTAATACATGGATACATATGGTGGGAATTTATGATCAAACGGTACCGAGTATTTCTCTTTATTTAAATGGAATATTAATAGGGACAAGGACCGCAAACGTATCTTCTACTGGTTATGCAAATGATCAATGGTTAGCAGTTGCATCACAGGAAGATCCAACAAAAGTATGGGATGGTCAAATTGATGAAGTTATGATTTTCAAGAGGGCTTTAACTTCCTCTGAGGTAGGTTCGTTGTATGATGCAACTGCTACACAGTATGAGCATAATTTTACTGGTTTAGGTAATAATGGTTCATATACTTTCACAGGTTATGCTGTAGATGTTTTAGGGAACAAAAATGAGATTGAGAGAACTGTGACTATTTCTGAGGGTGGGGGAGGGCCAGTGGATCCTACATTATCGTTTGTTTTAACTCCTTCGAACTCTGAGGATTATTTGATTGTTACAACTGCGACTGGTGGTTCTTGCCCTAGTGAATTAACTTGCAATTTATATAGGGATGGGGTTGCTGTTACGAATGGAGAAACTGTAACTTTATCTGCTGGGACTTATAATTATGATTATAATACTACTGGAAATGTTAATTATACTAATGGATCTGTAGGTGATATTTTAACTGTTAATCAAATTAGTCCTGTTGGAAGTTTGACTAATTCGACTTTATGGACGGTTAATTATGGAACTTTGATTACTGTTGGGTTAGTTGAGAGTAATACTGGAGATTCGGATTTAACTTATATAATTTATCGTGATGGGATTAGTGTTGGGACTGGGGAGAGTGTTATTCTTTCTGCTGGGACTTATAATTATGTTTTGAATACAAGTGGTGGGACTAATTATTCTGCTAATTCTGCTATGGACTTTGAGACCTTGGTTGTTAGTCCGATTGCTTCTTCGACTTCTCTTTCTTTTGATGTTTCTAGTCCTCAAGACTTTGGGGTGGCTATTACTCCTTCTTGTTCTGTTGTTAGTGGGGATGGAAGTGCTGTTTTGACAATGGACGGTTCGGTTATTTCTAGTGGTGTAGCTATTACTCCTGGGGCTGGAGATTTGACGTTTAATTGTAGTTTGGGAGCTTCACAGAATTATACTTCTTCAGAAAATGTTTCTGTTTATACAGTTAGTCCAATTTCTTCAGTTGTTAATTTGACATTGAATTCTACTTCGGAAGATATTATAATCTTTCAAGGAGATTCGATTAATCTTGGATGTTCTGTTGTTACTGGAGATTCTTTGGCTACTGTTGAACTTTATCGAGAAGGTTGGTTGATTGATTCTGGGGTTTCTTCAGTTATTAATCTAACAACCTTTAATATTGTTCAAGTTGAGAATATTACTTGTAGTTATGTTGACTCTGGGAATTATACAACTAGTTTTGAGACTTTCTTTGTTAATGTGACTCCTGTTCCGGATACTACGCCTCCGTTCTTTACGACTATTCCATTGGATGCGAATATTAATTATGGGGAAGTTTTGAGTGTTGACTTTGATGCAACTGATAACGTTTTGTTTGATTCGTTTTTGATTAATTGGAGTGATACATTTTCGATTAATTCTGCTGGATTATTGGTTAATGTTAGTCCATTATCTGGGGGAAGTTATTCGATTAATGTTTCGATTAATGATTCTTCGGGGAATGTTAATTGGACTATTTATTCTGTTGTTGTTAATCCTATTTCTCCGGGATTAAGTTTTGCTTTGACTCCAACGAATTCTGAAGATTATTTGATTGTTACAACTGCGACTGGAAGTGGTTGTCCTTCTCAGTTAAGTTGTGATTTGTATCGTGATGGATCTATTGTTACGAATGGAGAGAGTGTTACACTTTCAGCTGGGACTTATAATTATGTTTATAATACGACTGGAAATGTTAATTATACTAGTGGTTTTGCAAATGATACGTTAACTGTGAATCCTGTTAGTCCTGTTGGGCAATTGACTAATTCTACTTTATGGACTGTTAATTATGGAAATTTGATTACTGTTGGCCTCTCTGAAAGTAACTCTGGGGATTCTGATGTTGTTTATACAGTTTATCGTGATTCGTTAAATATTGGAACTGGGGAGAGTGTAACTTTATCAGCCGGAACTTATAATTATATTTTGAATACAAGTGGTGGGGTTAATTATTCTGCTAATTCTAATATGGATTCACAAACTTTA
>JADFNI010000016.1 GCA_022563455.1 Nanobdellota archaeon
CTGATCAAGGTGTTCAATTTGATAATTTAGGTGGGGTCGCAGGTCTCCTTAGATTTATAGTTATAGATTAGGAGTAAGTTCTTAAAAGATAAAAACTAAGTACATAAATGGAAGAAGATCAAAACCAAACAAATATTCCTACGGCACCAGTAATCACAGGCTCAACCGCAAAAGAAATCGAAAACGAATTCGAAGAAATGGAATCCGATTCAATTGAAAAAGTAGAGGCATCTCTTTTTATCGCAGGAAGATTTCTTAGTTTAGAAGAATTAATCATGCTTACAGATTTAAATCCAATAATGCTAAAAGAAATTCTCCATAAATTGGAAAAAAAATATACAAAAGATAGTGGAGTTCTAGTTTTGGTTAACAGAACAAATTCATGGAAGATGGATGTCAAGGAGAAATATCACTATTTAATAAATAAGCTTGCAACGGGATCTTCAGAGTTTACTAAAGCAGAAAAAGAAACTCTAGCAATAATTGCATATAAGCAACCAATAAAACAGTCTGTTGTCATAAAAATTCGTGGAAACAAAGCCTACGATCACATTAAAAAATTCAGAGAGCTAAGTCTTGTCATTGCAAAAAAAGTAGGACATACCAATGAGCTTTCACTCTCAGAAGAATTCTACGAGTATTTTAATGTCCATCAAAAAGAAAATTCAAACGATAACGAAGAAGGAAAGAAGGGAGAAAACTAATGGAGCCATTAACAGTTCTTTACTTATTTTATTCTTTTATTGCATTTTATTTTTTATTTTTATATATTTTAGTATATTCACAAAATAGAAAGGATTTATATGAATATATTAAACCAAATAAAAATTATTCATTAAGCATAGTCGTTCCTTGCTTTAATGAGGCAGATAGCATTGGTAAAAATATCAAAGGCTTATTAGATTCAAATTATAAAGGTTTAAAAAAAATTTATATTGTAGATGATTGCAGTACTGATAATTCATTTGAGATAATTAAAGAATATGCAAAAAAATATTCTAAGGTGATTGCATTGAAAACTCCAAAAAATACAGGGAGGGCCGCTGGTGCTAAAATTTATGGTGCAAAATTTGTAAAAACTAAATTAATAGGTTTTAGTGATGCTGATTCTTTCCCAAGTAAAGATGCAATTGAAAAAATGGTTGGATATTTTAATGATGAAAAAACCGGCGCAGTTACTTCAAGAGTATTAGTTTTTAATAGAGTAAATTATCTTTCAAGAATTCAAGCTATTGAATATAAAATAATAGCATTTACCCGAAAACTTTTAGGATTTCTAGATTCAATCTATGTAACTAATGGCCCTTTAAGTATATACAGAAAAACCGCATATGATGATGTAAAGGGGTTCAAATTGAATAATTTAACTGAAGATATTGAAATTACTTGGAATATTGTAGCACATGGATGGAAAGTAGAAATGGCTTTACCAGCAAAAGTAACTACAGTTGTGCCAGAAAAGACTGGGGAATGGTTTAAACAAAGAATTAGATGGAACGTAGGTGGAATCCAAACTGTTTACCAATACAGAAAAAAAATAAGAAACACGGGTATGTTAGGTTTATTTATTATGCCATATTTTATATTTTCATGGATTATTGGTTTAACAGGTTTAGCATTTTTAGTTTATAGATTAACAGAATATTTTATGGCTAAATATCTAGTAGCAAAATATTCCGTTGCAGCACAAGTAGCTATTATAAGACTTGATGATTTTAGTTTAAATCCAAGTATATTATTTTTCTTTGGAATGCTTCTTTTTTCATTAGGTTTAGCATATACAATAACAGCTTTAGTACATTCTAGGGGAAAAGAATATGGAAGACCAACGGTTAAAGACATCTTTATATACTCATTTTTCTATCTCATAATGTATCCCCCTTTACTGATTTATTCCTTCTATAAATTTCTAAGAGGAAAGGAGACTTGGTAAAATGTTAAAAAGTAAAAAAAATGTTTTCTGGGAAGCTTTAGTAATTACAATTGCTATATTTGCAATTGGACTTTTTTTAGGAATAACTATAGAAACTTCAAATTTATCAAAAATTAGCGAATTTTATACAAAATCCGAAATTGCCTTAGTTGATGGAATGGCAATAACAACCTTATCTGAAGAAATAAATATCTCATGTGATTTTTTAAGGGAAGAAAATATAAAATTTGCTAATAAAATCTATGAAGAAGCAAAATTATTAGAAGAATATGAAGCTCAAGGAAAAATTACTGATAATATGATTCTTCTTCATCAAAAATATGATTTATTAAGAACTCTTCTTTGGTTAAGCAATCAAGATTCATTAATTAGATGTGAAAATTATGACCTAATAGTTTACCTATATGAATATAATACTGAAGACATCCAAAAACAAGCAACTCAAAATGTTTGGTCAAAAATTCTTCTTGATATAAGATCTACAAATGAAAATTTACTTTTAATTCCAATTGCAACGGATCAAAATTTGACTTCATTAAATCTTTTAATGAATAAATATGGAATTGATTCATATCCGGCAGTTATTGTTAATAATAGGAAGGTAATATATGCTCTAGAAAATATAGATACAATTAATCCCTATTTAGGACAATTCAACTAACATATACATTAAACTACAATATTCTTTAAAAGTGACTTTTATTTGATACTTTAATGAATAAATATCAAAACAAAGTTTTGGAATCCAAGTTTTTTCTACTTGGAAGAAATTTCTTTTTTTTGAAAAAAGAAAGAATCTAATGAGATGTGCCATTTGCAAGAAAGAAGAAGATGTAATAGAACTTTTTGAAGGAATATTAGGTGCTGGAATGATTCGTATTTGTAAACCGTGCTCTTTAAATGAGGGAATTCCAACAATTCAAAAACCTTCAATTAGTCAATTAGCAAAAGCAGACGAGAGATATAGCGTTCGAGAAAGAATGGAGAAAATGTCTGGAGTGAACGACAAAACAGAGCTAAGCGATGAACAAGTATTTCTTCAGGGGAATTTAGCTAAATTAAGGGCCCCTCCAAAAAAGGAAACAAATGAAAACGTTGTTGATGATTATTCTTGGAATGTTACAATTGCTAGAAGAAGAAGAAAACTAAGTACGGGCCAGTTAGCAAAGGCAACAGATATAGATTATAAAATTATTCAAGGTATAGAAAAAGGAAGAATTCCAAAAGACTATGTCATGATTTTTTCACTCCTAGAAAAGTTCCTAAAAGTAAGACTACTTAAATTACATGTTGAAAAAATAAATTTCAAAAGAGATATAACTATACATAAAGAAAGAGAAATATTAAAAGGTGTTCAAGAAAGAATTGACCACAAGGAAGAATATGATGACGATGAATGGATTGAACAAAGAAAGAAACATGAGTTAAAAGAAAGAGATGATCCAGAAATTCCGACAGATCTTGAAAATGTTACAATAGATTCGCTAGTTGAAAGAAAAAGGGCAAGAGAAAAAGCAAGTTTAAGTAGAAAGGGAAGAATCGAAACAGATGCAATGCTTGGATCCGATATTGATTTAGAAGTTGATATGGACGATTCGTAATTTTTAAAATTTCTAACCCAAATATCGAAGCCTTCCGGGTCGAGGCTCATAAATTAAACCTTCTTCCAAAAGGGTCTTTATTTCCTTATCAATTAATTCGGGATTAGCCTCTGTATCCATCTTCAAAGCTTCAGTATCAATTCCCCCGTCAACTTCAGCATTCTTTATTTTATCCATAACAGAGTTCTTCAAGTCATTACTTCCATTTTCAGCTTGTGGCATGTTGCGTCTGCTGTTTTGAATTTCAAGTTTTCGAACAAGAAGCCAACGAGGATCCACCTTTTTAATTACCTCTGGAATCATATAAACTTCTCCATTCCATTCTCTGACATTTCCAATGATCTGCAAGGTATCTCCCGCATTCACATCTTTAAAATTTTCCACTTCATCTCCAAACACTTTTAATCGAATTTGCCCAGATGCATCGTCAACAGTTATAGACAAATATTTCTTTTCCCCCTCACTATTAAATTTATCAACACAATTAGCAAGAACATTAATTCTAACAACATGCCGGTCTCCCATCTCAAGATACATAAATTTCCCTTCAGGAGTATTCGTAGGTCGTCCCTTCAAAATATCTCCAATCCGCATCTTGTAAGCAATATTTCTCTTTCTTATCTCTCCTGGATTAAAGTTTGATCCTCCAGATGATGGAGCAGAAGCTCCAGTGTTAGTGCTGTTATTTGAATTCGTATCCTCCCCGGAACCAGTTCCAATATTTTCTTCCATGATTTTTGCATAGCGCGAGGTCTTTATAAGAATTATTGTGGCGCTGTTAGTCATTTCACTTCCAGAACCACTATTCTAACCCTTATCCCTTACATCCTCTGAATAAACCCTCGTCTAGGTCTAAATAAATCTCCAGCTTTCAAAAGTTTCCCAACAACTTCATCAATCTCATCAGGCTTCATTTTGTCCTTCAAGGCTTTCTCAACTTCTTCAAAAGGAATAAGCTTCCCGAGTTTCTCTTCAAGGGCCTCAATTGTATCTCGAACAATCGCAATCTTATTCCTAGCTGAAGCTGGATTCCCACTAATTTTATCAATATCAAAAGTCTTAGTTTTTTCATCGTATCCAACTTGCATCAAATAACTTTTTACAAGTTCAATCGCAATCTTTGCATCCTTTTTATCTACAGTTTTTGAAAGTCTCATCCTAGCATGCGCTTCAGCGAGCCTAACAAGGGCCTCTAACTGTCTAGCTCCGATAGGAATAGCCTTGTTAGCACCAACATCTCCAATCTGCGGTTGATTTCGAAGTCCAACATAAAAGTCCTTCATCTCGTTAACTGCTTCTGAAGTAAGCTTAGGATTATACTTCTGTTTAGAATAGGAAATATATTTTCGAAGAAGATCCTTATCAATAACATTATGTTTAACCTCTTGCCTGTGTTCTGCAAGAACATGAGTTGCTATTGCTTCATCACGCTCCCTACTAGGAATATCTCTCATAATAAAAATAGCATCAAAACGAGAAAGTAAACTTGGAGCTAAATTAACTTGTCTAGGAATATCCTGCGTAGGATCAAATCTTCCAAATTTGGGATTCGCCGCAGCAAGTACCGAAGTTTGAGCTCTAAGTGTCGCTTGAACAGTCGCTTTTGAAATAGTAACTGTCTGTTGCTCCATAGCCTCATGCATTGTAGACCTATCCTCCTCAGCCATCTTATCAAATTCATCAATACAAACAATCCCTTTATTTGCAAGAACCATAGCTCCAGCCTCCAAACTCCACCCCTTCAAAATTTCATCCTTAACAACTGTCGCAGTAAGACCAGCTCCTGTGGACGACTTTCCAGACACATAACGAGCCTTCGGTGCAACTCCACTAATAAACCCAAGCATAACAGATTTCGCAACGCCAGGATCTCCAACCAAGAGCACATGAATATCCCCTCTCATTTTAGTTTCGTCACTTCGGGTCTTTTTAACCCCTCCAAAAAGCTGTAAGGCAAGAGCCTTCTTAACTTCTTCATGTCCCCAAATTGAAGGAGCAATACTTTTAACCATTGTATTAAGAATGTCCGGGTCACTAGCAATCTCACGAATAACCCTTTCATCTTCTTCATCAATATCAATATCCTCAAAAGATTCATCCAAGGGAACTATATTATTTGATTCAACAGCTAAATCAAAACGAGTGAGCATGGCGCCACTAGAAGACGAAATCGCAATCTCCTTTAATATTCCAATAATTTTAACACGAGATCCAGGAGTAGTTCTCATCTCCATTCTAGGATCCACAAGGTCTTCCTTCAAAAATATAGTCATCCTCTTGGGTTGTTCTCCGCCGCTTAAGTTATCAGACGCCTCTTCAATAGTCAAAACCTGAGCATCAACCATATCTTTTCCAATCTCCTTAAATCCTCCACGTCTTCCACAAGAACAACGAGACGGCTCCCTAAATTTCTTATCAATTTGGAGAAGAGAAATAAGCGTCCCGCAACTAGGGCACTCAAATCGAGCATTAGTCACAAGAGGTCGAACTTCAGATGCCTGTCTAACAATCCCCTCCATCCCAATCATCTGTCCAAGGTGTTTAGACCGAATGTTTCTAATTAAAAGTTCTTGTCCAGGCGTTATCGTATCGAATCGAACCCTAGCATCATTTGGAGCCCACTCAAGTTCTTCTAAAGCAACCTCTAAGAGTTGTATAGTCTCTTCAGGCCGGTTAATTAAATTCTCAGCAAGTTCCGGAGAATGCGCTGAAAACTCATTAAAGTCAATTTTAATAATTTTCCCACCAGATTTAACAATCCGTCCAATAATCTTCTTATTTAATTCAAAAAAATCCTTAGCTTCTCTTAAAAATTCGTCCTGATTAATAGTAACCATAGCCTCTTCTTCATTTCCAGTCATATCCTCTTCAGCCATCAAATATGAAAATATAGGGGTTATATAAATATTAAGGGGATTTAGTTGTAAACAAACTCACTTCTGGCAAAAATTATCTCTTCACTTCCTTTCTTATAAATTCCAATAAAAACTTCCTTACAAAATGCAGCAAAAACTTCACCCTCTTTTAACTCATTAGCACCCTTAATAACATTAGACCTAAACAGAGGCTTTCCTTGATAAAGTGACTTTACTGCAGACTTATCAATCTCAACATAAGGTAAAACTTGTTTTATAGCGCTTTTCGCAGGAATAATCATCTTTCGAAGTTTTTTATCATTCCCTTCTTTCCAAGAGTCAACAGAAATATCAAATTCCTCTAAAGTATACAAATCCTCCTCAGAAAATATTCCAGCTTCAGTTCTTCGAAGTTCGTTCATATGTGCTCCTCCAATCATTCCCCCAAGGTCTGAACAAATTTTTCGAATATAAGTTCCCCCTTCAACCTTGCACTCAAATAAAAAATCTCGAGAATCTACAGATGCCTCTAAGAATTTAAAACTATATACTGTCCTCTCCCTCTCTTGAATCTTAACAGCGGATTTTCTTGGAGGAGTTTGTTTAATTTTTCCAAGAAAGTTTTTGTCAATTAATTTTTGAAGATCCTTCATATCAGCCTCATTATGGGTATGCATAACTCCAACATAAGTCTTGTCATGACGAATAAAATAATTTGCAAGTTTACAAGCTCTTCCAAGTGTGATTGGTAAAACTCCAGTAACCATTGGGTCAAGCGTTCCCATATGAGAAGTCTTCTTAAGCTTCAACTGTCTCCGAACATATTCAGAAATTGAATAAGAAGTAGGACCTCTAGATTTATCAATATTAATAAGTCCAAAATTAATCAAATCAGTTATTTTAGTTTTCATAAAATTAAAACAGAATTCCCCTTTTTATATCTCCCCATACCTAAAACAACTTTTTTCATGATCATTAACAAGTCCTACAGCCTGCATAAAAGCATAGATAATAGTTGGCCCAACAAAATTAAATCCTCTTTTCTTTAAGTCTTTAGAAATCAAATCAGAAATTTTAGTAGTCGCAGGAATTTCGGTCCGCTTATTCCATCCACCCTTAATGGTCTGGTCATTAACAAACTCCCAAACATAGGAGGCAAACAACCCAAACCCCTCTCGAATCTGAATAAAAGCACGAGCATTTGAAACAGTTGAACGAATCTTAAGTCTATTTCTAACAATTCCTGTATTCAAAAGGAGTTCTTCAATCTTTTTTTCATCATACTTAGCAATCTTTTCAAAGTCAAACGAATCAAATGCTCGTCGGTAATTTTCCCTCTTCTTAAGAATGGTAAGCCAAGATAGCCCAGCCTGAGCCCCCTCAAGAATCAACATCTCAAAAAGATATAGGTCATCATGTGACTTAACTCCCCATTCTTCATCATGATACTTCACATATTGGGGACAATCCAAATTTACCCATCCACATCTTTTCTTCATAAATTAAAATTATAAAAACAGTCTTTATAGAATTACCTCTTCATAGCTTTTCTATGAACCATCTGCTTATCTTCCTTGCCAGTCTTTGCTTTTGCAGTATGCTTCTTCTCTTTAGCAGCCTCTTTATTAACTTTGGCAGCTTTTTCTTCGGAAGATTTCTTATCTTCTTTCTCTTCTTTAGTGTCTTCTACCCCATCACCATCTTTGTCCTTCTCATCCTTATGATCATGATCGTGCTCATGTTTAATCTTCTTTGGAGCCTCAATCACATTAGCGTCTCGTCTTTCAATTCGAGCCTTAGCAAAAGCAACAACTGCAGGCATCTCCGCAAGCTCAACATAAACAATTCCGCCCCTTTTCACAGCTTTAACCTTAATCTTATTAGCAGGCTTCTTAATTCCTCGAAACCATATTTCATTATTCAAATAAATATCAATCTTAACTTTTCTCAAGTCTCTATCTTCAACTTTCATATGTTTAGCTAAAAATTCCTTCAAAGTTTTAACAGCCTTCTTAGCTCTCTTATACCGAGGAACTTTAAGAGCTCCCCTCTTCAATGGAACAATATATTCTCTTTCAAGTTCAATAGGTAACTCCTCTTTTTTATCATCTTTTTTAGGCTTAGTAGCAACCGCAGGAGTTGATTCAGGCTTCTCAGTTTTCTTTTCTTCCTTAACGTCTTCAGTTTTCTTTTCTTCCTTAACGTCTTCAGTTTTCTTTTCTTCCTTAACGTCTTCAGTTTTCTTTTCTTCCTTAACGTCTTCAGTTTTGTCCTCTTTTACTTCTCCAGATGATTCAACTACTTCAGTTTTTTCTTCAGTTTTGTCCTTTGGAGTATCAGAAGATACATCTTCAGATACAATAGTCTTCTTTTCCTTACTATCTTGTTCAGTCTTCACCGAAGCAACATTCTTTATTTTCTTAGTATCTTTATTTTCTGCCATTATCCTAAATGCTTCTTAGCCATTTTCCTAGGTTTAATTTTAAGATTAGTCTTGGACCAGCTTCTTTTAACATGAGTCATCCTAGATGGATGTATCTTTTTCCCTTTTCCGTACTTCTTAATAACTGCCCAAAAAGGCGCCCACTTAGTCTGTTTACCAGCTTTTCCTAAATGTCTTTTCTTGCTGCTAGCAAGTTTTTGTTTTCTACTTGCCATCTACTTTCTCCTCAACTTCTTCTTTTACTTCTTGAGTATTCTCAACATTCTTCTTAGGAGATTTTTTAACTTCAACGGTTTCTTCAACCTCACCATTCTTTTCCTCGGAATTTTCCTCGATGGCAATTTCAACTTGACGAATCACAACTCCCTCAGCATTAAATCCTTCTTTCAAAGGAACCTCAATAGAATTAAGTAAATCTCGACCACTCTGAGTCAGACGCCTACCGTGTTGCATTCGAGTAACTTTCTCAACGAGTCCAGCTTCTTCAGCTTGCTGCAAAATTACCCTAATAATTTTCCCACCAGCCTTGTAAAACTTGTCCGGCCTTCCTCCTCTATCCTTCCTAGATCCATAACGAGTCTTCATTCTTCCAACTCCAAGTACACCTTTCATATATAACTGTCTAAGAATCGAAGCTGCTCTAGTAAACCAGAAATCACTATTCACAGGAGGTCTTTCCCGCGACATACCACTCTTAACATACAATGCCCATTCAGGAATTTCAAACTCCGGCATCTTCTTCAAAGCAAGAGCTAAATTCACAACAAATTTCTCTGGGTCTTTCGAATAAAAATCTTTTACCATTTTATTTTATATTATACAGGCACACTTTTCAGCGTTAAATCGCCATCGCAATCTTGCGGGCTTTAACCTAAGAAATATTTGAGATTATGGTATTTAAAGGTATCGCACATTCTACAAGATGTTAAGTGTCTACAATCTAAGGATTCCTAAAAATTAACCAGCTATCTGGATTTTCATATTGGCCTACAAAAGATCTGTAAGCATCGTCTTCTACTAGTGGAAATTTTTTAGTGAATTCGAATAATAAAGCCCTAGTCTCATCATATAGGGGGGTGCGTCCAAGAGGGGTCATAACAAATGTTGGGGCATCGTCAGCACCCAGCCCATATACGCTTAATTCCGCTGTAACTACTTGTTGTTCGGGAATTATAATGGAGGTATTCAATCCATCAGGACTTACTAAAGTATATTCAGCATGGTGGCGATATGCAACATTAACTATATTTATAGGATTCCCAATCCCCCCATACTGATCATCTTTCGAGATATAATATCTATCATCTCTATACTCTGCTGCTTCTGAGCTTTTATATCCTTGCTCAATCAACCCAACCCCTATATCCTCAACCATTTCTGAGGGTTTACGCTCTCCAATTTGATAGTGTATCGGTGGCAAGGATCTATATATTTCGTGGCCTTTAGGTTTAGTTTCGTCCAGCATACATTTGATTCTCGCATCATGTCCGAATCTATAAAACCTTTCTATCTTTGTTTTTCGACTGCTTCTTCTCATAGCAACACTACATCCATTATTTTTTTCATAAAATTTCTAGAAATTCTACCTTTATAAGTTTAGTTGTTCTATACCAGTCAAGCTATCATCTCAATAAAACAAAAAAGAAAAAGAAATTTACAAGTAATGATTATTTTTTCATTCCAGGGTTGCCAACAGTCCACTTGCCAGCGCCTACTGTTGCTAGTACTAAGAATGCAGCTAAATATAGAAGAGCAACTTCTGCACCAGTCTCTAATGGATTAATTCCATCTGGTAAAAAAACAAATACAACTATGTAAAGCATTTCAAGTCCAGCAACCACAGCAGCTATTCCTATGTATGCCCCAAACACAATTGCAAGCCCGGCAACAAGTTCAATAATCCCTGCTAGAAGCATCAATCCTGTTTCAACAGGTCCACCAGTTAACCCTAACTTGATAGCTCCATGCAAAGCAAACATAAGACCAACAATCAATCTAAAAGCAAAGTAGAACTCACTCTTATTGTTATCTAAAAATTTATTTAACATATTATACATATTATATTTGATTATATAAGTCTACCGTTGCACTTTTCTAAACTTCCTAACACTAACAACATACCCAATAAGCTTATACGCATATTTAGGCCCAAGAGATTTCATAAGTTCATCACAAATTTTAACAGCTTCTTTTTTATTCCTACATGCAGATTTTAATATTGTAATTTTCATAATCTCAGCATCCACGAACATTTTTTTAATCTGGTCTATAAAAGCAACACTAAGACCATTCTTTCCAATTTGTAATTTTTTCATCGGTTTCATTTTAAATATCCTATCAATTTATTATAACATTCCCCACATAAATGGTTTTTAATAACTTTCCCCTCAATATCTGGCGGAGAAAAAAGTAGTCCTCCAAAGTCTTCAAGCTCTTTCAAACAAATATCACATTTAGGATTTATCATCGGAAAGCTCCTTTTCAAATTTCAATATATCACTCTTCTTAACCTTAATTATATCAAATTTCTTAACACCAAAAGTTCCGATCTTCATTTTCTTCTCCTTATGAATATCAGCTCCCCTAAAAACATGAACACTGACATCTCTTTTTTGATCTCTCCAATCCTGTGAATATTTAGCACAAAAAACTGCAGCTTCTTTAATGTCTTTTTTCAAAGCTCTATCCTTAATATTACAAAAAGGACTTCCAGGCATTACAGTATGAAGAACAATCTCCTTTGGACTTACTTGATTAATCAATTCTTCATTATTTTCGGCAGACCTGCCCCCAAAAACCCTAAGTCCAGAGGATGTAACAAACTCTCTAAATTTCATAACTAATAAATTCAAAAGAAGTTTATAATTCTTTATTAATCTGTAATCGATCTTTATTTCTTAATAAATAATCAGCAAATGCAACCTTAAAACATCCTTCTCCTGGAGTATCTTCATTATAATTAAGTCCAGCTACAGAATAAAATTTTTTATCATAAAACATCCCTCTGTATATATCCGTCGCTATTTTTAAAACATCTTCAGGAATTTCACTAACGAGTCTTTCTAAAATATCTTTTCTTCCATCACTAGAGATAGCTAAAGTTCTCTGCACATTTTTTGCAATACTCTCATAATCTTTGGCATTTAATCCAATTTGAATGAGACCTAAAGGAATAGATTGCATATAAAAGATGACTAAAAGTCATTCTCCTCTTCTTTCTGTTTCTTCTGCATCACTTTTATTCTTCTAAGTGCAGCCCTAACATTCTTGTTCAATTGAATCATTGAGTCTTCAAGTTGCGCCTTATTCTTAGTTCCAGTACAAACGAGTTTCCCATTAGAGAACAACAAGAATGTCGCTGTTGGATCCACAAGCTTATAAACAAGCCCTGGAAATTGTTCAGGCTCATATTCTGTATTTTCAAGTTCAAGTGCTAAGGTATTCAAATTCAAATCAAGATTAATAGCCCCCGACGCAACAATATTTTGAACAGTAATTTTAGGTTTTATTTTAACTTTAACGCCAATCTTTGCAAGTTGCTTAACTACTTGTGAAACAACATCTTTTACCTGTGCGACCGATTTTGTTCCAGTACAAACCAAATTACCAGAACTAAATACAAGAACAGCAGACTTAGGTTTTTTAACTCTTAAAACGAGACCAGGAAAAGTATCCGGATTATATTCAGTATTAGGTTGTGTCCGAGCAAGTTTCGTCAAAGAAACCTGTTCTCCAAGAGAAGTTGTTGCAACTATATTTTGAACCTTAAGAGTTGTATCCCTAGATTTTGTTTTTTTTGCTACTGCCATGCCATATTCACAAAAAACCCCTTTATAAAGGCTTTGTTCTCATCGACGAGGTATTTTTAGAAGTTTTTAAATTCCAATCTCATCACGAATCTCACTGACAGTTGCAATATCCTCTACCGATCTGTCTTCTCTAAGTCTAATAATTCTTGGAAACCTAAGAGCATATCCACTAGAATAGTTAACAGACTTTTGAATATCTTGATATTGAACAGTTATAACAATCTTCGGACGAACTTTTATCTTTCTTCCTTCTTCAGAAATTTCAAGTTTCTTTAATCTTTTAGTAATTTCATTGTAACTAAGATCTGCCCCCTCAAGTTCCTTTAGTCCAGTAGACACTTTTCCTACATCCAAAAGCTCTCCAGAGTCTCCCCTACAAGAAACATCAAACGAAGTTAACCACCCTGTTCGTTTTCCAGTTCCCCATTCAGCTCCAGTAATAACTAAATCAAAATCTTTGTCCTCCGGTTTTAATTTAACCGCATGCCCAATTCGAGCTCCAGGCTTATATGGCGCTTCAAGGTTTTTTCCCATAAGGCCTTCTTGTCCATCCGCCAAAGCCTCAGCATAAAATTTCTCAACTACTTTCGCATCCCCAGTAATTATCTGCTTCGCAAGAACTATTTTTTTATCCCGAGGAGTTATAATTTTTTCAAGAATTTTACGACGCTCTCTAAATGAAGTATTAATTAAACTTTTTCCGTCAAGGTAAATGATATCAAAAACTGCCACCTCAATTGGAAGCGTTTTCATCATAACTTCAATTCCATGTTTTCTCCGAATCCTTTGACTAACCGCCTGAAAATCAGTATACTCTCCTGTTTTAGAATCAAATCCAACAGCCTCACTGTCCAAAATAAAAGTTTCGCCTTTAACATTCTCCTGAACATAGTCTATAATTTCTGGAAATTGTTTAGTGACTTCTTCAAGCCTCCTAGTAAAAATTTTTATGGAACCGAAGCGATTCTTATTAATCATAACCCGAAACCCATCATATTTATATTCAAAAGCCGCGGGACGCCCAACTATTCGAAATGCATCCTCAACATTTTTAGCCTTTGGAAAAAGCATAACCTTGACAGGTTTTCCAGGTGTGAGTTTAATAGATTCTAGTGTTTTGGAAAGTGCTTTAGAAAAAACTTCAGCAAAATCTGTAGATTTATCATAAGCTTCCTGAACTTTTACAGAATATTTTTTCTTCTCTTCCAAATCTTTTGGGGCAAAAACAATTTCAACTATCGCGTCTCGAAGAATTCCGTTTCCAACCCCAACCTTTAAATCACCAAGCACTGTTCGAATAATATATTTAGCTTCCTTAGGGGTTCCAGAATGAAGAAGATCAACAACAAGCCCAACTTTCAAATCAACTGAACCCTGTCCTTCAATTTCAGAAATTTTTCTTAAGTTAGAAATCACCATCGAAACTTTAAGTTTTTTACTAAATAAAGCGGTCTGTGTTTTCTTTTCTTTAATCAGTTTCTCGGCCACCTTGCCAAGCTCTCCTTTTTCCTTAAAATATTTTACTACCTCTTTATCTTCAACTCCGCATGCACGAGAAATCGCCCTAATAACTAACTGATGAGAAATCCCAAGATCTCGGGAGTCAAAATCAGCAAAAATCCTTCCCTGAAGAAGATAAATCACTTGAGGCTCACTCCTAATTTTATCCAAAAAAGCAGCAAGAATTTTAGTCTTCTCTAAACCCTTAGTCGTATTTTCAAGCGCCTCATAAACTTCTGCAAGTTCCTTATATTCCATTATAACTAAAAAATAAGGCGCTTTTTATAATTTCTTGAAATGGATTAATACCCCTACCCAAACTTTAAATATCAATTACTCGAAAATTAATGATGGATATTACAGAAAAAAACTTCAAAGAGAAGGTAATAAAAAAATCAAATGAAAAACCAATCCTTGTGGACTTTTGGGCAGAATGGTGTGGACCTTGTAGAAGTTTAACACCTGTTCTAGAAAAATTATCAGAAGAAAGAAGCGATTTTATCTTAGCAAAAGTGGATGTTGAAAAACATGGAAAATTAGCAGGAGAATATGAGGTCATGTCAATTCCAAGCGTAAAACTTTTCAAAGGTGGAAGTATTATAGCAGAATTCATCGGCTCAAAAAGTGAAGCAGAAGTTAATGCTTTTTTAGATAAGAATCTTTAAGATCCTTTAATTATCTCCAGTAAACCCGAAAAATTCCTTCCCCATCAATAACTTGGACTTTATCTGGAACTCCAAATTCGTTAAATTCAGCTTCAATTGCAAAAGCCAAACTCTCACCTTTTTCTACATCAAAATGTCTATTAGGTTCTTGCATTGGATCATATTCTCCTCCTCGAGGAGTAAGTTCTACATCATAATTAGCCTGCATACCAGAATGTAAAGAAAAATCAACTACATCATTACATCTCATATGCTCTTTAGAAGCTTTGCCAAGATCAGCATATCCTACAACTCTGTCTTCAATATAATTTGCCATATCAAACAAACACCTCAAGACTTTATAAACCTTTCTATTATTTACTACTAGATAATGGTTACAAATATCAACAAAAAAACCACCTTAAATTAAGTTAAATGACAAATACCTAATTTTCTCTTCCTAACTTTTTAAGTTCAGCATCAACAAGTTCAATGGTAGGATCGACTCTTAATCCAACTTTTCTCAAAAGATATATCTTTGATTACTTAATTCCCTCTTCTTCTATTAGCCCTTAAACTAGGTCGCACCTTCGGAGATTTCACAGGACTATTTCGAAGACCACGAGCTTTTCTAGAAGTAGACGTAATCGCTCTAAGACTTCTTTTCTTCGGAGATTTTACAACCGGGCCTAATTGCTTATCATTTTTTATCTCAGGTCTCATTCCATCAATTAAAATCACTTCATAAAAATAATGTATTCCATCTTTTCCAATCATATAAGAATTAAGTACTTCCATATTAACATATTTTCTAGCGACTCTTTGTTCCGCAATTTCTTTATAATTAAGTCTCAAATTTTTCCTAATATGAAGTCTCTTAGTTCTTCTTGCTTTATTCGGTCTTGTTCTCTTATGTCCTCCCCTCTTCAAACGAATCCGAACAACAACAACACCCTTCTTAGCCTTATATCCAAGACTCCGAGCACGATCCAACCGAAGAGGTTTATCCACTTTAACAATCGCCTCCCCTCGTCTCCAATCAATCATCCTTGCCCTAAGCAGTTTAATATCTGGCTTCTTCCAAGCATCTCTTAAATATTTTGTAAGTCCCATGTATTATCTTTATCAAAAAATGGTTTTTAAACCTTTCAGTCAAAGTTCAGCCCTTTAGGGTACACTTTGTATGTGTCATTAAAAGATTTCGAAACTAATTTACCCTATTTATGCATATTTTTTCAATAGATTTTTTAGAGTATTCAAATCTCCTTCTAAATTTCTTGCAACTTGTATTTTAAACCATAGAGCTTGGACAGCAAATCGTAAGTCTATCAAATCCTTATACTCTTGATTATTCAAGTCAAGATTATTTGATTTTTTATACCCCTTTATAAAGGCATTTTTTCTTTGGCGGGTTTTCCCCCAGTTCTTTAAGAATTTAGAAATACCTTGTCCTTGAATGGAGGGTTTAATACATTCAATATCTACCAAATAAATTTTTCCATTACTAATTCTAAAATTTCCTGAGGTAAAATCAACAGCATCAAGGGTTATTCTTGGTTTAACCTTTTTCTTAATTTTTTTATATAGGTTTTTAATTTCTAATGCCTCTTTTTTAGTAAATACTTCTTTTGGTTTTGTTTTAATTTTGCTTCTTTTTCTTCTAATAGCTACTTTTTCTTTGAATGAGAAATTTCCATTCACTAATTCTCTTAGAGTTTTATAAAATTCTAAATCAATATTCTCATTTATGTTTGTATTATTAATTATCCCACCAATTCTCCCGACTTCTTCAAAAACCCAAAGTTTTTCCTTCCCCCTCAAATCTCTACCCTCTAGAAATTCATAAGCCACATCTTTACCATATCTCCCTAAGAACTTTGGCAAAAATCCATATTTTTTAAATTTCTTTGATAGAAACTCATAGTATTTTGCCTTTGCAAGTGTCTTGCATCTTCTTATTACAATTTTCTTATTTTCATAAGTCACTAAATGAACCTCACCACTTAATCCACCTCCCCCTTCTTCAGGTAAAAGGATAGATATTTCCCCTTTTTTCAACATCTCTTTCATAAATCTTCTAGGAAATCTAATTTTATAACCTTTTTCCAAATATGAGCTCGCTGGTTTTTTATTCGAAAATCACATTTCACAAAGAATAGATAAAATCTGTTTGTTCAAAGTAATTTCCTCACCCAGAACACGTCCAGTCTCCAAATCCTATATGAGCTCGCTGGGATTTGAATACATCGGGCACTGTCGCCCCAATTAGGTTTTTTTGATTATTTAATGATTATTGGCTTCTAACGATTTCTAAAAAAGAATTCTTTCTATTTAGGGCTTCAATAGTTTTCTATCATCTCTCTTATTTGTATTTAGTAAAGAAATATGTTTATATATTATTATATTTTAGAAATATATATGTCACAATTACATAATGTTAATTTAATAGAAAGAGGTTTAATAATTAAAGATTTAAAGAAGTTAATTCAAATTTTATCAAAATTTATTGATTTTGATTCCGCAATTTTATTTGGAAGTTTTTTTAAGTCAAATAAATTTAATGATATAGATATATTATTAATTAAAAATGCCGATTTAAAAATAATTGATTTTATTAATTTATACAAAAAAATAATTGAAATAAATGATGAGAATATTTTTAAATCATTTTATTTGGCTTATTATGATTCCGAAAAAAAACCAAAAAATAAAATTAAGATTTCATTAGAATTAGATTCACCTTTTCTGAAAGAATCTTTTCCAGATTTTTATGAATCAGTTTTTTTTGAAAATAAAAGTTTTGAAGTTATATATGGAAATTTTAATCCAAATATCTATTTAGATAAAAAGATAATTTTTGACCATGAAAGATTTCTTAAATATAGAGAGTTAATTAAATTTTTGCATAAAACTCCAACTTATCCAGAATTAATGAAATTTTGTGAAAATAAAAAACTTATATCAAAATAAAGTAAATACATTTTTCTTAAATAGTGTCCGCTGGGTTATTCATTCCTAACTTTTTTTTTATAAAGGAAACCAGTTTCACCGTTGGTAAAATATGAGCTCGCTGGTTTTTTATTCGAAAATCACATTTCACAAACAATAGATAAAATCTGTTTGTTCAAAGTAATTTCCTCACCCAGAACACGTCCAGTCTCCAAATCCTATATGAGCTCGCTGGGATTTGAACCCAGGACCCCCGCCTTATCAGAGCGATGCGCTACCTGACTGCGCCACGAGCTCGTCGCAATAAGTAAACAGAAATATCAATTTATAAAGCTTAACATTCATTCAACAATCTGTTTCATATTCAGAAATTTTATTATAATAACTCCTCATAAATTCTTCTCTCTCACTCTCATTAAGAAATTCACTGTCTGAAGGAATCGAAAATAATCCCTCAGGTCTTTCAACAAAAACATAATCCCTACCTCTAAGACTTCCAAATTCTATTCCTTCAATAACTCCCTCAACAAGACTTTCTATCTCACTTGCTAGGGTAATTACCCTCCCGCATCTAATCAAAAAATATCCAGAACCATCCTTCTTCTTTAAAACATAATTCCCATCCATTGCATATATTGAGAAACGTTTCCTTTATAAAAATTATACCTTTAATTCAACAAATAAAGTTTCATTTTTCAAATAATATCCAATAACTTCAACTTTTAATGGAATAAATTTCACATAGCATTTGTCACTAGAATATGCCCTAATCTCAAGTCCCGTTGCAAGTTCTCCAAGAACAACATCTCCCTTAGACCTAACTCCTGGCGTCTCCATCTCATAAATTATTCTGTCACTAAGTCTTCTCATCCTTGAATCTATTTCAACTCTTGGAAGTTTATTTCGTCGGTCACTCTCCTTTGCAGACAATTCATTTATCACAGGATTCGCTTTTGGATTCTGGGTTACAATTTGCTGATGATTTGGGGGTCCTCCAGTAGAAACATGAATTTTAAATCCCCTAGGCATATTTCCATCCGTAAAATCCATTTGACCCATTTGCTTTTCTAATTGCTTAACGAGAGAATTAACCATTTTCTCCATTCCAAAAGGTAACTTTATATCTTCAACCGAGTTTCCAACCTTCTCGCTTCCAAACATCCCAAAATCTTCACTGTTCCTACTACCATTAAATGGGTCTCCACAGTGCGGACAAAAATCAAATTTTGAACTAACCCTTTTATCACAAGAATTGCACTTCTTTCCAAGCATCAATAGCCAAATACATCTCTATATTTAAATGTAGTGTTCTACTTTGTGTTTCTTCAGATTAGTGCCTTTCATCTCAAGTCCATGTCCTTCAATAGGATTAAGCTCATTTAGTACATATTCGCTCGAAAAGTCACCAACATTTTTAACTTCCTTTAGATACTTTAATCCAAAAATTAGAACCAAGAGTCTAAGAACTCCAGATAATATCATAATAAATAATAATATCTCCATAAATGCTATATCTAATAAGACAATTAGAGATCCAGCACCAGCTCCCAAGAACATACCAATCCCTACCATGAAATTAACATGCGGCAATTCAAATCCTCGTTTTTTCTGACTAATCGCATCATAAAGATAGTTATTAGTAGCCAAGTTATACCCACCCCAAGATACTCCCGCAACAATTGAAGGAATAGTTAAAAGATAAACTTTCAATAGAATTTGATTTTCAATTAAAGAAGATAAAAACCAAAGAAAAGGGATACTAGCAATAAAATATACAGATATTTTCATTAATTTAACATTTCCAAATTTATCAGAAAATTTACCCAAATATGGAAGAAAAATAATCTGAAATAGCATATGAGAAATTACGGTTGAAATAAACCAAAAATAAGAAAAGCCCAAATTTTGAAGCATATAAACTATCCAAAAAGGACCAATAATTGCCACTGCAAAGCTAAGAAAAAACTTAAATATCGTAAACCGCCCAAAATCATTTTTATATGAGTTTTTTAGAAACGGCAAAAAAGGACATTCATCTTCTTTTCTAATTTTAATTTTAGGTTCATATTGCCTAGATAAAAGAACAAATGAAATAAACCTGGTAATCATAGCAAGAATAAAAAGAATTCCAAATCCGATTAATGTGTACAACAAAACATCCCCCCTTTGAATTCCAATTTTCTTAGAATAGTCTAAAATAAACGCTGCAAGAATTAAGGAAATTATGCTAGAAAATCCAATTGCCCTATTTCTTTTTGAAAAATATCTTCCCCGATCATCCTCTTTAACTAAGGATCCAATCCAAGAAAACCAAGCAGGGGCAGATATTGCAGAAAAACCATAAAATAAAGTTGCAAACAATAAGAATAAAAAAATAGTATGTGGATATCCCATATAAAATAAAACCCCTGTAAGTATTATTGGAATCCATAAAACTAGCCTAGTAGC
>JADFNI010000048.1 GCA_022563455.1 Nanobdellota archaeon
GCGCCGTAGGTTTAGCTTGTAAGTCTCTATAATTGCTGATAGTATAGGGTACATTGAAAATATCTGACAATCTATCAAGTTCTACCTCGAACCCTTTCTGATAGTGAGCTGCTTTGTTTGTCCCCTCATAAGGGGTGTGCTCAAGCATACGTTGATAAACAATCCCTCCATTTTCAATTTTTTCCCCAGGACCATTTTCTAATGCTCCAAAAATTATTTTTGAGGGTAATCCAAAATCTTGCCCTACTTTTTTTGCGATAGAATATGCAGCAGCTAGGCTAGTGAAGATTCCTAAATGTGGCTCTCCGTTCATCTGACACCCGTAGTAAACTCTAACTTCGTTTGCATCTAAACTCTTTCTCCTAAAAAGGTCTGATATGTCGGAAGTTATATGTCCCATGAGCGTAGGGGGGAAAAATACTGGTTTTCGGGTTTTCATAGAAATTTCTATATACTAAGATTTATAAATATTACTACTTTAAAGTTAATATGAATTATAGGAAAATTATTATATCCTGTTGACCTTGAGCCAACTAAGATAACTAAATCTTCCTTAAAAAATTTTGAGTAAATTTCTTTTATCTTTAATAATGCATCTCTTTTCATTACCTTATCGGATCAAACGTTTGATTTTAAAGCCACAGACTGCTCACAATCATGTCTTTGAATTTTTATAATTGTCAAAGACCTAATTGTTCGGATCAAACGTTTGATTTTAAAGCCACAGACGGGGATCAAACCCTGTTCGTTTTCATGTCTTCGAATATGTTGAGATTGTCGAAGACCTAAAAACTCAACCTCTACTACGAGGTCACTAAGCCACAGACGGGGATCAAACCCGTGACCTCTACATTACCAATGTAGTGCTCTATCAACTGAGCTACTGCGGCATTTAATTCCCCTACTACTTAAATTTATAAATGCTTACTTGGTGCATAATCTATGGAAAATGATGATTTTGATTTTGAAAAGGAATATAAGGATTTAGAGGATAAGTACGATCTTCCGAAATTTGAAAGCTTGGCGGAGGACTTTGATGTAGAAAAAATATTTGAAAAAGAATCTAGTTTTATACTTAGGGAGATTAGAAAGGCTATGAGTGAAAAATTATATTCTTATTCTAGCCTTTTAGAAAACTTAATTAATCCAAACTCAATTCCAATATTTATATTGTCTGCTATAAGGAATCTAACAACTGACGACAAGGCAAAAATTAAGGAAATTTATAAAAAATTGTCTTCTAAACAAATTGAGATAATGAAACTAGATACAATATATAGGGAAGAATGCGAGGCGAAATTTATAAGAGAAACTTTTAAACTTTGGGAAAAGCTAAAACCCGAAATATATGAAATAATTATAAAATTAGAAGAAAAGGCTGGTGAGGAAAGCAATTCTCGTGAACGTGGTTATTTTGGGTGAACTTAGCTACAAACTTCCTTTCTAGGGATTATTATTGTTTCAAAAGCGCATTCTAAATTTTCATTAATTCCGTTTGCATCTTCTAAATTAAATTCTGCAGTGAATAAAATTGACTCTTCAAATTCTATAGTCTCTTGAAAAAGATTGGTTCCAAGAATTTCTTCAGTAAACTTATCTGTTAGATCATATCTTACCACAAACTCTCTAGGACCTACATCTATATCTAAATGATTTATTTCCATGGAACAATTAGCGGAGAGGCTAACACACTTACCATTGACGTAAGCTAGGCAAGAAAATGTTTCATTGAAATTTTTAAGAGCGTAAGATATTTGTAAATTTATACAAGATCCTTCACTTGATTCTCCGCCTCCGCCTCCGCCTCCGAATCCACTAGAGATTGCACTAATAAGTTTGTCAATAATTCCAATATTCTCATTTTTACTTTCGAGATTATCTTTTCTGTAAGAATCCTCTTCGGATCCAACCGCTTTTTTAATATCATTATTTCCAATGCTTCCATCATCAAAGAAGAAAAATGAGATTGTTGCTAAAACAACTGCTGCAATTGTTGCTAAAACAATTGACTTTTTAATCACCATAGAAGTTATAGATTAGAGATATTTATAAATTTGATGAAAATAGAAAATCTAAATCTATTTCAAGAGAAACTACAGGCATACGAATTTTCCAATTCTTAAGAACTCTTGGTGCAATTTCTCCGATATATCCAACATTCACTGGCCCTACAAAAATTTTGCCAGCTCTACCATTTATGTAATTATTATTTTCGGTATTTTCAATAGTATATGGGATGTTCAGCATCATAAATAAATAATCTAAAATTTGTTTTAATTCTGTAAAACTAACTCCTTCATTAACTATGCTAATGCTTAAGTGTTCTTCTTCTTTAACCCCTGTTTCACTAGTTTTTGATTCATCTAAAGAAAATACTCTTCCAATTTCAAATATCTTTTGTGGGTATGCTGAATTTGAATTTTCGGATAAAATTTGAAGTGAATTGGTTAAAAGATCCATTCGAAGTACATCTCTATTCGTTTTTGAATTTTCAACTTCAATGAAATCATTAAAATCAAAATGCATTTTTCTAATATTCTTTTTATTGGTTAAATGATATGAAGATGTTTCAAGAAGACCTAGCCCTGCCAAAATATCTCCGAGAGTCCTTTTTAGCTTGCTGGTTTTATCTTCTTCTCCAGTTGTCGAAATATCTGCAATCTCTGGTACAAAATTTTCATATCCATAACTAATTGCAACTTCTTCAGAAAGATCTATTGGGTGGAGAATGTCCACTCTATATTGAGGAACGAGGGCTATACTTTTTCCATTAATAGATTCGTAACCAATTCCCATCTGTGATAGATATTTTTTGATATCTTTTTCTGTAAACTTAACTCCTAAGGTTTTTTCAATATCTGAAATTTCAAACTCTAGATTTTGAGGTTTCATGTCTGGAGTAATCAGAGTTTTTTTGTCAATTCCTTTAACTTCCATTGAATAAATTTTTCCGCCCATTTCGGACAATGTAAATAATAGGATATTAAGAGCCTTATTTAAATAATAAAGATTGTTTCCTGAACATTCGATGAAAATTTCATTAGTTGATTCATCAACTTTTCCTGTTTTTTTGGAGTTAATTATAGGCGGCATGCTTAAAATTTCATCATTAGCGTCTATAAAAATTGGATAAACTGGTGCGTCCTTTAACAGGTGTGCATAATCTCTCCCCTTTGGATGGCTTTTCAGTATTTGATTTCCTGTCAATTCCTTAGAAGAATCTAAAGGTAAAAATTTAATATCTTCTGGCTTTTTTCCGATGAACCTAATTGGAAGACTTATTTTATTTAGGGGATAAATTCCTATTGCGACTTTTTTTCTTTTTCTACCAATAGAATTGTGAAGTTTTTCTTGAATATCAATTATTTCTAAAATCTTAGAATAATCAAGCTTTAATTTTTTGACGATAGCGCAAACAGTGTAAGGTCTAACTTCTGCAAGATTTTTATCTACAGATATTGAATAGTTCTTCTCAGGAGGGTTGACGTTAAATTTAACAAGACCTGATTTTTTATTATATTGGTTGAATGCTTTAGAAAAATTTCTTAGAGAGAGTAAATCTGGTCTGTTTGGAAAGACTTCAATTGAGAGTTCTTTATTAGTAACTTCTTCAATTGGTGTTCCCATGTTTGTAATTCTTTTTTCTAACTCTGGAGTAATTTTCCCAATTAGTTTTTCAAGTTCAGATTTATTAAAGGTTAATATTGTCATTTTATTTTCTCCAGAATTTCATGTTTCTAAGTTTAGTTATGTCATTTTTGTAGAGCTCTCGAAGATCTTTTATTTCGAAAAATTCTGTTATTATTCTATCGAATCCTTGTCCCCAAGCAAGGACTGGAATATGCTTTCCAAACATTGGAATTGTAACTTCTGGCCTAAACATTCCAGCGCCCCCAAGTTCAACCCATTCTTTTCGGTCTGTATGAAAGAAATCTATTTCTAGACTCGGTTCTGTATATGCAAAATAAGCGGGCCTTACTCTGATTTTATTGTAGCCCATTTTCTTATAAAACTCCTTCAAATATCCAATTAACTGTCTAAAGTTTGCATTCTCATCAATTACCATTCCTTCTGCTTGATTAAATTCGAACCCATGGCTCCAATCTACTGTCTCATTTCTGAAACATTTTCCAAGAGCAAAGTATTTTGAAGGAAATTTGGAATTTTTTCCAATCTCTCTTAGTTTTCTTATTGATAAGGAAGTTGTATGTGGTCTAAGTAAAACGCGTCTGGCATCTTCTTCATTCCAAGTAGACTGCCATCCAAGACTGCCATCCACACCCCCTTCGTGTGCCTTTTGAACGTTGAATACTATGCAATCTTCTTTCTTCTTTAGTCTTTCTGGAATCTTCCCTCTAAGCCCTTTCAAATAAAATGTATCTTGCATTTCTCTTACAGGATGATCTTGAGCAGTAAACAATGTATCAAAAACCCAAAATCCTGTATCAACCATATTTCCATTCATTTCTTTAAAGCCCATTTCAAGCCAAATATTTTTAGCATAATCTTTTGACTGTTCTACAAAATGCCTCTTTCCGCCGTGAATTTTTGGAACGGAAGTTGTTAAATCATATCGTCTAAACTTTTTACCCTTCCAAATGTTTTGCTTTAAAATCTTTGGAGTAAGAGATTCAATCATATTTCCTTCAAGCTTCATTTTGGAGATCTTTTCCCCAAGAGAAGTTAGCTTAACTTCGATATTAATCTTTTCTACAATTTCTACAATTTCTTTTCTGGACTTCAAATTTTCGTATGCTAAGGAATCTTGAGGCTCCATTTGATCAACCTCAAGTGGAAGTTTTTCCATAAAAATTTCTTCAAGCATCTTTTTGGAAATATTCACACTTCCCTTAAGAAGGCTAACTCGTCCCTCTTTTATTTCTACAACTGCTTTCTTCTTTAAAGTTCCAAGAGCAATTCGCGCTTCATTTTCATTTAGAGAACAAATATTTTTTATTTCTCCAATAGGAATTGTTTTTTTCTCAGTTAATTTATTTAACAAAATCCTTTCTGGTAGGTCTTTTTTTAGATAATTAATTCCGAGGATACCTAAAACTACAAACTTTTTAGAGCTTGATTTTGTTTTAACTAGATCCTTATTTAATAAAAAGCCTATGGCCCTTTTTGTAGTTGTCTTGTCTACTGAAGAATTCTTTGAAATATCATTGATATTTGAATAACTAGAAGTTATATTTGGTAAAACGGACCTTTCAATTGGAGATAGTGATTCTATAATTGTTTTTTCATCCATAGAATCTAATAGATCGGTGCTTTTTTAAGGTTTAGTAAAGAACCTTGTGAATATTTCTAAGTTTTCTTATATGATCTCTTTTGGCCCTTTTAAGATCTAATTTATGATTCTTGAGGATTGCTGAAATCTTTTCTCCTGCAAGTATTTTTGGTGTGATTACATAATCTGCACCGTTTTCATAAAGCCTAATTGTTTCACTTATTCTACCTCCAGTAACTATAACCTTTGTTTTGGGACTGGTTCTTTTTATAATATTTAATAAATGCAAGTTATCGTTATAATCTGGAACGGTGGAAACAACCAACTTTAATCTTTTTGAATTAACTTTACTAAGTATTTCTGGACTTACGATGTCTCCATATATGCATGAGATTTTGTGCTTCATAAGAACATTAATTATTTCTGGATTATAGTCAATTACCAGAAGCTTCTTTTTATCTTTTATAAGCTCTTTTAAAAGAATAGCACCCATTCTGTGAGCACCTATAAGGAGAATTTCTTTTTCTCCATCGTTTTTGTATTCAAGT
>JADFNI010000017.1 GCA_022563455.1 Nanobdellota archaeon
TTTCACAGTAAATCCGCGCGTATTTCCCAGGGAGGGAATATTCGGGGAAAAAACTATGCGAACATCTGATGCCGCAGTTCATAAAACATTTTTATTGGGACAATGAATATCTTCTCCAACAAATTTGGTCTCTTTTTTGAAAAAGTCTATGAGCTCTTTATACTTTTCTTTTGTTATGAAGCTTCTAATCTCTACTTCAATGTTCATAATTAAATAGCATCTTTAAGGTTTATATATTTAGTTAAGCTTATAAATAGAATATTCTCTTAATTTATGTAGGTCAGGTTGGCGCGCTAGCCCCGCGCTGTTTCGCAAATGGGCTTTATGGCGGACTGTAAGGCAAGGTGTGAATTGAAGTCATGAATGGCTGAAGTTTGACGTTGAGGTTTCGTCCTCTTTGATCTTGCCTTGATGAACTGGGTCAGGTCGGGAACGAAGCAGCCCTAAGTTAAGGTTTAGGTGCTTAGAGGGTTGCGAGACTGAGGAGAACTTTAGTCCTCTTTGTGGTGGATCTGAGCTAATTGCTGGACCTACACCTAATTTTTATTTGTGACTTGTTGAAAATATGGATTAATAAAGATGTGATTGTTTATATTAAATTAAGATATTTATTTAGAAAGTAACTTATAATCGATATTCATCATCACAGAATAGGCAATAAGCCAAATTATCCCCACCAGCAGAACCTCCCCCAGGAATTCTACCATAATGAATTGCAGTCTTTAATCCACATCTTCCATGAACATATTTTCCGCCATTAATTGAAGGTCTTTCATCTTCGATAATCTTTTCCAATTTCTGAATCTCTTCATTGTGTCCCCTTATTTCTTGCTTCTTTTCTTCAACAGACTTTCTATAATCCCTTTGTTGGTGTCTTAAATCACTTTTTTGTTTGTACGTAAGGGCAGCAACTCTCGCTTTACTAAACCATTCAGCTTTCCATTTACTATTATCTCCCATATAGAATCAGATAAAATATAGATATATAAATATTTATTTAATCTATTATCTCATAATAAATAATCAATTGAATTGTTTATACAATCTATATTATCGTTAAAATTTATAAAGCCTCCGAACTATAGGTTCCTATGAAGGGGTATAATAAAAAGGGTCAATTTTTCATACTTGCTGCTGTGATAATTTCGGCTGTTGTGATTAGTCTTGGTGTTATTAGTAATCAAGCATTAACAAATAAAGATCCTAACAGATTTGAGGATTTTACTTATGAAGTAAAAAAGGAAACGGGGTCTGTCATTGATTCAGAGATTTATACTGGCCTTTCTACAGGGGCTGATTTAGACAAGTTTGTTCAACTTTTAGCTAGAGATATACGAGACAGAGACACTGGTGCGAATTTTATGTTTATATATGGAAATAACACAGCTCTTACGGTTAGAAATTATGGATCTGAAAATGCTTATGTCGGGGGTGAGGAGGTTTCTGGAGAGGGGGCAAATGTTTTGAGTAAGATTTGTTATGGAGGGAGTTGTTATACAGTGGATGAGTTTATCGGAGAATTTAGGAGTTCAGTTACCTATTTGAATGAGAGCCAGCTTACGGAAGGTTTTGTTGATGTGCCTTTTTCTGGAGGGAATTATAGAGTTAACTTGACTAGGAATCAAAAAGTTGTATTTTTAATTCAGAAGAGGTTAGAGGGTGAAAACTATGTCTCAGTTAGGTAAGGAAAAACGGGCTATTAGTAATATTATTGCTTATGTAATGTTAATTTCAATTTCAATTTCTTTGTCTATTATGGTCTTTAGTTGGCTTCGATTTTATGTTGCCGATGATACTGTGGAGACATGTCCTGAAGGGGTTAGTTTAATTGTTCAAAATTATATTTGTTCTTATGGTTTCGCTAATGGGTCAGGGAATGAAAATGCAAGGCTTAATATTACTTTGAAGAATAAAGGGTTATTTAATATTGATGGGTTTGTTCTCGGAGTTAATGATAGAGTCGGGGCTGGGGTTGGAATTTATATACTTGATGAAAATGGGACTTTTGTTGAGCCTGGAAAGAGTGTTAATTTAGAGTATAATATTTCGAATAAATACATTAGTGACGGTGGTTATAATAATCGTTTTGATGCTCCAATAGATCGACTCACTTTTGTTCAAATTCAGCCTTTTAGAACTAATGAAAATGGCGATTTACTTTGTGCAACCTTGTCTTCGCAGGTAATTGATACTTGCCCTTAAATTTCAATATCTTTATAAATTGTTTATGTATTATTAAGTAATGGAGAGGAGAATAAAAAAAAAGGGTTTGTCGCCAGTGATTGCTAGTGTTCTTTTAATTCTTTTAGTTTTGGTGCTTGCTAGTCTTATATTCTTGTGGGCTCGAGGGTTTATTAGTGAGCAAATAGAGAAGTTTGATCGACCAGTAGAATCGCTTTGTGAGGAAATTACATTTGTGGCGGAACTAGTGGTTAGTAGTGGTTATGATAATTTAGAAGTTAGAAATACGGGGGACGTTGATATATTTAATTTTGAAGTTAAAAGAATAAAAGGTGGGAATTCTGAAACAGATATTTTTAAATTTTCTGTTCCATCGAAGGGAGCCCAGCGAAAAGATTTTAATTTTAACATGGAAGACGGGAGTCAACCTGATAAAATAATAGTTTATCCGACGCTGGTTGGAAATGTGAAGGGGAAAGATTCAAATAGAGTGTATACTTGTATAAATCAAGGACAGATTTTGTAGACTTAGGAAAGACGATTACTTTATAAAAGGGTCTTGCTTATGTTTTGCATTGGACAAATTAAAATGTTGATGAAAGGAGGTTGAAAAAAATAATGAATTATAATAAAAAAGGTATTTCTGCGGTTGTTGCGACCGTCTTAATAATTTTAATTACTGTTGCTGCGGTAACGATAATTTGGGCTGCGATCATTCCAATGATAAATAATCAGTTGGCATCCGGAACTCTTTGTTTAGACGCTGTATCTCAAGTAGGAATTTCTGATGCAGGATTTACTTGCTTTCAGATTGAGGGCTGTTCAGTTTCTATTGATGATCCTGTGGCAGGAGTAGTATGTAACCCAGGAAATCTTTCTTGTTCACAGGCAGATTGTACAAATGGTACTAATAATGGTGCTTGGAGTGATGTTGCTTATATAAATGTACAAGTTAATCATGGACCTAAGGACTTTGATTTAGCTGCAATTCAAATAGGAGTTGGTTCTGGTGGATCTACCACAACATTTAACCTTCCAGGTGCTATTGGATCTGATGGTGCACTTCCTGGACAAAACGAGCAAAAGGTTTTGTCATTTAGCTATGTTGATGATGCAGGAGTTACTATTCCCGGAGTTCCAAATACTTTGCAACTTGCACCTATTGTTGCTGTAGGAAATACTCAAGAGACTTGTAGTATTTCGTCAGACATTGTGCTTGCTGCTTGTAACTAAACAAAGATAATTTTATTTTTTTATTTTTTCAACTAAGCCCTCATTTGAGGGCTTTTATATTCTTTTTTGAATGTTATTTAGCTTTGCTGTTTTTGAATGAGTTAAGTATATAAAGAATATTTTTGTTTTCTTATTATGAAGAGGATATTTGAGGGAAAACGTGGCCAAGTTTGGGTTGAAACTGTTATTTATACGCTTATTGGGCTTGCTATAATTGGGCTTGTTCTGGCTACTGCTAAACCAAAGATTGATGATCAGCGAAGCAAGGTTTCAATTGAGCAAGCGATTGAGGCTCTTGGAAATATTAATAATAAGATTTTTGAGGTTCAAAGAGCTGCTGGAAATCAGAGAAGGATTGATTTGAAGATTGGAAAGGGTAAATTTGTTATTGATACGACTGAGGATACGCTCTCATGGGTGCTTGGATCTACGCTTGAATATAGTGAGGTTGATTCTACTATTTCTATTGGAAGTATTAATGTTACGACGAGGGAATCGACTCCCTATGAAGTTGAATTAAAAATTGGATATGCTCTAGATATTCAATATAATGGACAAACTGTCGGAGTTAAGGAATTTAGTGAGGCTCCTATACCTTATGTTTTAACGATTGAAAATATGGGCGTTATTGACGGGAATATTGTTATTTCTATTCGTGAAGCTTGAGAGAGTTTTTGTTACGATTTACAATTCCTAAAACTTATTTTCGGATAAGTTCTGTTTTTACCTGCTAGTCCCATTTGAGCAAGCGTTGCTTGTAGATTGCAAATCTGCTAAATTTCTTTTCTTGATAGATAAATCTTGATTTTGGGAACTTTAATAAAGATCTAATTCCGTTTTATATTATGGAAGGAGAGGTTGTACAGCAAACGAGAGTGGAACTTAATTTGAATCCTCAGGTTCCTTCAATTCCTCGTTTTGAGGATAAGACGAAAATTGATATTAGATATATGGTGATTGCACCTTTTGTTTCTATTCATATTTATTGGGATCCGAAGCAGATGGAAATTATTTATGAAGTTGAAGAGCCTATTTTAAGGGAGGAAGATAAGGAAAATCTTGTGAGAATTGAGCAGGCGATGAGGGAGATTGTTAATGTTGATATGCTTAGTAAAGATCAGACCAAGGAGGGACTTCTTGATTACGTTGATAAAACCGCTCGTTTGATAATTTCTGAACTTGGGCTTAATGTTAGCGAGGAGGTGTATGAAAAAATTTATTATTATCTTTATAGGAATTTTATTGGGCTTAACGAGATTGAACCTATGATGAGGGATTATTATATTGAAGATATTGAATGTAATGGGGTGGGAGATAATATGTATATTGTTCATCGTGTGTTTCGAAATATTAAGACCAATATTAAATTTAAGGAGATGGAAGTTTTGTCGAGCTTTGTAGAGAAGCTTGCTCAGAAAACCGGAAGGTATATTTCTTATGCATCTCCAATACTTGATGGTAGTCTTCCTGATGGGTCTAGAGTTAATGCCACATATACTTCAGATATTAGTTCTAAGGGACCAACATTTACTATTCGTAAATTTACTAAGACTCCATGGACACCTATACAACTTTTAGGTTTTCGTGAACTTAGCCCAGAGATGCTTGCTTATTTTTGGATAATTTTGCAGTATCAATCTAACTTGATGATTGTTGGAGGAACTGCTTCTGGTAAAACTACTTTACTTAATGCTATTGCGTTTTTTATTCCACCTGAGAACAGAGTTGTATCAATTGAAGATACTAGAGAATTGAATTTACCTCGGGAAAACTGGCTTCCGTCAGTTGTTAGAACTAGTGTTTCACAAGAGGGAACGGGAGCTATTGATATGTTTACTCTTCTTAAGGGATCTTTTAGACAGAATCCTGATTATGTGATTGTGGGAGAAGTTAGGGGTAAAGAAGCATCTGTTTTGTTTCAAGGTATGGCTTCTGGGCACGCGTCGATTTCTACGATGCATGCCGACTCTGTTGAAGCGGTTATTCGAAGACTTGAAACTCCACCTATCAGTCTTAGTCCACAAATTGTTAATGGGCTTGATGCTGTTGCTATAATGACTCATGCGATTGTGAACGGGAATGAAACTAGACGTCTTCGAGAGATTGTTGAAGTTATAAATGTTAAGAACGATGGATCTGTTACGACAAATACCCCTTTTAAATGGAACCCTGCAGATGATAAATTTTATTCTAAGTCTGATATAAAAGTATTCGATAAAATTTCTGAAAAAATGGGAATTGCCCGAGATAAACTTCAAAAGGAATTTGAAACTCGAACAAAACTTTTGTATAAACTTTTTCAAAACAAAATTTTTGCGTATGATGTTGTTGGGAGGACTCTTAGTGAATATCTTAAAGATCCTGAAGTGGTACTTAAACGATATGGGATTATTAGAAGTTAGGTTTTTTTGTTAATTGGTTTGTTTTCTATAAAATGTTCTTTTAATCTGTTCTTAAGCTACTTATCTTAGAAGAGTAGATTAATAAATAGTCAGTTCTTTTGTTTCTTGAGGTAATATTGAATGGTTGAGGTGGATTTTGTTTGGCAGTTGGTTGAGTCTATGGAGACTGCAGTAATTAGGCTCGAGAAGGCAATTGACGGGAAAAATATGGATGAAGCTAATAAACTTAAGACATTTATTTTTGATTTATATTCACAGATAGATAAGGAGGCTTCTAGGGCCAATGTTTGAAGATTTGAAAAATAATATTTTGCAGGAGAAAAAAATTATTATGGATATGAGGTCAATTAGAATTAGTATGCTAACGGACCATGAACAATATAAGTTTTATATTTCTAGTCTTACATCTCTTGCGCATCAGCTTAGGCTTCTTAATAGGGCAACGCCTGAACTTTTAAGGGAATGGTCTCCAGTTAGTAAACTTCGGAAAAAATATGAAGAAGAGCGAGAAGAGAAAAGTAAGGCTCCAAAAGTGATTAAGAAAATAAAAACAGCGATTAAGAAAATTGAACCTTCAAAGACTGTGAAAATTGCGGCAGATCCTAAAGCTTCTAAAAAGAATTATATTGTATTGAACAAAAAAGATAAAGCTGATTTTTTGAAAAGTCTTAAATTTTCTGAAAAAATCTTTAAATCTTTTGAGAAGAAAACGATAAAGAAAAAGAAGAAGGTTATTGGTACTAGTTCATTTGCAAGAACTTCAAATAAGTTTTTTAGGGGATTTTCAGAAGGCATTGTTCCAAAATTTAGTGAACTTACTAAGGATTTGAAGAAGGGAAATGTTCCATTTTTAACATCTACTTATTTATCAATGGCAATTCTTGCAGGAATTATTGCTTTTAGTCTTGGTTTTGTTGGTACTGCTGGTCTTGTAATTTATAATTTTAGTAACTGGGTTTATGGTTGGATTCCTTTTGCACTTTTAGGTCTTGTGTGGATGGGATTTTATTTTTATCCTGCTAGTGAGGCTAGTTCCGGGGACAAGAGGATTTCTCAGGAACTTCCATTTGCTACAATTCATATGGCGGCCATTGCAGGGTCCAACATCGAGCCTACCAAAATTTTTAAAATAATTTCGAACTCAAAAGAATATTCGTATATAGGGACTGAAATGAAAAAAGTAACTGCTCAAGTAGAGCTTTATGGATATGATCTTGTTACATCTCTAAAAAATGTTGCTGCTAGAACTTCGAATAAAAAACTGGCTGAACTTTTTACTGGACTTGCTACAAATATTAGTACTGGTGGGGCCTTGAAGAATTTTTTAGAGAAAAAGTCGGAGACATTTTTGCTTGATTATAAACTTGAGCGAGAAAAGTATAGTGACCTTGCAGGGACTTTTATGGATGTGTATATTTCTATATTGATTGCTGCTCCGCTTGTTTTAATGATGATGTTTATTGTTATGAATGTTGCAGGTCTTGGGAGTAGTGGGCTTAGTTTGAATGCTTTGCTTGCTTTAAGTATAGGAGGAATTACTCTTACCAATATAATATTCTTATTTATATTAAATGCTAAACAACCGTCAGTATAATGGAAATCAAAAATATTGAAACAATAAAAATTAAATTATACAATGAGAGACTCATTGTGAATCAAAAATCTGGAGATTTTTTCTGATGGAGATTAATAAAATGGAGTGGGCAGGGGTTGTTTTTGGGTTTATTTCAGTTATGGGCTCAATTTTGTTTCTTCGAGAAAGTCCTTTTTTGATGTTTGGAATTGTTATTGGGGTAGTTGTTGGAGCTTTGCCTTTTATGACTTCTTTTTTGGGAGTTCAAAAGAAGAAGAAAGAAAAAGAAGCTAAATTCTTGGAGTTTACAATGGATTTGGTTGAGAATGTAAAAATTGGAACACCTATTAGTAAGGCTATTTTAAATCTGCGACGTAGGAATTATGGGGAGCTTTCACCCCATGTTATTAAACTTGCAAATCAGTTAGGTATTGGCATTACTCTTCATGTTTCACTTCAAAACTTCTCTAAAGATATTGGCAGTCAAGTTATTTCTAGAGCTGTTGGTCTTATTAGTGAGGCTGAACGAGCTGGAGGAAAAATTGAGACTATTTTAGAGTCTGTTGCTGAATCAATTAATCAGATTGAAACTCTTAGAAAAGAAAGAAAAGCTTCAATTTCAAATTTGGTTACTCAAGGATATATTATCTTTATGGTTTTTATAATTATTATGCTTGTTATGGAGTTTAGAATTCTTCCAATGGTTTCTGGACTTGGTGGCACTGAGGGAAGTGAACTTTTACCTGGAGGAATTGGCGGTGGCGGTGGGGATCAAGATTTTTCAAAACCTTTGTTTGTGCTTCTTTTAGTTCAATCATTTTTTGCAGGACTCGTTATTGGGAAGATTAGTGAGGGAAGTATTAAAGATGGGATAAAACATTCGTTTATACTTCTCGCTTTAACTCTTTTGATTACTAGTGGGGCGCGAGGGTTCTTTGCGCCAGCTTAGAAAAGAATTTAAACACTATTAGGTTTTTATTTTGATGTTAGTGAGAAGAAGAATAAAAATGAGGAGTGATAAACGTGGGGCTGCTCATTTTGAAATGATAATTTCTTTTGTGTTTTTTATTACTTTTATTTTCTTTTTGTTTGTTGTTTTAAAGCCATATAATACGAGTACTCTTTCGGGTGCGGTTATTCTTGGGATGTATGATTCATTTAGTGAAGAAGTTACAACGAATTTAACGAATGTTTTTTTGAAGGCGAATTATAGTGATGAAAATAGCAACCCTCTTCCTCCTGGTGGATGCTTCTATGTTGAGCTTCAAAATGAAATATTTGCATATGCTTTGACGGAAAGTGTTGTTACTGATGTTAATGATTTAGATGTTAATTCAAGTATAGGTGATGGTGCGCCTACAAGTAATTTAAATATTGATAATGACACTGAAGTATTTTATAAGGTTGCTATTTCTCCAGACTTTGTTGATGATGGGACAACTGGCTGTGAGCTAGTTTCTAATTATGTTCTTGGAAGTTTGCTTGAAAGAGAAGTAATTTCTTATAAGGCTTTGGGGGCAATGACTGAGAGATATAATGATCCAGCCCAGTATGAGGCCTTGAAGGCAGAGCTTAGGGTTCCTTCTGTTTTTGATTTTGCGATTATTACCTCTGATTTATCTAACGTTAGTATGGAGAGGCTTATTCCTGACTCTGGAGATGTTGTTGCTAATGATTATATTTTGGAAGTTCTTCATCCTAATGGGACTATTATTAATGCGAGGTTCACATTAATGGTATGGTGACTAAACTAAAGTTTAGAAGATTTAAATTATGCCGGGCAGTAGCCCTTGCGAATCAAAAACCAAGAGGTTTTTGCTGATGGTATGGTAATGAAAAATATTGGAACAATAAGGGTGAAATTATACAATGAGAAACTCCTTGCGAATCAAAAACCAAGAGGTTTTTGCTAATGGTGACTAAACTAAAGTTTAGAAGATTTAAATTATGCCGGGCAGTAGCCCTTGCGAATCAAAAACCAAGAGGTTTTTGCTGATGGTATGGTGACGGGAAATAAACGGGGGTTTATGAGGATTTTGGAGGCGACGATAGGGGTTTTACTTGTTACGTCTGTTTTACTTGTTGTTTATGTTAATCAACAGCCTCCACAATTTCTTTCATCTGTGGATTATATTTTTAATTTGCAAAAACAAATTTTGCTTGATATTTCCTCTAGGTCGGATTTACGAGGATATGTACTCTCTGGAGATAATGCTTCGCTTGATTCATATTTAGATATTAAGATTCCTGATGCTTATAGGTATTCTCTTATTACTTGTAATTTAAATGAGACTGGGACTTGTAAGCTTAGTACTTCGGACGTTGTCGCTACTAGAAGCAAGGACGTATTTGTAGAAGAAATTATAATTGCTGCAGATTTTGAGACGGGGTATTCTCCTAAAAAAGTTAGATTTTTTATTTGGGAAAATAGGTGATTGTTTTGGAAGTAGTCTCGGAAATTTTATATACGTCTTTGATTGAGGTTAGTCATGCCATTTGATGTTATTGTTGGGAGAAATGAAAGTGATACAAAGGCTTTTGGGAAAAGGGGTCTTGTATTTCTTGGGAAGACTTATGTTACTATGGGAAATTATACTTCTTTATCGAATCCAATTTATATGGATGTTGCTCGGAGTCATGTTATTTTGATTTCCGGAAAACGTGGTGGGGGAAAATCGTATACTATAGGAACTATTGCCGAGTCTCTTGCGGATCTTGGAACTGAAGAATCTTCTAATATAGCTTCACTTATATTTGATACGATGGGGATTTTTTGGACGATGAAATATAAGAATGAAAAAGACAGCGACCTTTTAAGTGAATGGGGTCTTGAGCCTAAGAATGTTCCAGTCAGAGTTTTTGCGCCCTTTGGATATTTTCAAGAATATAAAGATAAGGGGATTGAAGTAGACTATGAATTTGCTATAAAGATTAGTGAACTTGATTCGACGGACTGGGTTAGTTTGTTTGAATTGAAATTTATTGATCCGATTGCAGTTGTTATTGAATCTGTTGTTAGTGAGTTAAAGGAAAAGGGGACTAGTTTTGGATTTGAAGATATTTTCAAATTGATTGAAAATGTAAAAAATGTAAATCAAGAAACTAAGAATTCGGCTATGGCTTTATTTGATGCTGCTAAGACCTGGAAGGTTTTTGACGAAGAGAAAGGAACTTCAGTTAGAGATATTATCAAGGCTGGAGAGACGAGTATTATTGATTTATCCATGTATGCTTCTCTTGGGGCTTTTAATGTTCGGGCTTTAATTATTGGTCTTGTTTCAAAGAAGCTTTTTAATGAAAGAATGATCTCGAGAAAGGATGAGGAGATAGCGGCTGTGCAACATGGGGCTAATTATATGAGGTATAATGTTAAGAGAGATATGCCTCTTGTTTGGATATTTATTGACGAGGCTCATGAGTTTTTACCTCGAGAAGGATGGACTCCTGCGACGGACGCTCTTGTTCAGCTTCTTCGAGAAGGGCGGCAACCAGGAATATCGATGGTTATGGCAACGCAGCAGCCAGGAAAAATTCATACGGACGCAATGACTCAATCAGATATTGTGATTTCACATAGGGTTACTGCAAAACTTGATGTTGATGCTTTGAATGATATAACTCAGTCTTATATGCATTCGAGTATTTCTTCGAAAATTAATTCTTTGCCGCATTTGAAAGGTTCTGCAATTATTCTTGATGATAATTCGGAGAGGATTTATCCTATGAGGGTTAGGCCAAGATTTACTTGGCATGGTGGGGAAGCACCGACAGCTATAAAAAAAGAAGATGAAGTGCTATAGTAATCTTTATTAATTTGGTTTTTTTAGGAATAATGTGGTAGCTGCAGATTATGTAGATTCAGAAATTGAAAGAAGAGTCTTAAGAGCATTTGGAGAACATATTGGAGAACACCCAGAGGACCTAGATAGGGATCAATCCTATACATTTAGACCTCTTGAAAAGGAAGGATTATTTGCATGTTTACAGTCAAGATTTAAGGTATGTATATCGAAAGAAGAAGAAGATTTATTGGATGCAGATCATGTTGTGCCTCAAAATAACTTTTCTCGTCAATTTAGAGATTATGCACTTGTGCTTGATCAACTTGTAGATTATATTTCTGGAAAGGTTAGATATGCATAGGATTAACAAACTATCCAAAGATATAAAAAGGTAAGGTCTTCAATTTTAGTAGAGGTCTAAAATGTACGAATTACCTGAACTTGATTTTGATTATGATGCGCTTGAGCCGCATATGGATGAGGAGACTTTGAAGATTCATCACGGGAAGCATCATGCTGCTTATGTTAAGAAGTTTAATGATTCAGTTGAAGGGACTGAATATGAAAAGGTGGAACTTAGAGATTTAATTGTTGATTTAGATAAAATAAAGGGAGATATTCAGACTCCAATTAGGAATGCTGGTGGTGGTGCTTATAATCATTCGTTTTTTTGGGAAATTTTAACTCCTGAAAAAGATTCTGGAGAGCCACTTGAAAATACTGCAAAGGCAATTAATGAATCTTTTGGAAGCTATGATGAATTTAAGAAGCAATTTAGTGAAGCTGCTTTGACTGTTTTTGGAAGTGGGTGGGCTTGGCTAGTAGTTGGAGAAAAGGGTCTTGAAATTGTAAAGACTCCTAACCAAGATAATCCAATGTCAGTTGGATTAAAGCCTATATTAGTAATAGACATATGGGAGCATGCTTATTATTTGAAGTATAGAAATTTAAGACCGGATTATATTGAAGCTTTTTTTAATATAATCAATTGGAAGGCTGTTGAGAAGAAATTTTTGGAGTGATTTATTTAACTTTGAACTTAGCTTGCCATCTATAAACATAAGGACCAATATCGCCTGCTTTTCTTATTGTTATTTTTCCTATGGGGTTTTTGCAGTTGTCTTTTATTTCTTTAATGACTACTTCTTTTGTTCCGAATCCGTGGTAGAAGATGGTTGTGCCTTTTTTAGATAATTTTAGAGCAGATTTTAGAAAAGTTTCTTTTATATTTGGCCTTGTCATGAGGATTATATCAAATTTTTCTTTTAATTTTTTTGGTAAATCTTTTGCATTTCCTGGAATTAATTTTATGTAATTTTCTAATTTGTTTATTCGTATATTTTCTTTTGAATAAGTGTTTGCATCTTTGTTTAATTCATTTGAATAAATTATTGCTTTCTTCTTTTTCTCCTTGAATTTTTTTGCAATGACTAGTGAATAAGGAGAGACTCCTGAAAACATTACTAAGATCTTTGGATTTTTATTTTTTTTAACTATTTTGTAAATTTCTTCACTGATTACTTTTCTTTCGTTAGATAATCTTGGGGAAAAATATGTTTTGTCAATATTGAATTTGAATGTTAGGCTATTTTCCCTATATATTGCCTCTTTAGTTCTAATTCCTGCCAAATGTTTTGTTTTTAAAATTCGAAATTTACCTGAAAATTTTTCTGTTTTTTCGAGGACTGTTGTAACTTTTGGAGTTTTATTTAGAAATATCTTTGCTTTTAGTTTTTTAGTTATCCATAAAGTTCTCTTTGGAAATTTAAGGATAGCAATGTTTCCAATTATGTCTTGAGGTATTTTTTTCATGATAAAATAACTATTTTAATTATATATAGTTTTTCTTTATTAAAAAAGTATAAAAAGTCTCTTGTTTGATTAGAGCTATGGTGAAACTTAAAAAAAGTGCGGTGAAAAGAAAACCTGATTGGTTTCTTAAAAGTTCATTTTATCCGAAATCCTCTTGGGGGTTCATGCCTAAGAATTGGAGGGGGAGTTTATCTTTAGTTTTACTTGTTGGGCTGAATATTTTTGCAGCTAATTATTTCAAGGTTACTGAAGATCTTCTTGATGCACTTCTTAAGTTTGGTGTTGTTTTTTGTTTGTCTATTTTTGTTTTTATTGAGATTGCAAAATATAAGACTGAAGGTGTCAGGCGACCCATTTATAAATAGTGTTAGGGAGTTTTTATATGGATATAATTGAACGAATTTTGGATCTTCAAAATTCTCCCATTAGGAAAATTATTGAGAAGCGTTTGAATGAGTTTAGGTTGGTTGGAGATAGTGATCTTTTTGGCGAACTTTGTTTTTGCTTGATGACTGCTAATTTTAGAGCTTCTAAATGTATTGAAATTCAAGAACGAATTGGGAGAGGATTTCATACATGGGATGAGGAGAGGCTTGCGACAGAATTAAAATCAATGGGGCATAGATTTTGGCCTCAAAGGGCTAAGCGAATAGTTCTTGCTCGTGGAATAAAAACTGAACTTTTGGGTATTCGTGATATGAATTCGAATGAGGCTCGGGATTTTCTTGTAGAGAATGTTCTTGGTCTTGGGTTGAAGGAGTCTAGTCATTTTCTTAGAAATATTGGTGTCTTGGACGTTTCGATAATCGACTTTCATATTGTGGACCTTTTGGTTCGGGAGGGTTTGATTGGAGAGCTTCCTAGTAAGTCTATTAGTTCTTCTAGATATATTGAAATTGAAGATATATTAAAGGGGCTCGGGAATAAACTTTCTATGAATCTTGCTGAGATTGATCTATATTTGTGGTATATTGAGACTGGGAATATCTTGAAATAAGGCTTCCCAGTAGATATTTAAAGTGATTTTCTTCTTTATTTTGATGTCTTATGAGTATTTGGATCATACCGCGGATGTAAAATTTAGGGCTGTTGGGAGTACTGTTAGTGAGATGTATATTTCTGCTGCGGACGCATTGCTTGATACTATGAGGGGAGACATAAAGATTCTTGAACAAAAGGAAATTTCTATAGAAGTTGAAGGAAAAGACCATGAAATACTTCTTCACAATTTTTTGGAGGAATTTTTGTTTTTGCTTGATGCGAAGGATTTTTTGGTTGCAAAAATTAAGGACCTTAGTATTAGTGAGAATAAAATCAAATTTGTGGTTGTTGGAGACTCGGCTGACAATTATAAGTTTACTAATGATGTTAAGGCCATAACTTTTAATGAGATGAAAATCGGAGAAGATGGTGGGAAATATTATGCAGAAGTTATCTTGGATGTATAAATTTGGATGTATATTGTTAGACGTATAAATTTGGACGTATAAATAATTCTCGAATTTAAAATTAATCGAAGAGGAGATTTGGATAGTTTAATAGAATTTAAGATGATTCCGAATATTTTTAAAGGCAAATTAGTTTTATTTTTGATGGATAAAAATGATTTAGTTAAAATTGAAGAGGGAGTTTATGAGCTTCCGATGAAAGGCGAGATGAGAGTACCTGGAAGGATTTTTATAACTGAGGATATGCTTGAAAGTATTGATGAAAGAACTTTGAAACAGGTTTCAAATGTTGCGAAGCTTCCAGGAATTCAAAAATATTCTTATGGTATGAGTGATATACATTGTGGATATGGATTTCCAATTGGAGGAGTTGCTGCGTTTGACTTGGAGACTGGAGTTATTAGTCCTGGGGGTGTTGGATATGATATTAATTGTTCAGTTAGGCTTCTTAGAACTAATTTGGTTAAGGAGGATTTGAAAGGGCGTGAAAATGAGATAATGGACGCTTTGTTTGACGCGGTTCCGACTGGGACTGGGCGTGTTGGGAAACTTAAAATAAATTTTGAAGAGCTTGATTCTGTTTTGATTAATGGGGCGAAATTTATGGTTGAGAGGGGATATGGAACTAATTCTGATTTAGAATTTACTGAGGACAATGGGTGTTTAATTGGAGGGGATCCTAAAGACGTTTCTAGACGAGCAAAAGAACGAGGGATGCCTCAACTTGGAAGTTTAGGAGCTGGGAATCATTTTTTGGATATTTTAGTTGTTAGTGAGATTTTTGATAAGAAGACTGCAGAAGTTTATGGGCTTTTAGAAAATATGGTTGTTGTTCTTATTCATTGTGGGTCTCGTGGTCTTGGACATCAGGTGGCCTCGGACTACATTAAACTTATGGATGAAAAATATGGGCATCCAGAATTTGACCGAGAACTTGTTCATGCTCCTATAGGATCTTTGTTGGGACAAAAGTATTTATCTGCAATGCGCTGTGCCGCAAACTTTGCTTTTGCAAACAAGCAATTAATTACCCACAATGTTCGAGAGGCTATGAAGAAATTTTTCCCTGAATTTAAGATGGATGTTGTAGCTGACATTTGTCATAATATTGCTAAAATTGAGAAGCATATGGGACGAGAACTTTTGATTATGAGAAAGGGGGCGACTAGGTCTTTTGGCCCAAAGAGAAAAGAGATTCCATCTAAATATAGGGGTGTTGGATATCCAATTCTTATTCCTGGTTCAATGGGGACATCTAGTTATGTTCTTGCTGGGACAAATCGCGCCGAGGAGATTTCATTTGGATCAACTGCACATGGTGCTGGACGTGAGAAGTCAAGGACCGAGGCTCGGGCTAATGTGACATATGAGAGTGCTGTTAAAAATATGAAAGACTTGGGAGTTTATGTTAAGTCTCGAAGTCATAAGGGGATTATTGAAGAGGCTCCTAGTTCTTATAAGGATGTAAGTGAGGTTGTTCGAGTGTCGGATTCTTTGGGGATTGGGAAAAAAGTTGTGAGACTAGATCCATTGATTGTTGTTATTGGGTGATATTTAGATGAGGTGAAGTAAATGGATATATCGCTTGGAGTATTCTAGAATACATGACTCTGAAGGTAAGATTAATAAAGGAATTATTTGTAGATAGAATATGAGAAGGAGTGTTTTGGTTGTTGGTTTGTTTTTGGTTGTTATGTTTAGTGGGCCCGTGAATGCTGCTGGAACTTGTTCACCTGGAGATTCTGATAACATTATGAATTTATTTGATTGGAACAATTCTCACGGGTCGTTATGGAATGCTAGTACATATACTGATACAATTTGTTATGAGGATATTTTTTCAATTCCTTATGGTGGCGGCGGAAATCCTCATGAATGTACTGGAACAAACAGGCTTTTGAGTTTGAATGACGTTACTAATGCGCTTGCATCGACTACTACGGATGCTACTTATAATGTTGAAGTATGTTATGGGGATCTTGATTGTGTTGTTGATTCAACCCCTGGAGATGCTTGTACTAATGGGGGAAAAGTTGTTGTTAGGCTTTCTGATACAACTAATGCACATATCTCGAATGCTAGTGATACTAATTATCTTGAAAAAATCTGTTGTACAATTGCATCTTTTGCTGGTGGAAAAGAATGGAGGAATACTCTTAATGGACTTATAACTAATGCTGATATTGGAGATACTGTTATAATGTTTGATGGAGATTATACTCCAAGAATTGATGGGGCTCCCGTTATTTTTGAAGTGATAGAAGACGATGTACTTGCTAATCCTGATGATGATATAAGAACTGAGGCTCTTGGAAATGCGATTGTTGGATATTATGATGATGCTCTTGGTGGGGCTATTGGTAAATGGACAATTACCTCAGCTGATCTTGCACTTACGAATGATTTAACTGATTTTAAATTTAGTTCTAATTGGAGTTTTAGTGATCTTAGTTCAGAATTAATTGTCTCTAATGTTAAAGCAGATGATCCTTTGAGGATTTCTATTAGTAATCCTTCTTGCGGGACTCATCTTGATGTGAATACTAATATAACAATAGATATCTTTGTGTATGATATTGATGATGATGTTACTGGAGATTTAACTATATTTGATGGGATTAGTGACTCGGTTGTAGACTTTACATTTACAAATGGGGCTTCTTCGTTTACATACAATTTTACCAATCCTGGAAACTGGAGAATTGTTGCTAAAGCTTCGAACCTTCGGAGTGCGGTTTTGAATTCTTCTAGTATTATGGTTATAGATACAAGTCGGAATGGAAAATATTTGGCTGCTTGTATTACTCGGCCTGCAGGGCTTGAACTTATTACTTCAAGTACTGTTGTATTTGATGCTAGGGGTACTAAAGGAATTAACTATATAGTATCGCCTGAATCTTATGATCTAATTGGCTTAGGTGAGATGGAATTTCATTGGGAGATTATTGATCTTGAGGGAGGGGCGGAGCCTATTATTAATAAATTTAAAAGTGGCCTCCAATCTTATTTGTGGCAGGCAACTTTTGAAGAGGTTGGGCGAAAAGTTGCTAACTTGAAAGTTTTGGTTTGAGATGATTTGGGAAATGTTATGGGGTGATTAGGAATTTATTCTTTTCATTAATTTTTTAATTTTTTCAATATTTGGACCAAAATGTCCATTTCCTTTTGCGATTAAGATTTTTTTATGTTTGGAAAAGTGCTTTTCTAATTCAATAAGCATAAATCCATCTCTAAAGATGTCTTCGTATCTTCCAGCCTCATTAAATATATTTAAATGAAGAAATGGGTTGAAGTAATCATAATAGTTTTTAGTTTCATCAAATTCTTCCAAGAAAATCTTTTTGAATTCTTTTTTAAAATTCTCTATAGAAAAGTTGAATTCTTTCATATGAAATTTATTTAATAATTTTTGAGTGAATTTATCATTGTTAAAATCTGGATCAAATTCACCATTATGTGACCACCTCATAAGATTGTAAAATACAAAGGTAAATTCGAATCCGTATTTTTCGACTAAAAGATAAAATTTTTCAAAAGATGTAGGATCGTTTGGGCCGAGTTTAATTTCAAGTTTTCTACCTAGGTAACTAATAAAGCCCATTTCCTTACCATTTTTTATTGCTTCATTTTCATTTGAAAATGTTGGAATGTTAAATCCACCTTCAAGTAGGATAAGGTCTGGAGAGAATTCTCTAACTTTATCCTCTATGAATTCTTTTTCGAATTCGTTTAGCGCATGTGCTGTGGCTATGAATAATAGCTTCTTGGAACCTTTTTCAAAAAGATGAAACTCGTGTCTGTTCTTCATTAGAGATATAGGTTAAGAATGTATATAATCTTTTTTAAAGATTTTTAGCTAGTGTTTGAGGGGATGTAGTTTCTTTAATGATCTTCTGAGGATTTTCTCTTAATAGTTTGTTCCAATTTAGATTGGGGGTGTTTTCTAAATATATCTCAATTAAATTGTATCCGATGGCATACCCCGCCCACAATGGGTATTTTCCTGAACCGTAGAATATTTCCTTGTAATTTTCAAAATCATTTTTATTTAAAAGTTCTTTTATATCTTTTAGGATTTCAAAAGATTCTTTTTTTGAAATTGTAGTTACCCATAAAGATTTTTTTCCTTTAATTATAAAATCCTTAAACTGTTCAGCTATACCTTCTAATATTATCCAGCTTCCGATTGGAGCATCAAATTTTGCATATGGTGATAAGGAGTGGGCTAGTTCATGGATGATTGTTTCTTCTAATTGGTCTTTCCATCCGTTATTAAAATTAATAAAAATTAATAAAGTATTATTCCAAGGACAATATCCACTAACACCTTTCATTTTTTCTATAGTGAATTTATCGAAAGTTGGAAATAAAAATATATGAGTTTTTTCTTTAATGTAATCCTGACATTTTCTGAATGTTTTTTCAGAAATGGTTTTTATTTCTTTTTTATAATTCTCTTTAAAATTGTAATTCTGATTGTCTTCTTTTTTATCGGGTATTAATCTATCTAAAGTGATTTTTAGCCATTTTTTCTCCTTGTATCCTGCATATCCTATACTTTCTAAATATGGAATCTCTTCTAATATTTTATCGATAACTTCTTTTGGATTCCCAACCACATTTAAGTAATTATATAATTCAAAATTTTCTTTATTCATTTTCTTTCCTTTTAATCTTACCAATACTAATACTATATATTGGAATCTCATCATCTGTTAAGTCAAGTATCTTTTTAACAGTATCATCTATGAACCCATTTACTGGGCATGACCCAATTCCAATTTCGGAAGCAGCTAATTGAATGTTTTGTCCCATGTGACCTGCTT
>JADFNI010000018.1 GCA_022563455.1 Nanobdellota archaeon
ACGGGGCTAACGTGCCAACCTGACCTACAAAATTATAGAGAAATAAGGATTTATAAGCGTTGTGACTCCACATAATAATCCAAACCTTCCTTAAAATTCACCACATCAAAGCTAAAGTTTTTACTCTTTCTTAAACTTAACAAAATAAACAGCAATTCCAATTACTAAAACTGCTAAAATAATTAAAAAGACAATTAATTTTAGATTAGATTTTTCAACACTTTCTGTCGTATCCTCGGACCCAGGCTCGCTATCTTGAGCTCCAGATTCATTAGTCGGTACAGATTCAACTTCTTCATTAATAGATGTCATAACAATAACTACACTATTCAACTTAACCTCTTTTAATAAAACATTCAAATCATAAAACCCATCGTGACTTAAGTCTAATTTTTTAACCTCTCCACCCTTCAGTTCAAAAGTCACAGGATCACTAGAAACTTTAATAACTGCAGAACTATCTGAAAAAGAAAAACTCTCCAATGTTAAAACATGACTTTCCTCTGCTAAATCAAAGTTGACTCGGGTATTCTTAGCAAGAGTAACACTATATCCATTAGACAGTTTAGTTTCACTAGGATAATATGACGTATATCCTGCAGGCGAACTGCTTCCAGGAGAAGGGGTAGTTGCTGCAGCAGCAGTCACAGTAAATTCTCTTTCACTACTATTTCCGATATTTCCTGAAGCATCAGTACAGTTCACACTCCAAGTATGTGTAGCAACACTTAACGACGAGCCCTGTATTCCAAGAGTTCCCCCAGTATTATTCACATTAAACAAACTGTTAATCACAGTATCATCTAAAATTAAACTGCAATTCGAAACATCTCGATCATCAGTTACATTAAAAGTAAAATTATAAGAATCTGTCGTCGAAGAAGTGGCATTTGCAGGAGAAATTAAAGTCACAATAGGGGTTATAGTATCCACAGTTACATTCCTAGTAGCAGTGTTATTTGAATTTCCAGTCGTATCATTAACTGTAGCATTAAAATAATAAACACCATCATTTAGACCAGTAAAATTAACATAATTCGGAGATGAAGAATTACTACTAGAATTTATTTGTGTATGATTCGAGTCAAAAAGCCTTATAATAATAGTATCAATTACTCCATTATCTGTTGCGGTTACATTAACCAAGATATAGTTTCTAGAAAGATTCGAGTTGTCATCTTCAGTAGGAGATACAAAATCAATAGTGCTAGGTGCCGTAGTATCATTAACTGTAACAGAAATATCAGTAGAATATGTTCCTGTTGTATTCGTTGTATTCACAGTTAAATTATAAGATCCTGGAGTAATTACAGTAGCATTAAACCAAAAATAATTCAATGTCTCATTCATAACAAGCCCATCCTTACTCCAATTAAGAACTGTAGAAGTATTAGTAAAAGTATGGGTCCCAGCATCAGTGTCATTAGACGAAGCTAAAAAAGTAAAATTACTGGGAATCGTAATAGTAACCTCACTTATATTCGCAGTAAAATTAATATCTGTATTATCAACACTAATATTATACAAAGAATTAACACTTTCATTAACCGAAAAAGAAGCCGGCAAGATCACATGTGCAGCAATAACTACTGACAAAACAAAAAGCAAACTAGCAACCAAAACAAAAGCAAAACCTAAAACAAAACTATCATTCCCCTTTTTCACCATTATATAGCATATATTTCTTATTTATAAAGATTTCCAAACTTCATCGAAGAATTTAAAGTATCGAACTTCGATTCCTATTTATACGCTCGCATCCGAAACCTCGCTAGAGGTTCTTGTGCCATGAAAGGGTATCGAACTTCGATTCCAATTATACGCTCACACCAGGAATCGAACCTGGGTACCCCGAAGGGTCCGCCTTAGCAGAGCGGTGCAATACCATTATGCGATGTGAGCTTCAGTTCATCACGCATTCATGAAACGAATACCTCGTTAATTTATGCGATGTGAGCTTAAACAAATTAAATACGGTGTATTTTTAAAGTTAATCAATTAGAAAAACATAATGATAAATAAACAAAACGAAGTTTTGGAAAAGATTCTTTTGCTTCGAGGAAATCTTTTCTTTTAAAGAAAAGAGAGTCTAATGAAAATAATATCCTGGAACGTCAATGGAATTCGAGCAGTACTAAAGAAAAATTTCCTAGACTTCGTAATAAAAGAAAATCCAGACATCTTATGCATTCAAGAAACAAAAGCTCATCCAGATCAAGTTGATGAAATTCTCCATGATTACCCACACCATTTCTGGAACTCAGCAGAAAAAAAAGGCTACTCAGGAACTGCCACTTTCAGCAAAATAAAACCCTTAAGTGTTCGCTATGCAAATGAAGAACTAAGCGATGACCAAGGAAGAACCTTAATTATTGAATTTGAAAAATACTACCTACTAAACGTCTACACCCCAAATTCAAAAAGGGAGTTGGAAAGACTCGCCGGCAGACAAATATGGGACAAAGATTTTTTAAAACTTATAAAAAATTTAGAAAAAACAAAACCTGTAATAATTTGCGGAGACTTAAATGTCGCCCATAAAGAAATTGATATCGCAAGACCAAAAGCCAATAGAAGAACAGCAGGATTCACCGACGAAGAACGACAAGGTATGACAAATTATATTGAACATGGACTAATAGATACTTTCAGAGAATTCAACAAAGAGCCAAATAACTATACCTGGTGGAGTTACATGGGAAGAGCAAGGGATAACAACGTAGGCTGGCGAATAGATTACTTCCTTATTTCAAAAGTCTTAAGACCAATTTTAAAAGACGCCTTCATCAAATCAAACGTTTTCGGATCCGATCATTGTCCAGTTGGAATCATTTTAAAAGATTAATTCAAATAATTTGATTTCCTAAACGAGTAATGTTTAGAAATTTATACCTAACAGCTTTGAGGGCAAGTTTAGCTTGAATTAAAATTGAGGGCAATTTTTGATGGAAGGGGAACACACAAAAATTTATAAAGAAATAAAAATTAAGAATAACATGGAAAAAGATATCGGAAAAATAGCAAAGAACCCAGACACAGATATTATAATTAGAGTTGACGACTTCGGTGGAAGACCAGGATTAACAATAAGAGAATTCGTAAACAAATCTGAATCCGGTTTCACAGGTTTCACAAAAGCTGGTGTTAGAATAAGAGCAGACGCTTTTGAAGAATTTAAGGGCATGATTAACTCAATTGATCCTAAAGATTTAGAAGAAGCAAAACCAGAGGAAACTCCAAAAGAAAGTGAACCTAAAGAAGAATCCAAAGAAGAATCCAAAGAAGAAAACGACTCAGGTATAGACGATAGCGGTCTAATATAAAAAATTAATTACTTATTTTCCATAATAACTCAAAATTCTCTCTAAATCCCTTAGCTACATCTTCACTTTCAACTACAATAAAAATCGGTTGTTCAGACCAAATTGAAACAATTACTAGGTCAGATATCGTATTAAAAGTTATTACAGATTCATAATTAAGAGATCTAATCCGAGCCCTTTTTTCATGTGGATTATTTTTAGCACTTTCATCCACTATTTTTTTAATCTTAATCTTAAATTTCTCTCTAATTGGAAATAAGTTATATACAAAATAATCAACAAATTTTTTAGGATGTCTATCGTAATTCGTAATACCATTAATCCTTAAACAACCAGAACCACTGTATCTCTCAATCTCCTTACTAAACGCTTTCTTCAACCCACTCCAACCATAAAAAATCTCTATATGGGGATCTTTTTTTGAGTTCTCAATTTTTTTAACCAATTCTGGGAGAATTTTATTAAAAGCAATTTCTTGAGAATTTATCTTTTCTCTTTTATCTTGAAAAAAATCTAGAATTTCGTCAGGTTTAGTTGGAAAATATTTTCTCACACCATTCTTAATAACCTCACTAACAAAGCCCTTCCTTTTTAGAGAATTTAAAATTTGATAGATCTTTCCTGAATGAATATTTGCTTCATTTAATATCTCTCCAGTCGTCGCCTCCCCTACCTCTATCAAAGCAAGATATACTTTTGTTTCATAATCAGTTAGTCCAAAATCGTGAAATATTGTTTCTATCATCTATCATTTAAATTTTGCTTATTTATAAATTTAACTCCCCGTGGGGGAGGGATATTCTCTTATAGTGTCCTTAATCAAAATTACCATGGAAACAAGAGAATACAAGCAAAAAATGAGACAAATCTATGAGAAAATGGGGTCTCACAAAGAAAAGTACACTGTTAGCATAAACAGAACAGAGATTGATGTTTTTCCGAATGTCTATTCACCAAACTATTATAACGATAGCACATGGTTCGCCAAAGTTATTCCAGAAATTGTTGGTAAAAATAAATTCTTGGAAGTAGGATGTGGCACTGGAATTATAACTCTGTGCACAGCACTAAATGGATCTGTAGTTACGGCGATAGATATAAATCCGTACGCAGTAAAGAATACCAAACATAATTTTAGAAAACTAGGCCTTAATCTAGAGGTTTATCAAGGAGATATGTTTGAAACACTACCTCCTGAAAAAAAGTTTGATTTTATATTCTGGAGCCACCCATTTAATAAAGGAAAAAATAAAAACGAATCATTTTTGCTACAATCAGGTTTTGATTATCAGTACAAAAGTATTAAAAAATACATCAAACAAGCCCACTTACATTTAGCCAAAAATGGAAGACTCCTCCTTGGAACTGGAAAATTCGCTTTGTTATCCGAAATTAAGGATATTGCCAAAAAGGAGGATTACAAAATAAAGCTCTTAAGATTGATAAAAATTCCTGTATCCAAGCAAACCCCTATTGAAAGTGATTTAAGAGTTTATGAATTTATAAAAAATGACAAGATATGAAATACATGTAAACGCAAAAACAATCCACAAGAACATAGAATCAAAATTGCTAGAGTTTGGTTTCTCTTCTGATCCTTTTCTACCAACAGGTTTAGCCCATACACCTACAAATCATTTTACTTGGGAAGCCTATAATAATCCTAAATCAAGAAAATTGACATGGGACAAAACACGCCTTTTGTTAAGTGGAGATATCACTTTCCAAGGATACGCTGAATCAGAAACTGTTTCGGAAGGACATATTGTTAAATTTCATAATCCAAATTCATTCAATTACACGGCAGAATTTCCCCTACAAAGATTAGATGCTGTACAACTCGCAAAGGGGCATCACAAGTCATCAGACATCCATATAAAACGTGGATTAGATTTGAAAAGAGACGTACTAGATACATTATTATTGAATAACGGATTCTACGAGGTGCATACTCCAAGAAACAGAATATTTACACTACATGCCGAATGGATTGGTGATGCTAAAACCATATTTAGTAAACTAAAGGATTATTTTCTTGAATCAAAATCTGTTAAGGAAATGAGATTAGAAGTAGTTAGTGGATTCTACAAAAGCCCTAATTTTCCAGTGGCTGACGCTATTCAAAAAGGGGGAATCTAAAATGTTAAACAAAGATTACAATAAGAAAATTTTAGAAGAGCTTAATCTTTTTAAAAATGCGTGTCCCCATTTTGATAAGTTACAAAAAACTGTTGGAAGAATAATTAAAAAGCAATTTAAAAATTCAAATCATAAAACTCTAAATTTAATTGAAATAGGGTGCGGAACTGGAAATACGACAAAAATCCTGTTAGCATGTGATAAAAGAATTAGCGTAACTGCAATTGATATAGACAATAATGCTCTCAAATATTCAAAATCAATATTAAAAGATTATACCAAAAAGAAACGAGTTGAGTTTTTAACAAGAGACGCACTCAGATTTCTTAAATCTTGTAAGGACACATCATTTGATATATTCACTTCAGTTTTTACGCTACATAATTTTAAGAAAGAATATCGGAATAAATTACTAAGACAAATATCTAGAGTTCTAAAAAAAGAAGGTCTATTCATTAATGGAGATAAATATGCAAGAGAAAACTCTGCTGAACAAACAAAAAATCTCAACCACCAACTCAATAAGTTCAAGATATTTGATAAAAAAAATAGGCCAGATTTAAAAAAGAAGTGGATTAAACATTATTTGAAGGATGAAAAAGTTGATATTATAATGAGAGAAAAAGAGTCTATTGAAAAAATGAAATCAGAAGGATTTAAGAATATTCGAATAATTTATAGAAGGGGGATGGAAAGCATTCTCGTTGCTAAAAAATCATAATTTATCTTCCACCAAAGCTATAAAGTTCAGTCTCCTAAGAAATATTTATAAACAACTAGGCATCCATAATCTAGAGGCAAAAGAGAGTTATGGTCTGGTTAGAAGTTGAAACAAAAGTTCCGTTAAGAGATTCTGAGGTTAAAAATCTTAGAAACTCCATTAAAAAAATTGCAAAATTAAAAAAGAAAGGCAAAAAAATCGATGATTACTTTGCAATAAAACAAAAAACTTATCCTAAAAAATCTTTTCGTATAAGAAACATGCGTGACCATTCAGAATTAACTTTCAAAAGGCCAGTTAAAAAATACTACACAAAAGAAGTCGTAGTAAAACAAGAATTTGAATTCTCACTTGACGATTCCGAGCAAAAAGAAGACATGTTAGAATTATTCAAAGATATAGGAATCGTAGAATGGGTTAGAAAAGATAAACGAAATGAAACCTACTCATACAAAAAAAACAAAAAAGTGTCAATCGAAATAAACTATGTAAAACACCTAGGTTACTTCATGGAAATCGAATATCTATGTCAAGAAAAAGAAGTTAAAAAAGCAACAAAATTAATTACTAAAGTATTAAGAGAATTAGATATTAAACCTGGCCGAGTAAACAACAAGGGCTACACAAGACTTCTTTGGGATATGAATAAAACCGGGAAAAAATATTTCGTTTGATATAAAATGACAAAAAAAAGAGGAACAAAATACGTTGTAAAAAAGGGAAGTGCCTACTGGCCAAATAAAGAGATGAAGGCTATTGCAAATATGACTGACCCAAAAATATATACCAAGGCAGCAAAAGATCCAGTAAAATTCTGGGAAGAATTAGCAAAAGTTGGTTTAACCTGGGAGAGTCTTTGGAGTCCAAAAAATGGCTACGTAGAAAAGTTACCTTACTTTGAATGGTTTAAAGGAGGAAAAATAAATTTCTCAGTAAATTGTATTGATAGACATCTTGATAGAGGAGACCAAACAGCATTAATCTGGGTTCCAGAACCAACTAATGAAGATGTTATAAAATTAACTTATGCAGAGCTTTATGACAAAGTAAACAGGTTTGCAAATGTCCTAAAAGAAAACGAAATAAAAAAAGGAGACGTCGTTTCAATTTATTTGCCAATGATTCCAGAAGCGCTAATTGCAATGCTTGCATGCACAAGAATTGGCGCAATTCATTCAGTTGTCTTCAGCGCATTTTCTGCAGATGCATTAAACGCAAGAATTAAAGACGGAAAGGCCAAAATTCTGATAACCTCTGATGGATATTACAGGAAGGGAAAGCCAGAACCATTATTAGATAAAGCGAAAAAAGCAGCGAAAAAAACTACTATTAAAAAAATAATTGTTGTGGACCGAATTGGAAAAAAAGTAAGAGGGTCCATGTTCTTAGATTTTCATACGGAATTAGAATTAGCTGAATCCTATTGTAAGCCAGAAGTGATGAACTCAGAAGACATAATGTTTATCCTTTATACTTCTGGAACAACCGGAAAACCAAAAGGAGTAATGCATGATACTGGAGGATACGCCATACAAGCATATCAAACATGCAAATGGAATTTTGATTTGCATAAAGAAGACATCATGTGGTGCACTGCAGATATAGGATGGATAACAGGACACACCTATGCATTTTACGGACCATTATTAGTTGGTGCCACAACTCTAATTTATGAAGGAGGTCCAAACTACCCAAACCCTGGAAGATGGTGGAAAATAATCGAAGACCATAAAGTAAATGTATTCTACACAGCTCCAACAGCAATTCGTATGTTCATTAAAACTCCACAAAGTTGGATAAAAAAACACGATTTATCCACGCTAAAAATCCTAGGAACTGTAGGAGAACCAATAGATAAAGAATCTTGGTTGTGGTACTTTAATTCTATAGGTGGAGGAAGATGTCCAATAATTGATACATGGTGGCAAACAGAAACTGGAGGAACATTAATTAATACACTTCCAGGAATTGGTCCATTCGTTCCAACAGTTTCCGGAAAAAGTTTCCCAGGACTTAAGCATGTAATAGTAGATGATAAAGGCAAAGAGATGCCGAAAGGAAAAAAAGGACTCCTAGCAGGAGTCAGTCCTTTTGCACCCGGAATGCTTCATGGAGTTTTCAACAACCATAAAAAATACGTCGATACTTACTGGAAAAAATTTAAAACAATGTATGATACTAGTGACGGTGCTTACCTTTCAAACGGCCTATTTAGAATAACTGGAAGAACTGATGACGTCATGAAAGTAGCAGGACATAGACTATCAACAGCAGAAGTAGAAGACGCATTCCACGACAATTCTCTAATAAGTGAAGTTGCAGTAGTTCCAATGCCAGATAAATTAAAAGGTCAAGTTCCAATTGCATTCATCGTTCTAAAAAAAGGAAGTCCATCAAAGAAATTAGAATCAAAATTAAGAAAATATATCGATATAAAAATTGGACCGACAGCAAGACCAAAAAGAATATATTTTGTAAACGACCTTCCAAAAACACGATCTGGAAAAATTATGAGAAGAATCCTAAAAGCACTACTAATAAACGAAGAGCCAAAAGGATTGATGACATTAATAAACCCCGAATCTGTAGATAAAATAAAAGAGGTTATTCTTTCAAATGAAAAATAAAATAAAATACCAAAACCCTGTTTTGGAAGTTAAGTTTTTTCTACCTGGTGGAAATTTCTTTTTTTCTAAAAAAGAAAGAATCAAATGAGATTAAATATAGTTATTGGAGGTGCGGCAGGACAAGGAATTAATAAAGTTTCAACCATAGTCTCAAACATCCTAGTCAAATATGGCTACTTCACATTTAACTATAGAGACTATCAATCCTTAATTCGTGGAGGACATAGCTTCAATACACTTTCAATCTCTGACTCCCAAATTCATAGCCACTATGCCTCAATAGACATAATAGTAGCCCTAAACAAAAGAGCCTTAGAAACACATAAACCGGCTCTAAAAAAAGGAGGCATGATAATTATCGCAAAGGAGTTCAAAAAGGAAGGTAGAAATCTGAACATTGCCCTCGCAGGAGCCCTTCTAAAAATTTTAGGAATTCCTTTAGAAAATTTAAATGAGGAAATAAAATTAGAGTTCAAAGATTTCGATAAAGCTCTAATTTCTGCAAAAAAAGGATATGACTCAGAATCAGAAAAATTCGTATTAAAAAAATTGGATAACAAAATAACTATTCTTTCGGGAAGTAACGCAATGGCAATTGGAGCAAAAAATGCCAACCTAGATATTTATATTGGATATCCAATGACTCCATCAACTAATGCACTTCACGCAATGGCCAAAGATCAAATAAAAAACAAAATGCTAGTATTCCAAGCAGAAAACGAAATCTCAGTAATCAGCATGGCTCTAGGAGCTTCATTTGCTGGAGCAAAATCAATGGTTGGAACTTCAGGAGGAGGTTATGATTTAATGAGTGAATCCCTATCCCTCCAAGGAATAACAGAAATTCCTCTAGTAGTTTACTTAGCGTCTCGAGTGGGACCTGGAACTGGTGTTCCAACATATACAGCACAGTCCGATCTAGATATCGCTCTTAGAGCTGGTCACGGAGAATTTCCAAGAGTAGTAATCGCTCCAGGAACACCAACAGAAAATATTGAAATAGTCGCAGATGCACTATTCCTCTCAGAAAAATTCAAGATGCTCTCCATTATTCTCTCAGACAAACATTTAGCTGAATCAGAATTTTCAACCACCCTCACTCCAAAAAAAGCAACAAAAATAACCGTAAAGAGATCCGTCCCAGGAACTTCAATTGTAAAAGCGTCTTCTTATGAATCTGATAAATTTGGAAATTCTACAGAATCTTATATCTTAACAGAAGCAAATGTAGACAAACGAATGCAAAAATATAATCGAGCAAAAGAATATATTAATTCCAATTTAGAAATGGTAAAAATTCATGGTAAAAAAAATTCAAAGAATTTAATTGTTGGATGGGGCTCAACTTCAGGAGTAATAATTGATGCAATTCGAGATCTTGATGCAAAATTCCTTCAAGTAATTTACATGAAACCACTATCTTCATTAATAAGAAAAGAACTTGAAAAAGCAGATAACGTGATTCTAATTGAGTGTAATGCAACTGGACAATTAGGAAGATTAATTAGAGAAAAAACAGGAATAAAAATCGAAAACAGACTTCTAAAATATAATGGAAGACCATTTCACGAAGACGAATTAAAAATATATCTAGGAGAGATGTTATAATGGTAAAAAAAATTATAAAGAAATCGCCCAAAACAAAACAAATAAAAAAAGCAGCCCCTCCAAAGCCAAATAAAAATATAATAAAATTAAAGCTTGATCTCGGAACTAAATCAGAAAATACCTGGTGTCCTGGATGCCCAAACTTCATGATTCTAGAGGCTGTGAAAAGAACATTGGCAACATATATTGATTCAAAGAAATACAAAAAAGAAGACTTTGCAATTACAGCAGATATTGGATGTCACGGAAAAATCTTCGATTATCTAAACCTCTCAGGAATATATGGGCTTCATGGAAGAGCAATCCCAACGGCAATTGGAATGAAGCTCGGAAATCCAAACCTAAAGGTCATAACATTTGTAGGAGACGGTGCAATATATTCAGAAGGAATCTCTCACTTAATTCATGCATTCAAAGAAAATCCAGACATGAGCTTATTTGTTCATGATAATCAAGTATTCTCATTAACCACCGGTCAGTCAACCCCAACATCTCAAACAGGATACGTCACAAAATCTGAACCCTTAGGTGAATTCGATAAACCACTAAATCCTATAAAAATTGCATTGGCCTCAAACGCGACTTTCATTGCAAGAGTAAATGCAAGAGACACCCCACACATGGTCGAAATCATGACTAAAGCAATCAATCATAGAGGTTTCTCTTTTGTAGAAATAATGCAAGACTGTATCATATTCAACATGGACCAAAACTTCAAAGACAAAAGAATGTATAAGATTCCCGACAACAAAGATATAAAAATAGCAGAAAAATTAGCAAGCGAATTTAATTATAATTCAAAGGAAGAAAAAATCCCAATGGGAGTTCTTTACCATAACGACCAACCTTGCCTAGAAGATCGATGGCCGCAACTAGTAGATCTACAAAAAAGAAAAGTCGGTTGGATTAATAAATAAAGAAATCTACAAAACACTAACCATATTCCTACCCTCTTTCTTAGAAACATAAAGCGCCTTATCAGCCCTCTTAATCATCCTTTCCATAGTGTCCTTATCCTTATATTCCGTAACTCCAAGTGAAATTGTAACTTCATATTTATTCATCTTTTTATTCTTCAACAAACTAGTCCTAAGTCTTTCACTCACCCTTTTTGCAAGTTTAATTCCAGTTTCAGGAAGTAATACAAAAAATTCCTCCCCACCAAAACGAGCAAGAATATCATATTTTCTAAGAACAGTCTGCAATGTAACTGCAAGTTCTAATAAAATCTCATCTCCAACCAAATGCCCATAAGTATCATTAAATTTTTTTAAAAAATCAATATCAATTACAACCAACGACAATTTTTGTTTATTCCTCCAAGCTTTATCAATTTCAATCTCAAAGATATTCATAAAAAATCTATTATTATATAACCCAGTTTTATCATCCCTCGTGGCCACATCATGAAGGTCATATAAGGACAACTTAAAATCACTAAGAATTTTATCTATTTGCTTCTTAAAATCAGGATCGAGTATCTTTTTAATTCTCTTTTTCATAAACCAAATAACCCTTTTGCATTATTAAACATTACTCCAGCAACCTCTTCTTCGCTCAAACCCTTAATCCTAGCAATCTCTTTAATAGTAATAGGAATATTAGAAGATTCGTTTATTGTTCCAGCAACAGGAGATAAATAAGGAGCATCAGTCTCAGTCACCAAGTTTTCAAGAGGTGTTATCTCCACAAGCATCTTAAAATGATCCAATCGAGTAATAACTGCTGGAACCGACAAAAACCAACCATTTTCAACGCATCTCCTAACCAACCTCTTTTTCCCAGAAAAACAATGCATCATAACATTCTTCATCCCCTCTTCTTCCATAATTTCAATTGCATCTTCTTCAGCCTTTCTAGAATGAATAACAACAGGCTTATCAAGCTTCTTTGCAAGCCTAAGAGCTTTAACAAAAACTACTTTTTGCAGCTCTTCAGTCCCAGGAATTATTTTATAGTCAAGTCCAATTTCTCCAATCGCAACACAACTGTCCACATTATCCTCGATCCACTTTAACTCCAAATCAACATCAAACTTCTCAATATACCGAAGAACGTCATCAGTTATTTTATCATCAGTTATTTGTGAAGCAATAGAATCCACTGGATAAAGTCCAAAACTACATTTAACAATATCATATTTTCTTGACAACTCCAATACTTTTCTGTTCGTTGATGGATTAACCCCAGAAGTTATAATTACAACAGCTCCAGCTTTTCTCGCCCGCTCCACTACCTCATCAACCCCCCCATCATATCGCTCACTATCCAAATGCGTATGACAATCAATAAACTCCATTAAATTTAATAACTAACCACCGTTAAAAACCCTATGATAGAATACTTAATTTTTCTCCTGGCAATTCCATTAGGAATTATTCTAGCAAGTCTAACAACTCATGAAACAAATATTTACAAAAAGAAACAATATTTCCCACTGATATTATTAACACTAGCGCTCACTTCCCTAATAACCTTTAAGATAAACAAACAAATATCTCTAACTCTAATTTTCACATTCCTAACGACCTTCATTTGGAGCAAAGCATAAACTTAAATCCCCAAATTTTCTTCTATTCCCATGACATTTTATTTAATAGGCTTAGGTTTAGAAAAAGACTCTATAACAGTTGCAGCCCTAGAAATTTTAAAAACGTGCGACAAAATATACCTTGAAAATTATACAGTAAACTTCCCATATGAACTAACTGAATTAGAAAATTCACTTAAAACAAGCATAACTAAATTAAATAGGGATGGTGTTGAAAGTGAATATACCGTTGAAGAAGCAAAAAGCAAGGACATAGCACTTTTAGTATATGGAGATGCTCTTTCAGCTACAACCCACATGCATTTAATAATCAAATGTAAGAAACTCGGGATCCCTTTTAGAATTTTTCATAATACTTCAATACTGACTGCCGTTGCAGAAACAGGACTTCAAATTTATAAGTTTGGAAAAACAACTTCGATGCCAAATTGGAAAGAACACATAAATAAGCCAACCTCATTTATGAAAATAATAAAAGAAAATTTGCAAATTAACGCCCACACACTTATTCTAACAGATATAGATTTAAATTTTAAAGATTCTATATCTCAATTAATAGAATCCAGTAAATTAGAAAAGATTGTCTTAGAAAAAACTATAGCAATCTCAAATGCAGGAACGAAAAATCAATTGATTCTTTTTGACACATTAGAAAATTTAAAAGAAAAAGATATTAAAATGCCATTCTGTCTTATAATCCCAAGCAAGCTCCATTTTATTGAAGAAGAAGCTATAGAAAGTTTAAAAGAAAAATGATATCAAAAATATCAATATGATTTAATAAGCGGACTCCACCTTAACGTCCCCACCAGTAATTTTACACTGACATGCAAGCCTAATATCTTTTCCGTCAAGCCCAAAAGCAATCTCCTCATCATTTAGCTCTCCAAGATTTTCAGCACCCTCACTAACATTAACTAAACAAGATCCACAGACCCCTTCCTTACATGAAAAAGGAATACCAAGTGATTCGCATGCTTCTTGAATACTAGAACCATCTTCAACCTCGACTTTTTCCTCATCAACATAAACATTTGCCATGATAGATATAAGGCACTTCCCTTTAAAAATCTAATTAAAATCCTATCAGATGATCACTATCACTAAATTTAAATAACGTTTTCCCGAAAGTTTTAACATGATAGAAAGTAAATCAATTGCAGATCAAGAGAAGGAAATACTAAAATTTTGGAAGGAAAATCAAATATTTGAAAAATCTTTAGAACAAACCAAAAGTTCAAAGCCGTATATCTTTTATGATGGACCACCTTTTGCCACGGGACTCCCACATTATGGACACCTCCTAGCTTCAACCCTAAAGGACGTTTTTCCAAGATTCTTTACCATGAAGGACAGATATGTTCGAAGAGTTTGGGGGTGGGACTGCCATGGACTTCCAATTGAAAATATAGTTGAAAAAATATTAAAAATTAATGGAAAAGATGAAATAGAAAAAATGGGTATTAAAAAATTCAATAATACCTGTAGAAATCAAGTCTTAACATTTGCTAATGAATGGGAAAAATATATAGACAGAATTGGACGTTGGGTAGATTTTGATAAATCTTACAAAACTATGGATAACGAATATATAGAATCAGTTTGGTGGGCTTTTAAACAATTATACGATAAGGGATATCTTTACGAAGGAGAAAAAGTTCTGTTATACTGTCCTAGATGTTCAACCCCCTTAGCAAAGTCAGAAATTGCAATGGATAACTCATACAAGACAATTAAAGATTTATCGATTGTTGTAAAGTTAGAAATTAAAGGCAAAGAAAATACTTACGCCCTAGCCTGGACAACAACACCTTGGACATTACCTTCTAATCTAGCACTTGCAGTTAACCCAAAAATAGATTATGTTTATGTAAAAGATAAAAATGATAATAATACTTATATCCTTGCAAAAGAACTTCTCTCAAAATTCTACAAATCTAAAGCAGAATATGTTATAACAAAAGAATTAAAAGGAAAAGATCTGGAAAATTTAGAATATTCTCCGCTGTTCAACTACTTTAAAAATACTCCAAATGCATTCAAAATCGTTTTAGGTGATTTTGTAACTGCTGAAGAAGGAACGGGAATAGTCCACATAGCACCTGCATTTGGAGAAGATGATAATGAGATTAGTAAAAAATATAAAATTCCAATGGTTCAACCAGTAGATGAAAAAGGTCTTTTCACAAAAGAAGTAACTGACTATGCAGGGGAATTCATCCATGATATAAATGAAAAGATAGTAATCGATTTAAAAAAATCCAATAAAGCTATTATGTCTCAAAAAATAGAACACGAATATCCATTTTGTTATAGATGCGATACAAAATTAATGTTCAGAGCGCTTCCAGCATGGTTTGTAAACATACAAAAAATTAAAAAGAAGTTATTAAAATTAAATCAAAACATAAATTGGATTCCAGATTTCTTAAAAGATGGTCAATTGAATCATAACATCACCAATGCTCCGGATTGGAATATAACTAGAAACAGATATTGGGCATCAGCTATGCCTTTGTGGAAAAGCGAAGATGGAAATATAAAAGTAATCGGTTCTATCAAGGAATTAAAAGAGTTGGCAATTAACCTGCCAAAAGGGAACATAGATCTTCATAAAGATTATTTAGATCAAATTGAATTTAAGATTGATGGAAAAATATATAAAAGAATTCCAGAAGTACTTGATGTTTGGTTTGAATCGGGCTCTATGCCCTTTGCTCAATTTCACTATCCTTTTGAAAACAAAGAATTCTTTGAAAAAAATTTCCCGGCACAATTAGTTATAGAATATATAGCCCAAACGAGAACTTGGTTTTATTATATGATGGTACTTTCCGCAATTATCTTTGATAAAATTCCATTTCAAAATGTATTAACAACCGGAAACATATTAGCCGAAGATGGTCATAAAATGTCTAAGTCAAGAAACAATTTTGAAGATCCAATGATTATCATGGATAAGTATGGTTCAGACGCCCTTCGATTTTATTTATTGCAGTCTCCAGTAACATTAGCCGAAAACATGGATTTCTCAAAAAAAAATCTAGAAGAAGTATACAAAAAAATAATTTTACTTTTATACAATGTAAATAATTTTTATGATTTATACAAAAATATCCCAGATTCAAAAATAGACTCTAAAAACATCTTAGATAAATGGATAATCTCTGAAACAAACATATTGGTCTCAGAAGTTGAAAAACAATTGTCAAATTATAATACTGTAAAAGCGTGTTCTGCAATAAGAAATTATGTTGATGGGTTGTCTACATGGTATGTTAGAAGAACAAGAAACAGATTTAACAATTCAGACGTTCAGGCGAAAGCCTCATTAAAATATGCATTAGAAAATCTAAGCAAAGTCATAGCACCAATAATGCCCTTTGTAGCAGATAAAATATATCAAACAATAAATGGAAAAAATTCCTCCGTACATTTAGAAAAATGGCCAAATTATGACAAAAAACTCATTAATTTAAAAATTATAGAAGAAATGATCCAAACAAGATCTATTGTATCTATTACTCTAAGAGAAAGAGATAGAATAGGAATAGGAATTAAATGGCCACTACAAAATCTAAAAATAAATATTAAAGAATTGTCTAAGGAATACGTTGATATAATCAAGGATGAAACAAACATCAAAGAAATCAAATTCCAAGAATCCTCCGAAGACCTAAAAGTAACTCTAGACACAAACCTAACCCCAGAACTCGAAGCAGAAGGATTTGCTAGAGAAATTTCAAGAAAGATCCAGTCATTAAGAAAAGAAGCAGCACTAGTAAAAGAAGACAGAATAAGTTTAGAGATCATCTCACCATTTAATGATAAAATAAAAAAATTTGAAAAAGATATAAAAGAAAAAGTTGGAGCAAAAACTATTTCTTGGGAAGATTCAAACAAAAACTTTAGTCACTCGGGAAGGGGAAAAATAAAAAATTTGCCATTCAAAATAACATTCAATAAATTATAATCTCCGTCGGTAAAAGCTATTTTTTACCCCTCAAATGTCAAACAAATCAAAGAAACATTTATATACTATTCTAAACTAAAAGAACTATGATTGTCAAAGAGGAATTCTTAAGCAGACTTAGAAAAATATTCGACCTAAACCTCTACGAGGTAAAAGTTTGGACAGCACTTCTTTCAAGAGGAACATCCACCGCAGGAGAACTCTCCTCAATTTCTGACGTTCCAAGATCTCGTACATATGATATTTTAGAGTCTTTAGAAAAAAAGGGATTTATCATAATGAAACTTGGAAAACCAATAAAGTTTGTGGCTCTAAAGCCAGAAGAAGTAATTGAGAGGGTAAAGAAAAATCTAGTAACTAACGCTAGAGAAAAATCAAAGAGGTTAGAAAAATTAAAGGGCGACGAAGTATTGAGAGAACTAAGTACGCTATTTTCAGATGGTATAAAATATGTGGAACCGTCCGACCTCTCAGGAGCACTAAAGGGCAGACAAAATATTTACAATCACCTAGATATGTTAGTTAGAGAAGCACAAAATTCAATCACATTAGTAACAACCGCCGATGGACTAAATAGGAAGCTAGAAGTTTTACTTCCAAGTTTTGAAAAAGCAAAAAAACGAGGAGTAGAAATAAAAATCGCAGCCCCAATTAATCATTCAAACATTAAAATAGCAAAAGAATTATCAAAAATAGGTCAGGTAAGAGATTTAACAGGTTTAATCGCGAGATTCATGATAATTGATGGTGAACAAATAATGTTCATGCTTCTAAACGATAACGATGTCCACCCAACTTATGATATTGGAATCTGGATAAATACAGAGTTTTTCGCGCAAGCTCTAGACCAACTTTTCAAAATAGCGTGGGACGGATTCAAACCTATCAAGTAAATCAAAAAATCATCATGAATCAACTTACATCTCTTCTAAAGTTCCAATTCCAAGTAAATCTAATCCCTTCTTAATAGTTATTCTAAAAGCTTCCACCAACTTCAACCTAAATCCTTCAGATGTTCCCCCAAGAACTGGACACGAATGATAAAAACCATTAAACAATGTTGCAAGTTCAAAGCAATAATTTGCCATCAAATTCGGAGCAAGGCGATTGTAGGATTCTGCAAGAACCTCTTCAAATGAATTTATTTTCTTTAAAAGGCGAATCTCTTCATTCTTCAAATCCATGATCTTAACCGCTTTTTTAGATTTAACTCGTCTACAAATACTTGAAGCCCTAGCATAACTATAAAGAATATAAGTTCCAGTATCTCCTTCAAAATTTAAAAATCTATCGACATCAAAAACAACATTATTAATACGATTATTTTTTAAATCTCCGTAAAAAATAGCAGCAATAGCGACTCTTACAGATCGTCTTTGAAGTTCTTTTTCATTCAAAGTTTCTCTAGAAATTAAATTTTTCTTAGCCTTCTCAATAACTTCATCCAAAATATCCTCCATAAAGATAGTTTTTCCTTTTCTTGTCGCAAACCTTTTCCCATCCTTATCCATATAAAGACCATGAGTTACATGAACGCAATTCTTCGCCCAAGAATATCCCATTTTATCCAAAATATAAAAAAGTTGTTTAAAGTGAAGAGTCTGTTCACTCCCAACTTCGTAAATCATTTTTTCAAACTTATACTTCTTTTCCCGCTCAATTGCAGCCGCCAAATCTCTCGTAACATAAAGAGAAGCCCCATCACTTTTTTGTATCAAGGCAACTCCAAGCCCAACATCTTTTAAGTCGACTATCTTCGCCCCATTATCAGTCTTTAACATATTCTTTTTCTTAAGTTCCAAAGAAATTTGCTTTACAGAAGAATTGTATATACTCTCCCCAGAAATAACATCAAATTTAATTCCCATCAAATCATAAAGTTCATTAAACTTTTCTAATGAAAGATCCTTAAATTTCTTCCACAAAGCAATATTTTCTAAATCTCCATCCTCCAATTTCTTAAATTCACTTCTAGCATTATCTGCATAAGATTCATCATTAGCCTTAACATAAAGATTCAATAAATATTTTATAGGATCCTTATCTAACTTTTTTTCATCTCCCCATTTCTTAAAACCAAAGATCATCCTTCCAAACCCAGTCCCCCAATCTCCAAGATAATTTATACGAATAACCTTGAATCCATTCGCCTCACAAATTTTTCCAAGAGAATTTCCAATAATCGTAGATCTTAAATGTCCAATACCAAAAGGCTTAGCTATATTCGGACTAGAAAATTCAACAACTATATTCTTTCCACTCCCAAAACTA
>JADFNI010000049.1 GCA_022563455.1 Nanobdellota archaeon
CGTGAAGAGAAACAAATACACCCTTCTTTTTGATGAATTCAAGGACTTTCCCAAGGGCTTCCGGGTCCTGACCGGCGCCCTGGTCGACTCCAAAAGGTTTGCCTTGGCACTGGGACTGCCTCCTACACTCACCGATATGGAGCTGGTCAAGCTGCTCAAAGACAACCTGGCCTCCAGGCCCAAGACCCAGAAGAAATATTCAGCGAAATTCGTGGACAGCGCTCCCCTCTTTGAGAACGTCATGGAAGGGGACGAAATTGATCTTTACAAGTTTCTAATTGTAGAACTCCTTCAAAACATTCTGTGTAGTAAGAAATAATATTTGAAAATTCCATAACAACACCAAGCAAAAGTAAAATAATAACTACAGTAACTAAAACATTCCACCAACTACCACCTGTCCAGAAGTTAAACCAGTTCCAAGTTCCATCTTCATTCTTAATAGGATGCACTACACCCCAACCTTTGTAAGAGTTTTTCAAATAGACAGTTTCACCTTCTGGTAAGTCTTTTGCTTTTATTATACCTGCTTTCCAATCCATTTTATAAAATTCTGAAAGCTAATATAGACACAGCTATCCCTATGAAAAGTCCTAACATATAATAGGAAAATTCTCTCAAAGCCCTATATTCTTTTCTTGTCATTTTAATTATTAGCCATTTTTGCCATTATGAAATATCCACCAAGCCCTGAAGCTAAAGGTGTTAATATCTTCCACATCGCCGGTAATTCATCTATCCTACCAACCATAAACCATCCTATTCCTGCCCCAACCACTCCAGCTATAACTGCAATTGGACTTATGTCTTCGAAATCCATTTAAAGTATACCTCCTTGTAATCTTTCTAATAAAGTTTTCTTTTGCCACAATCCTATTTGTTGAATTATTGTATTGAACATTGCACCAACTAAGATTATCAATAACCACCATAAAGTTTTTATAGCAATAATTGAAACAACAATTCCTGCCGCAACCCCAATAATAATTATCCATGTCGATCTAACTTGCTGTGTCACCTGTTGCAGAGGTGTTACCCCCTGCAACCCTAGTTTCCATCTATCAATAAATTCTTTAGGTGTGACTTTGTTTCCTTCCCTATCTGTCCATATTTTCATTTTCAAAATTTGCTTTTGATTAATTCCCATGTTGCTTCCCAGACAACCCTACCAAGTTCAGTTCCATATACAAATCCCATAAGGAATCCGATTACTAATAAAAAAATCCCCGTAGCTAATTTAAATATCATGTTAATTTATCTCCGAATTCTTTATCAAATTCTTCAATTATTGCTACAGTTATACTTGGGTTATCTTTATAAAATCTAAAAGCTAATCTTTCTTTCAATCTCTTTATGGCTTGTTTTATTTTTTTAACAGGAATCATTTCTTCATCTGGTTTTGTGAATAAGAAAAATTGAATTTCATCACTTAATGTTTTTTCTTTAGAAAGATTGACATAATCATCTACTGCATTTTCAATTATTTCTCTTTGTTTTTCTTCAAGTGTTTTTTCTTTCATTTTAAATATACAGTTTTAACCTCCTGTAAGTTTCCAAGTACATCATATTCATAACAAGTACAAAGTGGATCATCTAATACGGCCTCTGGATAATCTGCACAAATATCATAATAACAAGAATATGTTTTTTCTTCCTCTGCTCGTTCAAGATAAAATCCCCAGATAAGTAATATGAGAATTAAAAGTAAAGTAACCATAGAAGTAATTGCTATTGATTTCCAATTTGTTTCTTTCATTTTAGATTAATTTATACCCCATGATTTCGTCAATTAAATAAAACATACGATTTCTTATTTTAGTTCTAGATAACCCTCTAATTATTTCTAGATCAATCTCTTGCTTCAATCTTCTGAGTGCTTTTCTAACCTTAGGAACTCTAATAACTTTATCAGTTAATTGACAGCTTCTTGCATTAATTATCTCATCACTTAATTTTTGTTCATTCATATTTTACTTATTAAAAACCACACACCTCCAACAATTCCTAGAGCCCCTATTGTAAAACCCCCTATCATAAACGACCAAACTAAAAATGTTTCTAATTTTTCATTCATTTTTTAGGCTTTACTCCCATAACAAAAGATTCACCATATCTTTCGTAATATATTTTAGCTTCATCATATATTTTGACAACCATTCTTTGCCTTAAATCACCATAAGATTTTCTTGCTCTTGAACAGATCCTCATTATTCTTTCATGATCTTTAATCTTTTTTTCTAATGTCATAGAAATTTATCTCCTGCTTCGAAATCAATTTCATTAATCGCATCTACGGCAGAATTGGTATCTTGTAATTTCTTCATAATTCTTGTTTTAATTTTTCTAATAAAAGATCTAGCAGACTTAACAGTAACTACCTCTTCCTTCCCGCCTTCCAATATGCAGTCACTAAATGTTTTATCTTTCATTTACTCCAGTTCAAACCAATTCTTTTTAATTCAACTAATCTTAACTTCTTCCATTCTTCAGCATTCATTAGATCATCATTGTCTTTTAGATGCTGATATGTTTCTTCATCTGTCATCATCTTCTATTATCTCCAAACCCTTTGTCTCTCTTGAGATTTTCTAATTTCAGCAGTTTTTATTCTGCCATATTCTAATTTTTTCTCATGTTTTAACCTATCTGATTCTCTAATAAATTCTAATTCTTTCATGTGCAGTATATGTTTCTTTTTATCGTGATCATCTTTTAATTTTATTATTTCTTTTTCCCATTCGTATTCTTGTTTTTTCATCCTGCCACCTGCCCTTGAAAGATATTGCTACCAGTAATAAACCAAATAAAAGCAAATAAAATTCCAATATAACCCGGAGTTAAAAGCAAATGGCAAAAGATTTCTACCCAATCTCTTTCTTTTCTTTTATCTACCCATCTAGGATGATCTGGGTGTTCAGATTCATATTCCCATCTAGGTTCACTTTCCCATTCTTCTTTTAATGTTTGTTCTTGTTTCATATTTGTGTTTCCCTAAAAGATTAGGCATCCTTTGTTTTGTTTTGCAATAGCAATTATAACATAAAATCTTTGTCTTGGTTCTCCAACTTTGCCTGATTTTTTTTTCCGCAGTCCATACAATCCTTGACGGCGTAGTTTTTTGCTAGTGTCATTTTCTATATCTCCTTATCAATTTACGCATTGCACCCCTTGAAATTTTTTTTTAAATTTTGATTTCTTTACTACCAAATCTCTTAATTCCTTATTTGAATAATATCCAGATTCTTTACTTTGTTTATTCCAATACTTACTTGGCGTATCATAGAATGCTCTTTTCTCAGTGATTATCTTATGTAAAAACTTTAACAATTCAAAACTGTATCTAGAATTTGGAAAGTAAGAAGCTTTATGGCGTGAAGTAACAACTACCGAATGTTTTCCACAGTTCTTACAATAAAATACTCTTCTTTCGTGTGGTTTAGCTTTAGTCCAAACCTTACCCCGTCTAACTAATACTCTGTTCTGATTACATTTAGGACATCTTAAGATTCTTTTATCTACTTTGGTTATCATTTTTGTTTATGTGAATATAAACCCCTCAGTTGGCTAACCTTCTGAGGGGCAAGGAGGTAAAATATGGACAGAATTTACTGCCATAATTACCTTGTCCCGAAGGACTATTATCTAATCCAAAGTTATTACAGTGTATGTTGTCTTCAGTCCTTCCCCAGATTTGCTAACCTTAAAAGATTTAAGATCTGGTTTCTCTATCAAAATTTCTTTTAAAGCTTTCAATACAGAAGTTGGAACTCTGTAATCTTCCCCATCAATTTCAACTACTTTTATCTTAAAAGTTGATCCGTCTTCTTTACTATATTCTTTTTCAACAATATCAACTTTGGTGGATATGTTAGTTAGATCTGAAATGTTTCTGGTTTGCGGTGGCTCATAAGCCTTTGCTTCATCCATTATTGTTCCCATTTTGTTTAGTCCTCCTTTTTAATTTGTATTTTGAATATGATTACCATTGTCTTAAATCTTCATCGTTTAAATGATTCTTAACTGCTTTTCTTACTTTTTTTAGAACTGCTGCTTTAGATTTTAATTCAAACTTTTGTTTTAGAAATTCTAACCATCTACTTTCCACCCAATCAATCCCCACTGATGTTTCTGCCATCTTTTTATAACACAGTTATAACGGCTTTATAAATATTTAGATTTTATTACTTTAAGTGTTTTATCTTCTTGTGATTCAAGTCTTTTTAATGATTGAAGGGCACATAATTTCAATCTAAACCTCTCAACTACAATATTTTTTTCATCTACAACAACATAAGTACCTCTATCATTTACATGTGGGCAAAAGAATTTCCTTCTTTGCTTATAAGGAAATCCTTTATTTCTTTTGATCTTTTCTTTTCCTGTATTTCTCATGACTATACCTATCCCAAAACTCACCCGGAACTCTAACACCTCTTTCCCTCATTTTCTTATGGCGTACTATGACTTTAAATCTAAATAAACAATCAGAAGAACAAAATCGATTTTGTTGATATAATATTAAAGATTCTTCCTTCGTTCTTTGATTATACCTCTTGATAATTATAGAACCACATTGTTTGCATTTTTCATATTTCATCTGAACATTCTTATTTTCTTTTGGGCCTTCGCTATATCTAATATTACTTCTCTACCTCTAGATTTTCTTCGTTTCTGTTTAATTAAGTTTAATCTCTTTAATCCCCTCCCCAACCACCTTTCATTAATCCATTCATCATCTGATTGTAAATATTCTTTAAAATTCTTCACTAACTCTTTTATTCTTACAAATTTTCCATCTTCAACCTCTTGAGAAACAAAATCAATAAGAGATACATCATAATTCTCTATAACATCCTCTTCGTTCCTTTCTTTTGATAGATTTTTAAGTACAACTAACAAAGAATCAAAAGTTTCTTCACTTAGTATTGATGCAATATATAATAATGGAAAAGAAAGTTCTAAAATTCTTCCTTCTAATCCAGAATCATCAATTTTATTAAAAAAAGAGAGATTTTCATTAATAATCCCTTTGAGAGATGTCGTTAGTGTTGTTAGTGGTGTGTGTGTAGTTAGTGTAGTTAGTGGCGTATGCTTATCCGTAATATAAGAATTCCATGCATCTTCTATGTCGTTGTATAGTTTAAAAACCGTAACGACACGGCACAAACGACACTGAATCTCTTTGAGATGGTCAAATTTCTCTATTTT
>JADFNI010000019.1 GCA_022563455.1 Nanobdellota archaeon
GCATAATTTATCGCCGAACTAGCAGAATCTGCAGAAAGCCCAGTCGCCACAAAAAACTTTTGGAGTATAGGAACCAAGGGAACTAATGCCCAGTACTTTTTCATTTTCTTTTCATAAACTAAAATATGGACGATAAAAAACGGAGCAAGAACAAGGCCTGCAATTTGAGTATTTATCGTGATAAATAATGAAACAAGAGAAGCATAAAGGAACTTTGAATTATCTCGAGATTTATACAAAAGATAAAGCGATAAGAAAAACATCAACTGAAATAGCTGATAGAACCTCGATTGCCGAGAATAAAAAACCTCAAGGTAAAAGACACTCATGAATAAGGCGGCAATGAGTCCACCGCTCTTGCTATATTCTTTTCCTACAAAATATGCAAGAACAATAGTCAAAAGGCCTATCAGAACTGTTGCAAAACGTAAAAGAAATTCAGTTTCTCCAAACAATAAAAAGAATGATTGCAAATAATGAAATAAATAAGCTCTGCCATACAAAACTCCTGAATCAAAAATAGGAATCCCTTTTAACAAGATCATTTTGGAGGCAATAGCTGAAGTCGCCTCGTCGATCCAAAGAGAGGGTAAACCGAGTTTAAAAGTTCTTAAGAAAAAAGCAAACAAAAGTATAACTAAAAGAGCATAATGCTCTAATTTTATCTTCTCTAAAAAAGATTTTCTCATAAATTCAAGAATATTATTGGGCTTATAAAATCCACTATTGATTCGGCAGAGATATTTATATATCTTCAAAACTAAAAATATAAATGGCAGGATTCCTAACTCATATGAGTATATTTTTTGGTTCAATCCTATTGGGATACTTATTTTGGAACTGGAAATATGGCTTATCTTTTGGAATCGGGCATCTTGCACCAGATCTCCTAGACTTTGGAGTTATAGGGATAATCGAAGCTTCCTTAAAACCAACAATAATCATAAGAAACCAATTATTTAGACCACTCATGATCTTCGGCCATACCTTTACAAACTCAATAATCCTAGCAGCAGTCCTCTTGGCAATAGTTTTCATTCTATTCAAATTGAAAAAAATCTCAAAAGAAAAAGCAACAATCGCAGCAATTATAATAATCATGTTCACCTTAGGAATCTTAAGCCATATAATAGCAGACGAATTAATTATCGAAACGAACCACTGGATTTAGTCATTCCTTCCGAACCCAAACAACAATATTCCCATTCTCATACGAATCAAGAATCTTAAACCCAGCGGCCTCAATTTCAGTCTTCAATTCATTAAATTCATAAATATGATAATACCTCATATACTTTTTTCCATCTTTAGTCCAAGGAACCAAAGAATCAGCCTCCAAATTCTTAATTCGAGAACTGTTCCGACTCCAAACTCGAATCATTGCCTCTCCACCAACTTTCAAAACACGATACAACTCCTTTAATGAATCCAATCTCTTTTTTGGAGTCTTAATACAAGACAACACCGAACAAAAAACTCCATAATCAAAAAAATCCGAAGAGTAACCAGTATCCCATACATCTCTCACAATAAATTCAGCATCAATTCCAAAAGCCTTAGTCTTTTCTTCAGCAAGCCTTATCATCTTACTAGAAAAATCCACTCCATAAAACTTTACATCTTTTGACTTAAACATATTCCTACCACTTCCACATCCAAGATCCAACACTCGTCCACTTTTCCCCTTCAAAAAACTACCAACGTCCGTTTGCAACTCATTTCTTCTTTCACTCCAAGATTTAGCAATCTCATTCCAAACTTCTTTTTGTTCCATCAAAAAAGAGATTTTCAAGAGATTTAAACCTAATCACAAAACCATAGTAGCATTTATATAGAAGTAAGATATTCTTACATTATGGAAATAACAAAATTAAGTACCAAAGGTCAAATAGTAATCCCTGATTCAATAAGAAGTGGAATAAAGGTAGGAACTTCCTTCATTGTTTCAAAGCAAGAAGGGCTAATTATTCTCAAGGAAGTTAGTGGCCTTACAAAAGAAGAAATGAAAGAAATGAAAGAACTAGATAAAATTTGGAAAGAAATTGATAGTGGGAAATGTGAGAGTTATTCTAAAGATGAGTTTTTCAAGAAAATAAGAATGTTGGAAAACCACTAAAATACAAAAAAGGAGAAAGATCTCTTTACATTAAACCATTCAGACTTATTTATACAATAAGAGGAGATGAAATAATCCTATTGAAATTCGAACATAGAAAAAAGATCTATAAGGGGTAATTTTACTAATCACAAAATTTATATTCTAGGATACCCTATATATTCATGACAAACTCCCTAGAAAAAGTTTTTTCTAAGAAATCCAAGGAAATCGATGAAAAAATAAAGAATTCTTTCACTTTGATAAGACAAGATCTAAGTGAGATGGATCAAACAGTAGAAGCCATGAGAAAGTATCTCAAAAGAAAAGATAAAAATTATACCTATGCGAAATCCCAAGACAATAAATTAAGAGAAGAATTCAGACGAAACGTCGACGACTTCACAATTAAAATAACTCAATTAAAAATCGCTTTGTCCACTGTAAACTCTCTAAAATCCGAATATATAATAAGAAAAGACTTAGCAAAAATAGAAGACAGAATAAAAACTCATTTCAAATATGAAATAGACAGATACAAAGACAAAGTCGAGAGCCAAAAAATTCTTATTAAAGATTTAGAAAGCAGACTAAAGAAGTTAGAAAAAGAATCCCCAAGCATAAAAAAGAAAGGCTGGTTTTCTTAATCTAATCAAAACAACAATCCTTAAAAACACCATCTTCAATTCATTACCACAAAGACAAAAATGTGGAGTTTATACAGAAAAAAGACAAGTGAAGAAGATTCAGGTATTTTCAATTATTCAGGAGAATTAATGGTTCCATTGAAATTTTCAAATGGAAAAGATCAAGAAGATATTGTAAAAGAAGTAATGGAGGCAATAAAAGACGGCCACAAGATGATCTTCATAAAAGGAGTTTGTGGCTCAGGTAAATCAGCAATGGCCTTAAACCTTGCAAAGAACTTCAAAAAAACTTCAATTGTCGTCCCAATAAAATCCTTGCAAGCTCAATACGAAGAAGACTACACAAGGAAAATGTTCATAACAAAAGACGACGGAAACCCCCTAAAAATTTCAGTAATCAAGGGAAGAAATAATTTTCCATGCAAGTATGGAGGGGATCGAGCGGATGATCCAGAAATTCCATGCATTATAGAAATAAAAGAAAAAAATACAGATAAACTACTTCGTTATATAGAAGAAAATCCATTGACACAAAGAGAAGATTTTTCTGCTGCAACAGATGTCAAAAGAATGAATGTAGCACCTGCTTGTCCTTACTGGTCACCAATAATGCCAGCAGACATTGAACCTAGAGGAATTAAAGACTACAAAAAATTAAAATATGACGCAATCTCCGGGGTAGAGTTCGCACTATTCCAGCGAAAGAAAGGCTGTCCATATTACGATCAATATACAGCCTATGCAGATGCAGACGTTCTAATTTTTAATTCAATGAAATACCAAATAGAAACAACTCTTGGAAGAAAACCAAAAACAGACCTAGACATAATTGACGAATGCGACGAATTCTTAGACAACTTCGCAAACGAAAGAAGACTAAACCTAACAAGACTAGCGTCCGCCCTAAACAACCTTTTACCAAAAGACCAAGAAAAAAGAACTGTAGTAAAAGAATTAATCCACGAGGTAAATAATATTTTATTCAATCCTCCAGTAATTGATGTTCAAAAGTTAAGGCTTTCTCCCTTTATCGGCATCATAGAAAAAATAATAGCAAATCCAAACCTAGCTGAAGAAGAAGAGCTAAACTATTACACTAATGCAGTAGAAATCGCAAGATCATTCGAGAGTTTAATTGATGAAACCTACGTTTCAGTAGAGGACACAAGCAAATTTAAGAGTGATAAACAACCAAAACAAAACAGTTTATTTGGAGACAATTTTTCTCAGAAGCAAGAAGATCAATTATTTATAAGTCTAGTATCAATTAATCTCGTACAAAAATTAAAAGAATTAATTGAGCAAAACAACGTAATGGTCTTGATGTCAGGAACTCTACATTCTCCTGAAGTCTTAAAAGATATTTTCGGAATTGAAAAATTCATAGTGATAGAAGCAGAAGCCGTAAACCCAGGTACAATAAAAATTGAAAGAACTGGGCTAGAACGAAACTGTTCATATGCAAATTTTCAGAACGGAACAATCACACGCGACATGTATCTAAAAATAATGGATCTCTGCCTTGCAAACTCAAAAAAACCAACTTTAGTCCACGTTTCAGCCTTCAAAGATCTCCCAACCGAAGAAGAAAACGCAAGACTAAAATTCGACAATCTAATAACAAGTGAAAAATTAAAAGAACTTCAACTTTACAGTAATCAATCAGTGGATGAATTTAAAAATAAACAGTCCGAGGTTCTCTTCACAACAAAATGCGCAAGGGGAGCAGACTTCGCTGGAGATATATGCAATTCAATCGTTATCACAAAGTTCCCTTATCCAAACATCCAAGGTCTCTTTTGGAAGATCCTTAAACAAGAACAACCAGAAAAATTCATGGAATTCTATATGGATAGGGCAAGACGAGATCTGAAGCAAAAAGTTGCAAGAGGAGTTAGATTTAAAGGTGATAAAGTGTCTCTTTGGAGTCCTGATGTTAGGGTTTTGAATGCTCGGTTTGATTAACGTTATTAAATTATATTTTTAGAGTAATTAATATCCAACATCTTCAGTATTAATCTGTTTGATATATTCTTGTCCTTTAGAAGTAATTTTAATATAATCTGGGTTGGCTTTCATTCCACCAATTGTTACACCCTGAGGGGTTTGTATCCATTCTATCAATCCTGTTTCAATTAATCTTTTTATTAGTAAAATTAGATAAGATGGAAATTGCATAGCTTTATCATCAGGTAATTTATTAAGATCAAATAAGACATCAATTTCAAAAATTGTATATTTATCATAAAGAAATCTTAAGTTATTCTTGTACATTCTAAGACTTTTTCTATCAATTTTCTCATTGTCTGCCATCCTATGGCAATTAGGACACAAGGCAATTAAATTTTCATATTTATGTTCTTTTCCTTCTTTCCAAGGAACAATATGGTGGATATCCACAGTGGACATTTCCCTACATGTAGGAATTGCACATCTATGTCCAGCTTCAACTAACACCCTTCTTCTTAGTTGGATTAATATTTTTTCTCTTTGTTCAGTCATCATACATCCTTAAAAAATTTAACCGCAAAATTACAAAAATCAATAATTGTTTGTTTATCTAAATCAAATTCTTTCCTACTTCCAAGATAGTTCTTACTAGTTGGGGAAATTTCTTCACCTTCCATTAACTCCTGATAGCTTATACATTTAATATGTTTCTTAGAAACAATCACAAAGAATGCATTTTCAAAAGGATAATTCTTTGGAAGATCTTTTTTAGAGAACTCTTCACTTGTTCTAAATTTCACTTCAATAAAAAATACGTCTTTTTCTTTCTGAATAACAAAGTCCGGCATTCTTCGAATATTCGCAGCAACATCTCCTCTAACCCCCTTAAGAAGTTTCATAATTCCAGGAACAGTATTCTCCATACCATATCTAAAAACATTATAATCTAGAGAAAGAAATAACTCTTCGATAAGTGTCTCAGCTATACGCCCCTTAATCATTCCATAGGTAAATCTATTTTGTTTTTTATTTAGTCCTTCATTCATTTTCTCTTTACCCCAGGCAATTTTAAATATAGTTTATTTATTTCTAAATCATATAAGCGTATTTTATTCGAAGTCCATACAACATAAATTATTAATATAAAAATAAGGATTATCAGATAAAGAAGCTCTTTAAGATACGATATTATTCCTTTTATATTTGGGACTCTTTCTGGATATACAACTCCCGTTTCTAAAATCGGAATTAAGGTATTGTTTATTTCAGATAGTTTATTTAATGAACTATTAAATATAATATTATACTTTTCATTTGATAGTCCAGATCCATCAGAGGCAACCCCAATAAGAATACCAGAAAGCAATATTATCATTACTAATCCAAATTCAAAAGCTCTTAACCATTCTTGCTTTCTATTTTGAAGATAATTTATCCTATCCCTTTTTTCTTGGACTCCCTTTGGAATATAAATATCTATATATTTATTTTTCATACAGTTCTTATCAATTCAAATTATTAATAGTTTACTATTGGGTCATCCATCAAACCCCAAAACCAATAAACCCCAAATCCTTTATATTTTATCATGAAAGAAAAATTCCTAGAATCCCGCCATCACGAACATGAACACCATTGCAGCTGGTTCCCAGACCACTTTTTATATATAATATTATTGATAACTACCAAACATCAGTCTCAAGTTCATAACAAAGCTGTGGCCCTTCATTTAAATTATAAAAGTCTTCCTAAAATACAATTCAAGTAAGTATTCACTGTTTCCAATAAGGATATATATTATCTTTCAAATAAGCTATCATGAATAAAATAAAACCAATTAACTTTCTAATAATATTTCTAATCGGAATTTCAATATTCTTTATTATAGATTCTAAAAAAGTAATTGGAAATTTACCAGATGCCTCACCAGATCCAAATACAGAAGACGACATAATTATTATTCCCCTAAGCCTTCATTTAATAAATGGTAGCAGCGAAACTTATAATACAAATAGAAATGAAGAAAATATTATAGAGCTCGTTAGAAATGCAAACATAATTTGGGATCAAGCAAACATCTTATTTATCCTTGAAGACATAGATACAATAGAAATTAAGGGTTCGGACATTAATTTAATTTTTAGTTCAGGGGTAGGAATCTTAACAAAAAGAGATGATTTTGATTCGGGAATGATAAATGGTTATTTTATGAATTCACTTAATTCTAATGGAATTTCATTTCCTCCCCAAGGAGTTTTTGCAGTAGCTGACAAGACCACAGTAAACGATTACAGAACCCTTGCTCATGAATTAGGTCATTTATTAGGTTTAGCTCATGTAAAAGAAAGAGAAAACTTAATGTTTAGTGGAGTTAATGGGGAAATATTAAGCGATGAAGAAATAATCTTCGCAAGAAGAAATGCAAAAAGAGTCTTCAATATCAATAATTTCAATTAAAAACCTACTGAACTTCAATTCCAGGTTCATAACAAATCATAGACCCTCCAGGATAAATCGATTCATCAAGATTAGAAGAAGTTTTATAAAGTTAAGCCGGTGTTTTTGTTTAAGCGATGCCCACATCGTATAATGGTATTGCACCGGTCTAGAAAACCGGGCCTTCGGGCATCCCGGTTCGATTCCGGGTGTGGGCGTGGAATTACCGAAAGGGGTTTTGTAATACAAGGCTTATAATTGAGTCTTAATAACAAAAATATATGAAAATAGACCCTTACAAACACGAAGAACAATTTGAGAGATGGTTAAATTCAATTAATGGGAAAAAGCGAGTAGATGGCCTTAATGAAATTAATTCTACCTTACTTAGTTTAGTTATCATTGGTGTCTTGTTGGATTTTTTTATTTATAAGAGTTGTCGGTCTACTATTGGGTGACGGAAATTTAGGTAAGCCCCAACCACCCCCCTTACATTGTGGGATAATTGGGTGGTGGCGAAGATTCCTAATAGATGATATGATAATTTAGTAAGATTTATAATAATTGTATTTTATAGTTAACTAATATGAGAATAAGAAAAACCACAAAAGAAGATATAAGAAAAATTGCAAGACTCATGATGGATGAATTTTCAAAACCTCCATTTAATGAAGAGACCACGATCAGTTCTGTGATTAAAAGCTTAAATTTTTATTTTAAGATAGGAAAATCTTTTGTCGCAGTAGAGGACAAAGAAATTGTAGGGGTTGTAATCTTCAAGATTAGGCAATGGTGGGAGGGTCCTGTTATTATAATAGAAGACTTGGCTGTAAAAGAAGAGTTCAAAAAACAAAAAGTTGGAAAAAATCTTATCAACGAAGTAGAGGAATACGCTACAATTATTAAAGCTAAGGCTGTATGTTTTACAACACATAGGAAGTCTTCTTCCTTAAGGTTTTATACCAAACAAGGTTATAAGGTGGATAAGAACAAATTATTTATGAGAAAAGAAATAGTTTATTAAGTAGCTTTATTTCCAAAAATGAATGTCAGATGTGGAAGTGGAAGAAAGATCATAGAACTTCTTAATGATGTTTAAGTATTTGGTAAAGAGAAATTAATAATAAGTTTTTCTGAAGCTATTAGGGTTATTCTTGGAGGAAACTATTTTAATTTAGAAAATTATTTAAACTCCACTAGTCTTAATAAATTAAATAATTAAAAATAGCAAAAATCAAAACCCCGTTCTATAATTCCTCTCCGGGTGTGGGCGTATAAGAATCGAAGTTCGATACCTCCTGGCACGAGAACCTCTGAAGAGGTTCCGGGTGTGGGCGTTTTTTCAAAAAACCCGTTCATCTTTTTAAAACTATTCTTCCCTAGAATTTTTAAGAAGATGGTTAATATATCTAGCCGTTGTCCTATTCGGTTCCATGTGAATATACATCCCAGTTATTCTAACCTTCCTCCCATCTTCAACAACCTCAGCTTTAAGATCATAAAAATGATGACTACATACTAGAAGATAAGAATTTGAACTTGGAGGAAGTGCATCAGGAATTGCAATATCTTTCATAGAAAGCCCATATCCCTCAAGAAAAGTTTCCGAATCAAAAAGATCAGAATAATTTGCCCTACCACATTTAATCCTTATTCCTATTCTTAATTTATCAGCTAAGTTAGCCATAAACATTCACCTCTATTCTTTTTCCCTCTTTCTTAGCTACACATTCCATCCAAAATTTCGATCGACAGTCCATTGAACAACATCCATGAAGTTCCACCTGACAAGAATTACAAATAACGTCAAAACGATCACACAACGAATACTTACAATTTCTATACAAATCTGTTTTTTCGAAGCATACAAAACATTCCCCAATAGTCTCTCCTTTCTTCTCAACATCAGTCACAAGTCGTTTATCAAAAACAAAACACTTTCCCTGCCAAGTAGTTGAAGGTAATGTCTGACAATAGTTAATAATTCCTCCATTCAATTGGTATACCTCTTCAAATCCTTGCTCTTTCATATAAGCTCCAGCCTTCTCACAGCGTATACCTCCAGTACAATAAATCGCAACCTTTTTCTTAGCGTTTTCTTTCTTAAATTCAGAAATAAACTTTGGAAACTGTCTAAAAGTACGAATCCCTGAGTTCAAAGCTCCCTTGAAATGCCCAACTTTATATTCATAATCATTTCGAGCGTCCAGTATAACAACTTCAGGATCCTCAATTAGTTTTTTAAATTCCAAAGGATCAACATGTTTTGGAGTTTTCTCTATATCAACTGAACAGGTCATCGTAACAATTTCATTCTTAATAATAACGGCAATCTTAGTAAAAGTATTTTCAACAACATCTTCTTCCTTAAACCAAACGTCATCTAAAAAAGAATACGACAAAACAAATTTCTTATATTTTTCAATCAAAGAAACTTCACCAGACAAACTTCCATTAATCCCCTCTGTTGCCACAATTATCTTACCAACAAGACCAAGTTTAGAACAAAAATCCATATGTTCTTCTGCAAATTTTTCCGGATCTTCGATTACAACAAACTTATAAAAAAGTATAACTTTTAATTTATCCATATATTGAAGATAAAAAAGTGGTTTATAAGATTTTCCAGAAGATAAAATTGTCAAAAAAGACGCATAGGAGAAATTTCCCCTTCCTTAACTAACTCTTCTATTATTTCATCAAATGATTCTGCTCTTGAGTACCATTTTGGAGAAACCGTACCGCCTCTTATTCTAATTTCGTCCTTAGCCTCATTATATTCACGTTTTGAAGGAGCGTCCATTTTAATAAAGCGTCTTTTTTGTCTCTCAAAAAAAGGCAAGTCTTCAAAACTTAAATATTCACCTACGCGTTTCCAGAGAACATCCCCAGTCTGACTCTCAGTTAATCTAAAATAGTTTTCACGAATTATATTTCTTCTAAGGTCATATGATGCAATCCCTAGAGTAAAAGCTTCAGCACCAGGATCTACCATAATTCAATATTAAATTAAATAATACTTAAATTTAATTGTCCTAAAGTCGCATGAACGCGAACACCAGGAACCTCCCCAGAGGTTCTCGTGCCAGGAGGTATCGAACTTCGATTCCATCACGCCCACACCAGGAACCTCCCCAGAGGTTCTCGTGCCAGGAGGTATCGAACTTCGATTCCATCACGCCCACACCAGGAATCGAACCTGGGCACCCCGAAGGGTCAAGAGTTCCAGTCTTGTGCAATACCATTATGCGATATGGGCTTTGCTCAACCATTGCATTCATGAATCGATCCCTCGATACTTTATGCGATATGGGCTTTGCTCAACCATTGCATTCATGAATCGATCCCTCGATACTTTATGCGATATGGGCTTACTCACCATTGCATTCATGAATCGACCCCTCGATACTTTATGCGATATGGGCCTTATAATTAAATGAGAATATTGGTTTTTAAAGATGATTAATAAGAAATATTTGTTATGAATCCTATTGGAGATAACTATAACTGTTCTTTTAGAAAATTAGCTGCAACTTGAAAACCTGCATAATCTTCTCTTGTAAATCCCCAGGCCTTTAAATTTTCATTAGCTTCAGTTAATAAATGATCATAAAGTTCAAGCTTATTTTGATTGTATAGCAATCTTAGTGAAGTATCTTCTTGAAGTACTCTTTGCATATTTTCTTCAGTATGAATTGTTCTATTTAGATCCTTTAATCCATAGACAATAAATTCATCGTGCTCACTTAACGCAAAGGGTAACTGAATTTTATCTAAAACCTGTTCACTTACTCCGATAAGATAATCAGATTGACCTAGCCCAGTCATTCTAAATAAACCATTGGGAATCTCTTTAAAAGAAGGTCCAACAAAAAGTTTTTTTGGCATAACAAAATAAGATATTTCCCTTCCATCTATTTTTCCATGGATTTGAGGATATCCTCTTTCAGTAAAAGTATTTTTCCATTCTTTGATTTCATCTTGATCAAATTTTTTCATAATTTTTCATAATTTTTCATATTTATAAATTAGATTGTCTTAGAATATGCGTCAATATATCCGTACAACCTAAAATTATTTAAAATATTTATTTAAAAAAAGTCTAATCAACCATCTCGATTTTAATCTTAACAGTTCTAGGAATCGATATTCTCATAATGCTATGAAGAATTCTGTCATTAGATGGCAAATCAATTATTCTCTTATGAATTCTCATTTCAAATCGGTCAAACGTAGCAGTTCCGTCTCCGCAAGGAGATTTCCTCGTCGTTACCTTAAGTCTTTTCGTCGGAAGTGGGATTGGTCCACTAATCATAATGCCAGCTGTGCTAGCGATAGTCTTTATACTATCGATGACGCTGTTAAGCTTTTTTATCTCAACACTTTGTAGTTTTATTCGAACTTTTGACATTTTACGTTTTCCTTTTGGTATAAATGTCAACATGAAACCTCTCCTAGGTTACTTTTGACATTTTACGTTTTCCTTTTGGTATAAATGTCAACATGAAACCTTTCTAAGGTTACTTTTGACATGGGAATGAAACAAAAATTACACTTTTAAACCTTACTGTCCATATTTTAATGTATGAACAAACAAACCATAATTATAGCATTCCTTTTCATAACATCTGGATTTCTCTACTACAATCTCCTAGTAAATCCTGAAATAACGAAAAGCGTATTTGTCGCAAGAGTAATCGATGGAGATACGTTCGAAGACAATAATGGACAGCGATACCGTTTAAAAGGGATCAACACTCCAGAAACAAATGAACCTTTTTACGAAGAAGCAAAAGAATTTGTAATACAAAACATAGAAAATAAATCTATAGAAATAAATTCTTATGGAATAGACAAGTACCAAAGAATTTTAGCATATTCAAAAATAAATAAAGACCTCTTAGAAGAAGGCTTAGCTTATTTATATTATTATGGGACTGATTCTAATTACAATGAATTAAAAAAAGCAGAAGAGGGTGCAAGAATTAGTGAAGTCGGTTTATGGAAAAAATCCCCAAACGCTAATTGTATAGAATTAATAAATTTGAAGTTTAAAGAGTCCCCAAAGAGATGCACAAATAACGAACAATTAGTTCTAAAAAATTCTTGCAACATAGATTTAAACATAATAATTAAAGACGACGCAACACATATTTACAAAGAAAAGATATTGCAAAATAGCATCTTCATAAAAAACTTTTCGTGCATTTGGAATAACGCAGGAGACACATTGTACGTCAGAGATGAGTTAGGTTTATTAATCTTTTATAGGTATAAATGACATGACTATAGACACAAAAACTTATACCTTAATGAAGTCCATAGAAAATCCAGTCCTCACAACATTCTCAAAATTAATAGATATACTTACCGATCCAAACTACCTTTTAGTAATCCTTATAGGAATTGCAGCTTATTTATACATAGTAAAAAAAGACAAAAGAAAGTCAATCTTTCTAGTCGCAAGTACTGCTATAACTTCAATTTCAATTCTAGCTTTAAAAGAAATCTTCCAAAGACCACGTCCATTAAATTCAATTATTGAAGCCACAAGTTTTAGTTTTCCAAGCGGTCATGCGACTCTAATAATTTTCTTCTTAGGAATCTTAATTTATTTATTTGCTAATAAAAATTTAAGGAAAAAATCAATTTTAATAGCAACGCCAATAATTCTTTTAGTAGCATTTAGCAGAATATATCTTCAAGTTCACTACTTAACCGATGTTTTAGCAGGGTTAGTGCTTGGAGGTTTGATTTTAGCATTAACAATTTATATCGATAAGAAGATAAATTAACTACTTCTTCAAATTAACATCCACTTGAGGAAACGGTATCTCGATTCCAGTCTTGTTCAAAACATTGTAAATCAAAGTATTTGCTTCGTCAAGTGAGCTCAATTTATTTTCATATGAATCAACATAAAAATAAGCTTTAAAATTTAATGATGAATCAGCCATCTCCAAAAATTTAACAGATGGTTCAGGCTCATCCACTTTATGTTTTATCTTTGAAAGTTCTTTTAGTACGATACGCTTAACCTTAGCAATATCAGATCCATAAGCAACACCAAACGGAACAACAACCCGAGTCTTTGGTTCAGGCAAAGCAATATTTTGAATGTTCGATTCACTAAGCTTTGAATTTGGAACAATAATTAATTCATTATCAAAAGTTATTAATTTTGTACTTCTAAGATTCACTTTTTGTATTCGCCCACTAGTACCGTCTTCAAGCTTTATCAAGTCCCCAACTCGAACCGATTTATCAAGAAGCATAGAAATTCCACCAAATATATTGCTAAGAGTAGGCTGCAGTGCAAATGCAATAGCGATACCCGCGACCCCAAGTCCAGCAAGAAGAGGTCCTATTTCAATTCCCCAAGTAGATAATATTGCAAGGAACGTTCCAACAATGACGAGGATCTTTATCATACTCTCGAAAAATTGAATCAAACTAAGATCTATACTTAATTTTGCCTTTTTTCCAAATTCGCTAAATCCGATAACTATTATTGAGTCTAAAATATGATAAATTAAAAATGAAGCAAAAACTATAATAAGCGTAGCAAAAATTCCGTCAACTGTAGCAGCGTAAGTCTCACCAAGTCCAACTTGTCCAATAACAAACCGAAGACCAACAATCATTGCAATCCAAGTGATCGGACGACTAACTTTTGCTAAAATTTTATCATCAATATCAGTTTTTGTTTTGGCTGCGAGTTTTGGTAAAATTTTTGAAACAATAAATATGAATAATCTGACTGCAATAAAAACAATAAGAAGTACGACTAAAGATCCCACATACTCATTAGGAAAATAAACTTCCAAAACTCCCATGTTATAGTAATAATATTTTGATATTATAAAGCTTACTAAAAAAGAGTAGGGCCACCCACGCCGCTGTGAATGACCCAATCACTGTAGCCAACTACAATGACTATGATATTATAATTAAAAAATTTCAATTTAAAAACCTATTCAAAGCCTAATCTATAGATTTTTCTCGTAAATATCTAAGCATTGTTTCACAATCCGACACGATAAAAGGGTCATCTCCAAAGTTGTCCGAAAAACCATCCTCGACAAACATTTTCTCGATTACTCCATCATTCACAACCATAGAATATCTCCATGATCTAAGGCCAAAACCAAGATTCTCCTTTTTTACAAGCATTCCCATAAGCCTAGTAAACTCTCCATTTCCATCAGGCAGAAGTTTCACATTATTAATCCCTTGATGTTTCGCCCAGTTATGCATTACAAACGCATCGTTAACTGCCAAACAATATACTTCATCAACTCCAAGTCTCTTCATTTCATCATAACTTTTCTCAAAGCCAGGCAAATGTGTACTAGAACAAGTAGGTGTATAAGCTCCTGGAAGACAAAATACAACAACTATCTTACCAGAAAATACATCATGGCTAGAAACATCTTGCCACCTATAAGGGTTCTCACCACCGATAGCTTCGTCTCTAACCCGCGTTTTAAAAACAATGTTTGGAACTTTTCTTTTTTCCATTTTATTAGATTTTAAAAGAACACTATTTTTAAATATTTGTATACAAGACATTCTTATTTAAGTTTTTTATACCCAACATAAACAAGAACAAAGAGAGCAAACCCAAGCATCAAAGTTCTCCATATATCGCTTAAATCTCCCCAATAACGAGTTGTCCCATATAAAATAAGTAAAATTCCACCACCCATAAGACCCGCAGACACTGATTCAACTGTTAAAAAAATCGCCCCAACAACAGTTGCAAGCCCAATAACCAAAGACACAAAAAATACATTTCGATTATACACACTTCGCTCATCGTCATATTCTCCCCTACAAGTAAAATCTCTGTCACAATACCCACTAATTTTTGGCTCACCAATTACTTCTCCCCTAGGCGTTGCAAAGTTTCCATTCCACTGGCCACCAACAGCTAAACACTGTTCTTCAGTCTCTATTATCTGAAGAGTCTTAAATTCTCCACAATAGTCCTTATACTCAAGCTCACTATAAAAAGTACTAATAGCATATCCTATAAACATTACAAAAACTATAGCTATTCCAATTGTCAAAACCCTTCTCTTTAAGTGCCCGTGAAATATATCGATCCCATTGTGTCTTGCCATAAATTAAAGATTAATAAATCATATTTAAGGGTTTTGATTTGCCTTTTTGTAGTAATTCTAAAGTTACAAAAACATAATCTTTATAAATAAGAAAATCATAAAATACTATGGAACAAAAGAGTAAACAGATAGAAAAGAATGTTTCTGCAAGTTTTGCTTATGTTAAAAAAGACATGCTTATGTTAAACGATGCGTTTAGTGATCTTCATGACAAAGTACAACATTTAAGCATGAATCATGCTATGCTTTTAGAAGAAATAGGAAAACTTAGAAGTGAGATGGCAAAATCAGGAGTTATCAAAGCAATACCAAAGCCAACACCAACACCAGTTTCTAAGAAAAAACCAGCAGTTACAAAAAAGAGAGTTGTAAAAAAGAAGAAATAATTTTTCTAACAAAACCCTAACCCTAACCCTTATAAGCTAAACATTCGTATGACTTATTAATGGAAAGAGATGAAAAAGCAAAAGTAGGTCTTTATATGATCTTCGCAAGTATTCCTTTTTTGGCAATTGGATATTACATGCAAACAAATTTAGATAACTTTTATTATTTTATCCCCTACGGAATTTTTGCACTCCTACTAGCAGAAGGGGCAAACAGATTCATAAAAAACAAGTGGGGAGATTCCAATAAAAACATTCAGGTAGAAGAAGTCCCAAAGTCTACAGTAAAAGAAAAAGCGATTCCCGCAAAAGAAAAGACAATAGAAATTCAAGCTTAAATTTTAATAATACATATGGTAAATAAATTCTCTATTAATGAAAAAAAGTTTTTCCTTTTAGGGCTTATTTCCGCCTTAGGACTAGCTATATTTGCAAATCTTTTTGTAACTTCATTTTTTGAGATGCTTAGAGTAACAAAATATTATTCAGTATCTAACATCAGGGGAATTCTTATATTATCAAGCATTGCAATGGCATTTTTATTCAACTGGTTTTATAAAAAGATAGAATGATGTTTACCTCAAAAGAAAAGACAATAGAAATTCAAGCCTAATTGACTATTCAATTACTCATGAATCTAATACAATAATTCTTATAAAGCCGTTTACAATTAGTTTTTTCATGGGAAAACCCTCGTTCGACGATTTAAATTTTTTATTGAAAATTTCTTCAATTTATCAAGCAACAGTTAATTCTGCAATATTTCCAGTAATAGTTCCATCTACAAAATCTCTCGTAGATTCTGAAAGGTCAGAACTTTATTCACATTTGCCTTGGAACGAACATGAAAATAAAAGGGGAGCATTAGATCTAATGAAATTTAGATTAGAAAATTCAAATGGAGCAATAGAGAGGCACGAAGAGATTCATAAAAGCTTAAGAGATACATTTGTTAAAATAGGAAGATATATTTTGTGTAGAAATAAGTCTGATGGGAGGAAGGCTGCAAGAAATCTAGAAGCAGACTTATTAGAATATGGAAGGCTACTGGAAAGTCACAGTTCATTTGGAGAAGGTTTATTTACAAAAGATCCATTTTTAAAATACCCATTTTGTCCAAGGGGACATATTTTGAATTTTAATGGCAATGCAGTTGCAAAAGCTTTTAATGAGAATCAAGATATGGAGGATTATTTTATAGGAATCACAGGATTAACAAAATTAATTCCAAGATTTTTATGGCAAATCAATGATTTTGAGAGCGAAATATTATATGGAGAAGCAGAGTCAAATCACCCAAGCAGCACATCTCTCTCAGGAAGAATTGCACTTAATTCAGAGCTTTTGAAAAAAGCAAGAGATAGACTGGGTATTTAGTTTAATAACAAAGATAACTTTAAAAGTCTAATATACAACTTATTTTTACGCTGCCTCAATAGTATAGTGGTTAGTACACGGCCCTGTCGCGGCCGAGATCCGGGTTCAATCCCCGGTTGGGGCGTTCTAGTACTTTGTGATTTTAATGAGCTTCCTCTTGAGATGTTCAAGATTTGTCCATGCTGTTTATAATATATAACAGCTTAAATAAAATAAGGATGAAAATAGACCCATACAAACACAGAGAAAGATACCTTGCTTGGAAAGAAAAAGTAAGCGAAACAGGAATTCAAGAAGTGAGTAAAAAGAACTCAAATATTATTATAAAATATCTAAACGATATGGAACTTGGATTGAATGTTTCTTCAAAGAATACAAAGGGATCAAGAAGTTATCTTCGATTAAATTCATTAAAACAAAGATTAATTTTTATGTCCAGACAGTTTGAAAATAGATATAAAATAACAGATCTTACAAAACTAACAGAAATACATATACATGATTATTTCTCTGGCATGAGAAATGGAAGTATAAAAAGACAAGACGGATCAGTTTACAAATCTGTTGTAGATTTTGTTAAGATTTTCAAAGCATTTTGGCATTGGCATCAAAAGATTTGTAGAAAACAAAAAATAGACATAGAAGATATTACAGTTGATTTAGATACAAGCAATACAAAACCTGAATGGGTATACTTAGATGAAAGTCAGATAAAGAAGCTATATAATAACGCAAAACCTGAATATAAAGAACTCATAATGTTTTTATTTGATACTGGAATAAGGGCTCCTACAGAATTTATTAACATAAAAGTATCTGATTTAATGAATGATTGTAAGGAACTTAATATCAGAGAAGAAGTTAGTAAAACTTTTGGAAGAAGAATAAAATTAATGATTTGTTCGGAAATTTTAAAGGAATATATCCAAACAAAAGAATTACAGTATGATGACTACCTATTTTCTATAGACCCCAGGACAGTCAATCAATATATTAAAAGATTAGCAAAGCGAACTTTTGGAGAAAAGAGAAGTCTTGCAGGACAAAAATATTCAGAATTAACCATGCAAGATTTTAGACATATTAGTTGTTGTTATTGGCTCCCAAGATATAAATCGGAATCGGCGTTAAAGTTTAGATTTGGATGGAAAAAAAGCGACAAAATCAATTATTATAGTGAACTACTTTGAATGAGAGACACGATCCAAGAAGAAGATATGTTAGTGGATATTACTAAGAATGAGATTGAGCAAAGGTTGCTTAAGTCCGAGGGTGAAAAAGAGATTTTGAAGGATAGATTGGAGGCTTTAGAAGGACAGATGAAAGTTTTGGCTGAGGCTGTTAAGGGAGTCATGATTAAGGCTAAGAGGATTGGAGTATAATATACAAATCCTTGAAAAAATAACCCGTTTCAAAGAATCATC
>JADFNI010000020.1 GCA_022563455.1 Nanobdellota archaeon
TAATCCCGACAAAAGTCGGGATCGGAGGACAGGTTCTATTAAAATAATTTATTATGCTTTTACTTTATCTCGTATCTATTCAACCATGCTCTCCTTTACTTTCTGCATTTGAAAAAACATTAAATTTAACAAGTTTATATGTAGTCCTGTTAACTTCATAAGTAGAAGAAACACATGAAGAATGAGGACATCCCAAATTAAAATCAGTTATAGTTAAATTAAACCAATATACTCCAACCTCATCTCCAATAGCACTAAGATTCACAATAGCAGTAGTATTACTAGTCTCAGTTAAACTAAAAATAGTACAATTTTGATTATCATCCCTCCCAGTTCCCTCTGCATGAGTACAGTTAACTTGTGTTAGTGTATAATTAATTGGGTAATGAAATTCTTCATCAGTTACATTGATTTCGTATTCAGAATAAGAATCCCGAGTCCAATTATAAACAGTTTGACTAGAAGAAAAAACTGGAAAATCATTAGTTGCATTAACCTGGAATTCAAAAACAGTGCCCGCAAATTCTTCATCAGTTGTATTTGTTGCTTGAATTGGTATAGTAAAAAATCCAGTTTGATTATCATAAGTAGCATTAATAGTCAAATTCCCGGTATTAATATCATAAATTTTTATCCAAGGGGAAATTTCAGCCTCAGTAACATTAAAAGTTCCGCTAGCGTTTGTCCAGGTTATATTTGTACCAATAGTATTAATAGCAAAAGTAATGTCCCCCCCATATCCCGTAATGTTTGCACTCAAGTTATGATAATAAACATCCTCTTCGTCAGTCGTATAGTTTACCGTAGAACTAGACCCCCACGAGGGTCCAGCCAAAACAAAAACAGAAAAACCGATCAAAAGACCAAAAGCTATTAACAAAAAATTCAGAGAAACCCCCCTATTTTTTCTTCTTTTTATCAAGGGATTCATCCTCATCCACCTCCATCTCCACGATCATACTCTTTTTTTCCGCATCAAATCTAATCTTTATCTTCTGTTTTTCTTTCAAATCCAATGTATCAATTATTGCTTTAGGAATCTTAATTCGGTGTCCAGTCTGTATATGATTATCCTTAAAAATTATCTCAACCATGTACTTTTTATACCCCTTTTATATCATATCAATATCCTTATTATAACCTTTAAAAAGTATTTAAATGTTGCCCCCTTCTTCAACCTTTCGGGGGTATGCATAACTGCGCCCCCTTCTTCAACCATTCTGGGGTACCTCATAAGAGGTTCTTGTGCCAGGAGGTATGCATAACTGAGGCCCCCCAAGATATATGCATAACTATGGCCCAATATTTACCTCAAAAAACTTTTTTATTTATGCCTTTTCCTATAAAGGAGAAATCTATGTCGAAGAATCTTAAATAATTTAAAAATAATAAATAGCAAAATAATCACTGCTACAATAAACAAAAAGACTATGGTATAACTAGTAGCTCCATAAGGACTTTCCTTTTCACATACAAAAGGACATGGACCGCCGCAATCTATATTTCCTTCCCCTTGATTTTGAATATTATCTGTACAAGTAGCACATGGGCCGCATGTACCCCCACAATCTACCAATAATTCGCAAGACCCATCATGACAATTTGTTATCCCATCAAAACAGCTAGGTTCTTCAGTATAATGGCAAATTCTTGTCTCAATTGGTTTTGGAACTTTGAAAATTGTATTATTACATTCTGCTAAATCAAAACAAGTAGTTATCTGAAAACCACACTCTCGTCGTCCAAGTTCCTTTTGCGAACAAATTTCATTGGAATCAGAATAAGTTTGTGCAGAAATTATTCTTGCGTCAAAAGACCGCTCCACATTTTGACATACATCAAAATCATTACATACCCATTGCTCATTACAAAGTCCTGAAAAAGCACCTCCTCCACCGCCACCACCGCCACTAGAACTAGAAATAGGACAAGCAACAAGTAAAACATCAATCTCCCAACTTTGACTATCATTTTCAAACTTAGGATCATCAGTTGTAATAACAGTAACATCCTTAGTCCCAGAAACTCCACATCCAAAAGAATAAGAAAATGTGTCCGTTGATTCATTTTCAACAGCCCTTTTCAAAACACCCTCCACATACCAATTTATATCTGGATAAGCATTAACCATATCCGGATCAGTTACATTAACAGTAAAAGTAGTAGATGTAGTCCCCTCAACGCTAAAATTAGTGTTCAAAGGAGTATACCCTGTAATTTCTGGAGGGCGGTTATCATTAGTTATAACAAAATTAAATGAGTCACAATGAGTATTAATTGATGCATCTCCAAACTCAGAACAAAGACTAATATTTTGATGAGGACTAGAAAGTGCAGAATCGCTAACACAAACTGTAGGAAAATAAGTTCCAAGAGATTCCCCAGAAGGCGTGAAATTCATAACCCCAGTACTACTATTTATTGTAAATAATTGTGTACCATTCCAAGAAATATTAAAAGTCATATTTCCATCCATTGCATTTCCATCTTCATTATCAGTAACTGCCCAAGCATAATTAAATGAAGAATTTTCCCCAACACCGTAAACCGTCCGAGTTCCAATAGAAGGAGCAACAGGTTCATCATTTAATTCAATAACAGTAATATTCGTAGTGGCCGTATCAACACAACAAGTGGCATTATATTGATCATTCACAGAAATATCTGTCACATAAGAACCAATCTTATCAGAATTAAGATCACTAGTTCTAAGAATATATAATTTAACTGTATCATTATGTGTTTGAGAAACTACAGAAATAGGAAGATCACCAGAGATTAACAATTTCAATTCTCTTCCAGGACTAACAAACTCATCTAGATCTGTTGCATTAAATGGATAAGTAAGCTGTTGACCTTCACAAACATAAATTTGATCATCAATCACACTTAAAATAGGAGCAGTATTAGGAACATTAACATAAAAGAAAACAGACTGACTATGCCAAAGCCCTCCAAACTCATGAGCATTAACAGTCAAATTATTATTCCATCTAACTGCAAAAAAAGAAGAATTGGGTGTAAAAATAACATCCGTTACACTGACCTTATCATGTCTGACATCATAAAGTGAATAAGTCCAATTATCCACTAAAAAATCAGCAGACACATTTAATACAAACGAATAATTGTCTCCTATGCTAAAATTATAAGTAGCATTCAAAGGATAATGAATTGTAACAATCTTGGGATTTCCCTCAACAAATAAATCAATAATTCCACTATCCACTACATTTCCAGTAATAGTCACCGGCAAAAGTGGTAAATCAAAATAATAAATTGAAACAAAATTCATCAATAAAAAAGCGACGAATAAAGACCCTACTAAAGCAAAAGCATCTTCCCCTTTTCTCATTGACAAAGAAACAATCCCCAATATAAAAACGTTACTTATCTTCGAAGTCGCTTATATCTTTTAATAAAAAGAATAATTCTAAAAATTATTCCTAAAATAACAACTAAAATAAGAAAAGTAAGAAAATAAGAAAAGTAATCTATACCATGATGTATTTCTAAATTAACATTCTCTGTTGTAACTAAATCCCTATAATGAATAATAATTTCTGCAAAAACCTCATCTTCTTTAATTCCATTTGTATCAAAAAAACCTTTAAGAGTCACAGTCTTCCAAGCACCAAGAGAAGCAGTTGACGTTATAAAAGAAGCTTCTGGGTAATTAGCAATATTAACTTCAGCATATACACTTTCAATAACATTATTCCAAATTGAAACAATTTCCACATTAAATTCGGAAATTTTACCCCCTTCAAAACTTCTACTATAATTATTTATCAAAACTTTAAGTTCTCCAAGTTTAAATAAAGTATCTGCCCGAGAAACTAATCCTTCCCCATATTCAGAAAGTCCAGTGGCAACATATTCTCCACCGATATATCCAGAGGTATCAAGCACTCCAGAATAATCTTTAGTCTCATAAGGAGAAATTTGCTCATTTCTAAAAACTATTTTATCTACCTTTTTCAAATCTTTAAAAATCTGAACTTGAGACTTCAAAATAACAGACTCATTCCCCCGATTAATCGCCCTAAGTGTAATTCTAACCTCTTCTCCAACATTAGCATTAGAAGCAGTAACTTCTAAATCAATATATTTTCCAGAATAAGGAACTTCAACTTTAATAATTCCCCAAACGTCCCAAGCAATTCCAACACCCCCCTCAATATTATCAGAAATTTTCTTAGCACCAATTCTAATTCTACTAAGCCCAGGAGTTTCCAATGCCTCTGCACCTACCTCAAGTTTTGCAACAACACTCCCACTTCCAAAAAGAACCTTTTTATCAAGAGTAATATATTCAGACAGTGGTCCATCAACATAAAGTTCAGATTCACTTCCCTCGTCAAATGTAAAATCAAAAATATATTCCTCATCAAGACCATCCACAAAATCTACTTCATAACTTCCAGGACTAACGCCAGAGAGTGCACTAACACTCCCCACAAGAATTACCACTAAAAATAAAAATATAACAAATCCCCTTTTCATAATATTGTTAAGAAAAATTAGTTTTTATAGGTTGTTTTCTTTGTTTAAAAAGTAATTATTTCACTTCAACAATTTTTTAAAGTTTTTATCTAAATTTTCTTTCAATATATTTTCCAATTCCTTATTCACCTTCACACCTTTTAATTTACAATAAGCTACAAACTTTCTCCATAATTCTTCATCAAGATCTTTAATTAATTTATGTCCCATTTCTTCCAGACCTTAAATTTAATTCCAACAAAAACAAAGATAATAATTAAAGCAACAATGATCCAAATAATCCCTAACGTCCATTTCTTCTTTTCTCCCTCAATTATCTCCTCTTCATCCAATCCACCAATCCCACCACCCGTAACATTCCCACTTGTTTCAACATTTCCCTTACCCTCAGGAATCTCTTCATGAATACTCTTAATTGTTAGATTGGCCTTTTCATTTTCAATTGAATTCAACAAAACATAAATATCATAAAAGCTGTCATTCAAAACATCTAATTTTGCATCCTCACCAACACTCAATATTATTTGAATAGGATCACTTGTGATATTTATTGTCGCTGTTGTATCAGTCAAATCGATAATACCTACATAATGAATTTCATCACTAACAGAAATCTTGATCCTTTGCTTTTTACTTAATTCTTTAACATATCCTTGTTCTTGTTTGAATTCCTCATCACTAACAACAAAAGTATTACTCCAAAAACTAGGTGTTCCAGAAGGACTTCCATCGCCACTGTCTCCAGAAGGAGCAGTTACAGGAGCAGTTACAGTAAAACTTCTAGAACTTGAATTTCCTAAATTAAGCAAAGCATCTGTACAATTAACATTCCAAGTATAAGTTGCGGGAGTAAATGTTTGTGTAAAGTTTTGGTTTACATCCTTAGTTATTGAAGAATTTGTTAAACTTATACTTCCATCAATAATTAAACTACAATTAGTTATATCAGAAACATCTGTAACATTATAAGAAAAAATAATTTCCTGTGAATTTGATGTATAGCTTTGGCTGTTTGCAGGACTTATCAGAGTTACATTCGGAGAATCAAAATCAGAAGTAATGTTGATAAAAAATACTGTGGAGTTCAAATTTCCTAGAGTATCATTTACAGAAATATTTAGCCAGTAAATAGTCATTGTGGATAAGTTTGTTATGTTAGTTATCAATCCTGTTTGTGAAACATTAAACACACTCGTATCATTTAATGAATATGTATCTATTTCGACTGCTGAATCTGTTGCAGTAAAGTTTTGTGAAAAGGAATCATTAATATTAACTGTAAAATTTCTTGGATTGTCAAATACAGGAGAAGTAGTATCAATAGTGAATAAAGTTAAGTTTTGCCCTTCATTTCCAGCTGAATCATTTGCCCAAATAGTTACGTTATGCAATCCTTCACTCCAGGTTAAAGTTGTGATGTTTATCCCGCACGAGATTGAAGTATTGACAGAATAAGTATCATTAGAATACCAACAAGAATCTAAGAAAGTATCTGTTGCAGTATAATTTATATCTAATCCAGTATCAGTTGTGTTTGTATGGTTCAATGTTAACATGTTCACCACAGGAATTGTAATATCAATCGTAAAATCAATACTTGAAGAATTTTCATTCCCTACTGAATCATTTGCCCACACAGTTATATTATGAAAGCCCTCACTCCAGGTTAAAGTTGTTATATTTGTTCCACAAGTAATTGTAGTATTAACAGAATAAGTATCGTTTGAATACCAGCAAGAATCTAATCCTACCAAGGAATCTGAAACAGTATAATTTATATCCAATCCAGTATCCGAAGAGTTAGCATTATTAACAGGACTTACAATCGAAACATTAGGAGGAGTAGTGTCAATTGTGAATGTCCTTATGCTGGAATTTTGGACGTTTGTTTCATTGTCTGTTGCTTCTATTCTCCAAATATATGTTCCATCGCCAAAACCAGTAAGGTCTTTTGTGAATATATATTCAGAATTATTTAACCCGCTTGTATTCGTTTCATTTATCACAAAACTTCCAGTCCAATCTCCCCATAAACTAACATTAGTCAAATTAGAATTATCTGAAACAGTTGTATTAAATGTAATTGAATAAGAACTAAAGTTAGCATTATCGACGGGAGAATTCAAAGTTACATTTGGTCTCTCAAGGTCAGCAGAAGTCGTGAAGCTCTGAACAGTAGAAAAATTCCCCGCCTTCAGCCCAGTGTCAATCGTCTGAACACTCCAATAATATGTCGTTGAAGGCTCAAGCCTATCTACTTTTAAAGTGAAGTTCTTCCGTTGCATCATGTTTCCAAAGTAGCCAAATGCAGTTCCACCCCTCGTAGCATCTCCACTTCCCCCATAAATTCCAGAAATAATTGAATGATTATTTGATGCTGTTCCTAACTTCAAATTATAATACAAACCATTTACTGAAGTTTCATTATCACTTCCGTTAAGCCACCCTAAAGACATTTCTCTATTGTTGTAAGAACTTGAAAAACTCGTTGGAGGTGTTGGCGCAACATTGGGTGTTGTAATATTATTTATATAAACTTTTTGGCTTTTTATTGAAACTAAATCCAAATCTCCATCATTGTCTATATCTCCCCAAAGTACAGAACCTTTTCTTACTCCTGTTAAATTTGCTTCAGCTGTTCCATCTCTTGCAAAAACTGAACCATTATTTTCTCCAATTTCTATTTGGTCATCTCCAGCATTAATTAAATCTAAATAACCATTATTGTCATAATCCCCCATCATCATGGAACCCCATCCAATATTACTAAGGTCAAAATTCCATGATGATGATTCATCCACAAATTGATCTACGCTACTTATTTTATTTATGAAATATCTTGGAATTGATGTCCCAGAAACAATTTGATCCAAATCACCATCATTATCAATATCTCCCCATACAACGTTGGCTTCATCTTTGGGGCCGATAGTCCAATTTGGATAACGCACAAAAGCAGTCCCATTATTTTTATAACTATAGGAAGTACTTGCCCCATGTACATTTAAATCCAAATCACCATCATTGTCTAGATCTATCAAACCCGTTGAAATTTTGCCTCCACTATCAATCTCATCACTCCAGATTAAATCCCCTACAAAACTTGTTCCGTTATTAATATAAACAGATGCCTTGGTAGATCCCATATCAGGAAATAATATATCCAAATCTCCATCGCCATCTATATCTCCTAGTGCAACTGAATCAGAACCAACATCATCCAATACACCTTCATTTTGCCATGTTAGATTCTCTAAAAAAGTTGTTCCATTATTAATATAAACTCCAAAATTAATTCCAACACCCCCTCCGGCAAATATCATGTCTAAATCACCATCGTTATCTATATCCCCAAGAGCAATAGAACCTGTGCCTACTCCCGATAAATTCTGCTCCCAAGTTATATTTTCAACAAAAGAAGTCCCATTATTGATCCAAACATAACTTTTATCTGCAACAGAGCATACGGAAGAACCAGAATCACAACCAATACTAATCATATCCAAATCTCCATCGCCATCTATATCCCCTAGTACAGCCCCATTATGATAATTAGAGGCTGTTAGATTACTCTGCCATTGCGGACTTTCAATCAAACCCACAATTAAATCTGTAGTAAAAGTCCTAGTGCTTGAATTTTGACAATTGGTAGAATTATCGCAAGCTTCTATGTACCACTGGAACGATTGTTTCCTGTTTATTGTTTCTGTAAATATGTAATAAGTATTATTTAATCCAGAAGTGTTTATTTGTTTTCTACTCCAAACTCCATCTTTCCAATCCCCCCATAAACTAACATTAGTCAAATTCAAGTTATCCGAAACAGTAACATTAAACGTGACTGTATATGAACTCAAGTTCGCATTATCTACGGGAGAATTCAAAGTTACATTTGGTCTATCTAAATCCGCTGAAGTTGTAAAACTTTGAGCCGTTGACCAGTTTCCAGCTTTTAGCCCAGTATCAATCGTCTGAACACTCCAATAATATGTTGTACTTGGTTTCAGTCTATCAACTTTTAAAGTAAAATTCTTTCTCTGCATCATGTTTCCAAAATATCCAAATGCTGTTCCTCCACGTGTAGCATCTCCACTCCCTCCATAAATTCCACTTATGATACTATGATTATTTGATGCTGTTCCTAACTTCAAATTATAATACAAACCATTTACTGAAGTTTCATTATCACTTCCATTAAGCCACCCCAAAGCCATTTCCCTATTGTTGTAAGAACTTGAAAAACTCGTTGGGGGTGTTGGCGCAACATTGGGTGTTGTAATATTATTTATATAAACTTTTTGGCTTTTTATTGAAACTAAATCCAAATCTCCATCATTGTCTATATCTCCCCAAAGTACAGAACCTTTTCTTACTCCTGTTAAATTTGCTTCAGCTGTTACATCTCTTACAAAAGTTGTTCCGTTATTTTCTCCGATTTGTATTTGATCGCTTCCACTCAATCCTGCATTTACTAAATCCAAATAGCCATTATTATCATAATCTCCCAGCATCATAGAACCCCATATAATAAAAGACATTTCTGTTTCCCAAGGAGATCCATCTAAAAATGTACTCCCATTATTTACTAAAACTCTAAAACGAGATCCCCTAGATACAACATTATCAAAATCGCCATCATTCTCAAGATCTCCCCATGCTACATTTACTTCATCACCACCTGAGGCAGTCCAAGTAGGGGTGTAAATAAAACTCGTTCCATTATTAATATAAGTTTTAGCAGAGTCTACTCCTGCTATATTCAAATCCAAATCTCCATCATTATCAAAATCTATTAATCCTGTTGAAATTTTACCACCTCCATTTGTAATCTCTTGACCCCATATTGTACTATTTACAAAAGTTGTGCCATTGTTAATCCAAACCACCCTATTTGGAATTCCCATATCAGGAAATAATAAATCTAAATCCCCGTCTCCATCTATATCCCCAAAAGTAATAGATTTAGAATCTGCAAGAGTAGTTGAATTCATTAACAAACTTTCCCAAGTTAAATTTTCCTGAAATGAAGTTCCATTATTAATATAAATTCTAGTTCCAATCCAAGAAAGTGCCAAATCTAAATCTCCATCATTGTCTATATCACCCAATGCTATGGATCCTGCCGCATTTGACAAATTTTGTTCCCATGTTATATTTTCCACAAAACTAGTTCCATTATTAATCCAAACATAACTTTTATCAGCATCACTTGAAGTACAAACACTTTCAGTACACCCGATACTAATCATATCTAGATCTCCATCTCCATCCACATCTCCAAGAACTGCAGAATTAGCACTAACTGAACCTGTTAAATTCCCTTGCCAAGTTTCATTCTCAATCAATCCAACATTACTAGCACTAACAAACCAAAAAAACATTAAACAAAATACCAAACAAATCAACAAACTCTTTTTCATACTTCATCAACGAGAAATTCCTTTTTATAATTAATGCCCTACCAACTTCAATTTTGTCTTAGACCTATTGAAAACTACAACAATTAGAGTTATACAAAGCATTGTAAACATTAAAACTAATTGATTCCCGGACAATATATTACTTCCAATCCCCAACACCGCTCCAGTTATTCCCGCCGTTGAGGGAAATATTTCTCCTAATTTATTCAAATTGATGGAAGGGTCGTCATTTTGTTCTTCCACTTTTACTTGCCCTATATTTTCTTGTCCATAGTTTGTCCAGGTTACTTCCCCATCTACAATAGGATCTATTTCAATACTTCTTGTTATATTATAATTCCCATCTGCTAAACTAGGTCTTAAATCAACAGTGAATGTTACAGTTCCATTATTTGGTCCTAGAGTTTCTGCAACCAAAGGCAGACAATAAGGAGATTCTGCTCTATTTGTGCCTGTTCCTTTATCCTGATTGTAACATTGAGTTTTATTAACATCTGTAAACCAGAAAAACATTCTTAGAGGTAATAATTCTCCACTAGCATAACCTGCTTTGAAAGGTATATCGATGGTATAGTTTAAAGTAATGTTAGATGTGCTGTTTAAAGTATTACTAATAAAAGTTTCCTGAGTTATAACGCCAGTATCTGTTCTAGAAATTCTTTTCCAAGTATTATTCCATAAATCATAAGCATCACAATTTCCATTTATAACACAGTCATATAATTCTTCAAGCCAGCCGTGTTCTTCAGGTGTTAAAGAATCTTCTGCTTGCATAGAAATTTCAATTGTTTTATCACTATCCGCAACAATATTTTGTGTTTTATCAAAATACCCTATTAGGTCTGAAAAAGTACATTCCCATGTCCCTGCAGCAAAACTATCAGCAGGAATTGAAGTATAAGGATTTTCAACATTTGCATCACTAAAACCATTATCACAAGAAACATCAAAACTTTTTTGACCACTTGTGTCTATCTGCAACCCACCAAAACTATCAGTCAAATTGAAAGTAATCGTCCAATTAGCATACTGAAACTGCCTTGTTACAGACCAATCACTGGCTAAGACAGAATCATTCGCCCTTACACGCCAGTAATAATCATCATCTGTTGTTGTGTAATCTGAAAGAGTAATATTGATTGAGGTGGGATCTGTTCCTTCTGCTATTGAAGTATTACTATGAACTAAGTTTGCTGCTGCCATGTCACTTTCATTATAAATTTCTAAATCATAAGTTATAGTATCTCCATCAATATCTATAGAATTATTCCATGAAAAAGTTATTGTTGAATTCATTGCAAAATTTGAATTGTTTGCAGGAGCTGATAGTACTGGGATTGTTGGAGGGGCTTAAAAAACATCTCTATAAGTTATTCCTTCCCCGCAGTTATACAAATCGCTAATCTCTGAAGTCGTTAAACTTCTATTCCAAAATCCAACTTCATCCAAACTTCCATCAAAAAACCTATTAATTGTCCCAGCAAAATTAAAGGCTCCAAGAGTTAAAGAATCCCCAAGAGTAATAAAATTGCTAGGAGTTGATTGAGCTGCATAATCTGTAGTATATAAAATCCCATCCACATGAAAAGTTATATTATTATCAGCAGGAGTCATTGTCACAGCAACATGATGCCAATTACCATCTCTCCAAGTATTGTTTGGTGCTCCAAAGTCTCCTGACAGACCATTTCCGCTTCCGTCCCAGTAAAAAAACATTATTGTTCCGTTTTCATGTCCTGTTGTTTTTTGAGCATTTAAGAATATCCCCATCCTAGGATTTCCCCCACTTACTTCTTTTCCCCATGGTGTTGGTTGTGTTCCTGCCTCTTGAATTGTATTTAACCAAAAACTAATAGTAAATCCAGAACCAATATCTGTTCCAATATCTAACATATCTGTTAAATTCACATAATCTGAATCTCCTGCTGTAAAATTAAAAGAAGCATTTATGATTCCTGTTTGTCCCCTTGCTGCTCCATTATTGGAACCAGTAATATTTCCTGTAGCATCTATGACATTTCCAGAAGTTCCATTTAATCTATAATATGCTATTATGTCTGTATTCATACTCTCAGTCCATTCTGCCCATTCGTTAACTTCAACGCCCAATAAAGTTGGAACCCATTCAACTCTTTCATTAGGTAACACATCTGTAAAAATTCCAATAATTGTTTTGCCAGAAGGGATAGTCCCAAGAGAGTTTAAATCATTCCATTCAAACATTTCTTCTTGATGCGTTCCTATTAAAACTTGTGAGCAGTCTCGTAAAATTGTCCCATTACTTGAAATTTCCCCATCAACACAAACCGTTTTATAATCATTCACTGTTTCAAATCCTAAACTATTTCTATATTTATAATTAAATTGTCTATCAAATCTTTTCATACTATTTTTAACATCATAAAAATCAAGTTTCTCTAAAACAGAAGAAATTGGTTGAGAAGAAAGTTTATTATCTATTGTAAATTCTGCAACTTTCCTGTCTTTTCCACGTATAACATTAAAGACCAAAGGAGTATTAAGTGTTATATCTGAAATAACATTTCCAGATGAATCTTTAATTGTAACAACTTTATTGACGCTGTCATATTCTTTTGTATTATGCGTTGCAGCAGATAAAAAGAAAAACGTACTAATTAATATAAAAACAAAAAATATAATAATTAAACTCTTTTTCATAGATCTAGACTATAATAAGGGATATATAAGTCTTATTCCAAAAATGGTTGACAAAATAGGCAAAAAGGGATAAAATAAAACCATTCATTGTATTTTTTGCTTTCAAAACTTTTAAAATAAACTTATCTTTCCCCCAACCTAAATCCAATCACTAAATCTCAAGCAGCTTCACCATAGGATCCAATCACTAAATCTTAAGCAGCCTCACCATAAGATATAGAGATAGTATCACTAAGTACTCCAATATTAGAATTATTAGGAATAATTAACGATAAATCTATAGTTATATTCTGTAAAGATTCAAAAACATCACATACTCTTTGGGAATCTGGAGAAGCATTAACTTCATAAAAAGTATCCAAACTAAAACCGCTAGGAGGAGAACAAATGTCTTTTCCACCGTCAGACACATTATACCTATATCCTGGAGAGCTCCCCCCAATAAAAGAACTAGCTGTTTTTCCAGAACTAACATTAATAGTTAAATTTTCATTCCCAAGATTGGTTATTAAAAAACGAGTAGTAGTAGCACTCCAATTCCCATTAATAACACTTCCAAGAGTGTCAATTGTAGCCGATACTTGTCCAAGATTAACTGAGCCAGAACCAAAATTTATAGTGTCATCAGTAAAATTTAATAAAACCAGTGAAGAAATACTCAAATTAACAAACCCACTGTCAACCGCTTTTCCAGTAAACAAAATTTTATATTCTCCAATAGAGTTAAGTGCAAAAACCAAAGAGACTACTGAAAACAAAAACAGAGCCGTAGATCCAAGAACAAAATAATCATCCCGCTCCATTTTCACCCCTCTCAGTATATGGGACAATTTCTAAACTAATCTTCCCAACACTGTTAGCATTAGTCCCGCCGAAGTTTTCATTTCCATCATAAGATTCTCGAGCACTAGAAAGTGTAGACTCAATTGCAAAAGAAAAAAGCAACATCACAATCGCAACAACTAAAAAAATTACTGCAAGCCTCTGTTTTCTATTCATCTCAAAAAAAACCTCCAAAACTATATAAATTCATCATTTAAACCTCTTCCTAAGTTTAAGGAACCATAAAAGATTGATCAACACAAGTAAAACGACGACAATTATAAGAACAACAATAATTGTATCAAGTTCTTCTCCAGAACCACTGTCCGAAATAACATATCCAAGACCAATAATTGTTAAGTCATTTTCACTTACCTCGAATCGTAAATTATTATTACTTACTTTTCCAGCATAATTAATTGTCACATCAGCCTCGTAAGTTCCTTCCTTTACTCCAGCAGTATCCCAATAAGAAACAAAAACTTTTTTAGAAAGTGCTGCCACCTCATAACTTACAGACTCAAATGCCGAAACAATAATCCCATCATCATCCTTTATTTTTGTTTCTATGTATGCTCCACTAATAGGTTCACTCCATTTATTTTCCACAAGCATCTCAAGCTTTGCAATCTCTCCAAGGCTAAAATCAGAAACTCTTATACTTTCAAGCTCAAGTTCCAAACTACCAACGCTAAATATCTTTTCTAAATTAATTGTTCCTTCATCATAAACAAGACTAGCAACAGCTCTGTACTCTCCGATTGCAACATCTGCCACCCAGTCATAAACAATTTCTCTCTTTTCACCAGAAGGAACCTCAATTGTACCAGTATTAAAAGAGCCAACAACTTCATCAAGCTTATTAAATATTTCAACATTTGCCCATACACTTGTTAAATCAAATTCCCCAGCACTAACAATAGGAAACACAAACCGAACAGCTTCTCCTTGATTAGCATTATAAATAATAAGGTCAGCATTTGCATATTTTCCAGGAAAAGGAACATAAACATAAATTTGAGTAACAACTGCAAGAGTCGCAAAAACTTGAGCCCCCGAAGATCCACTAGAACTTGGCACTTGTAAAATAATTACTTCCCCAATATGAAGTCCAGGTTCCAAGTCCCCTGGTAAATTAAGAGTATAACTAAATTCTCTAGTTTTTATGTCTGAAGGAATTGAAGATTTCGATTCAGATATTTGAATATATTCTGCTAATTCTCCATCTGGAACCATAACAATATCTATATCTTTTTTATCCGAGTTAATAACTTCAAACTTAACTTCTCGCTCAAGGCCTGGCTCAAAGTCAATTGTCGTCCTAGCTGGAGTTACCCCAAGAGCACTAACACCTGACATCAATATAAGCATAAGAAATCCAAATCCAAAAATAAATAATTTTTTATTATTCATTTTATTATTCATCTGACTGCCTCCCAACAAAACCAGTTCCATTTACTTCTCCTTCAATTAAAAGTTTAACAGTTTCAACCAAACTCGTTCCATTATAAACTTCAACATCAAGTACAACATTCCCAACATTAACAACGCTAAATTCATTAGAGGAATTTTCCCTAAGTCTAAGTTCTAAATTAACAACCGACTTAATAGTCAATGTCCTGATCTGGCTACTAGTAATCCCTACAGCCTTCCAGTAATATTTCCCAGGATCTAAATCAATCTTCAATCCATCCCTCATTAAATATTCTTGAGGACTACTAAATTCTATATTATCATCAATCAATAAAAATTCCGCTTTCTCAATTGAAAACAAAATCTCTGTCTCAGTTGTCTCAAGTTCATTCAATGGAGCAATGACAAGAGGTTGTACATAACCCCCAACAGCAAAAAGACTAAGAACAGTAATGACAATTATTGCCGCATCAATCTTATAAATTTTATCCAATTTCCGCCAACCTCGATGTAAATATAATAGTAGAACTCTTAGCTCCAGGACCCTCATTACTAGGAACCAAAATAGATATATCAATTTCTGCAGAATCACTACTATCCGTATAATTTAATTCACTAATAGCGACAACGTCTCCAGTAATTGGAACATTGAAAAATTGTATAATTGAATTAATCCAATTAAAAGAGTTTGGTTCGCTTGATACATTATCTACCTTAAATTGAAAAGAACTACTATTTTCAGATTGCGTAGTCCAAAGAGCACTAGCATTAATACTTATATTAGTCATAACAGTCCCATCATTTCTAATTACAAATGGTGATGGATTCTCATTAGTAGTATCATTCGATCCACTAGGTGCAAGCAAGCCAAAGTTCATAGAATCTGTAACAAGAGTGATTGTCGTATCTGCAGTAATATTAACTATAAAGTCTTCACTCCATGCCCCAAATCCGACAGAATCATTAGCCCTAACTCTCCAAGTATAATAATATCCATTATCATGCAAACACAAAAGATCAACCGTTGGAACAAAACTAGTCCCCGTTAACAGTTCAAGTAAAGAGTCCGAGCAAATTTGTGATCCACTAAATTTATAATCAGTTATATTAATCTGATAATGTGAAACGTCAGAATCAGCATCTACCACAGACCAATTGAATTCAGGAGTCCTATTTATAGTAGAAGATACATTAGCAGGACTAAGTAATGTAATAACTGGAAGCTGATTAAGGACAGATAAACTACTAGAATTCGCATAAGGTGTAGTATCTTGCTCATCAGTAAATCTAGCTTCACAAGTCCAATTCTCATAACGAGTAGTATTTCCAGACTCAAGAATTGCCAAAAGATTAGTTCCGTTAGTTTGAGAACTATAGTTAACACTTAAATTAAACGAATCGTTCAAATACCAATTAACTGTAACATTCAAAGCATCCCCGTCAGGGTCATCAATCAAAATATCACAAATTAAATTCTCTGAAGAAATATTTGCTCCACTAGATGTATTCAAGAAAGGCTGAGGCGTATTTGGAATTGTATTAAACTCTTCACTAGAATAAGTAGTAAAATGTGTAACATTAAATTTGTAAACATTAGTTACATTATCCCAAGATATATCCATACAAAGGTTAGCTGGACAGTCAACAAAAGTCCCATTATCAAAATAATCTACAATAGATTCAGCAACAACTGGAGTTATAAGATCATTAAGAGTAATATTTGCAGTCGTATTAAAACCAATATCTTTAGTTGAATTAATAAACACATTATTATCTGTTATTTGAATAACCTCAGACAAGTTAGATCCAGATGCGACAAGAGAACTATTAATAAATTCAACGGCTCCATAAGAATTATTTATAACAAGACTGTTTTCACTAAAGTCGTAATTATAAATGGTCGAATTATATAAAAGATAATCAAGGTTAGCCCCCGTAATATTAATTCTTGAAAAGTTTATCTCTTCTGAATTATTTATGAAAATAGAAATATTAGAAAATCCAGTAATATTAATATCCTTAAAAGTAACATTGCTAGAAATATTAGAAGAATCAGCACCAAGATCTATAACATAATCTGAATTTGAATCTATAGTTATATTTTCAAATAGACTATCAGTCATACCTTGAATGAACAAATTTTTCGAGGCATTTGTTAAACTAATATTAATAGTACTTTTTATATTTAACCCTCGTAAATCGAGGTTTTTTTTTTGCTTCCATAAAAGAATATCAGATGATTACAAAAACATCTCAACATATAATAAATACTTTTGAAGAAGAGGATATACTCCCGCTTATTTGTGCCGCTGCTGCTCTAAGAGATGGAAAATATCTTAGAGCCTTAATTGAAAGAGCAAAATTGATTGGTGTAAAAGAAAAACCGTTGTATGAATCTCTGCTGCAGAATTATCTTTTTACAGGTTATCCATCCGCAATGATTTCATTAAAAATATTAAAAGAGTATTGCCCAAAATTCGAAAATTATTCATATGAAAGCTGGGATCTAAATAAATACAGACAAAGGGGTACAAAGAATTGCAAAAAGATTTACGGTAGAAAATTTGAAAATCTTATTTCGAATGTTAAAAGTTTTTCACCGGAATTATCCGACTGGCTGTTGCTTGAGGGTTATGGTAAGGTACTGGGCAGGAAGGGGCTTTCACTAAAGAAGAGGGAATTGAACAACGTTTCGGTACTAACAGTATTAACGTTTGAGGATCAGTTATTCTCACATATCAACGGGGCATTCAGAACAAAATCAACAATTGATCAAATTAAAAAAGTAATTACTAATCTTAAAATATTTGGGAAAGCAGGCTTAAGCAGATTTGGGATGAGAGTGTTAAACAAGTATTTAAAACAGAAGGGAATAGGATAATCCCGTTCCCTTCTTAAAACCTATTATATGAAATTAAAAATTATAAAAAGATCCAATGTAAAAGCAGTAACAGTGTCTTCCCCATCTTCTTTCCCGGTTAAGTTAAACCAACCATAACCTGCAAAAACATCTAAATTTATAAAAGGAACTATAGTTACTTCAGTTCCAATTCCTAACTGTAAACCAAATCTTGAGAATCCACCACCAATCTTTGTTTCATTTCCATTAATTGTTTCAGTAAGATCTCCAAAATTATTAAAAGTAAGATCTAAGAATAAATAAGGATCAAAGCCGGCAGGAATCGGAACAAAACTATATTGTAATCCTAAGCCCAATGATGAAATAGACTGTGAAAATTCAGTTATATCATCATTGCTGCTAAGATTATGATAGAGGAAAATTCCCCGGGGAGTAAATGGTATTAATGGTATATCAATTTTTGCAATTGCTCCAAAATTGTACTTGGAGGAAAACCCCAATCCATTCTGCGAGATATCATT
>JADFNI010000021.1 GCA_022563455.1 Nanobdellota archaeon
CTATAATGTTCTCTAATAATTTTTAATTGATTATAACATTAGTTATTACTTATTAATTGACTATAATGTTCTCTAATAATTTTTAATTGATTATAACATTAGTTATTACTTATTAATTGACTATAATCTTCTTTAATTCTATCAATTAAAATTAAAAACATAACTTTTAGATTTCTTCTGGAGAGGAAACAAAGGTGTGAGGCTAGTTTAATAAATATCTTTGATATCCTCGATAAATTGGAAAATTTTATAATTGTTCTTTATTTTTAATGATTTTATGTTCCATAGGAAGCGTAGGGCTTAAATTATATCTTCCAGTATAGGGATATTTAAATAGGGCCCAAGTTATTAAGGGGGATGAAAAAAGAGATGTTTGATTATGGGGGTTGAATTAACAGATATTTTTGATACTGCTGTTAACAATAGTCTTTTTAAGAATAAAAGTGTTTTACAAGTTAGGCATACGCCTGAGTCAATCCCTCACAGGGATGAGCAGATTAAGGCAATTGCTGGAATTTTGGCATCGGCGCTTAGGCGAGAACGCCCCAGCAATTTGTTTGTTTATGGGAAGACTGGGACTGGGAAGACGTTATCTGTTCAGTATGTTCAAAACGAACTTACTAAAAAGGCAAATGAACTTGGCGTGGATCTAAGGTTTGAATATTTGAATTGTAAACTCAAAAGAGTGGCAGATACTGAGTATCGGATTTTGGCAGCCTTAATAAGGCAGCTTGGAGGAACCATTCCTGAGACAGGACTTCCGACGGACAGGGTTTGGACTAAATTTATTGAGATGGTTGACGAGAAACCACAATTAATTATTTTTATCTTTGATGAGATTGATTCTGCAATAAAGAAGATGACGGACAATTTTTTATATTCTTTGACTCGTTTAAATCAGGAACTTAAAAATTCTCAGATATCTATTATTGGAATAAGCAATGATATAACTTTTTTGGAAAATATTGATCCTCGGGTTCGATCCAGTCTTGGCGAGGAGGAATTTATATTTTCACCTTATAATGCGATTCAACTTCAAGATATCTTGAATGAAAGGTGCGTTAATGCTTTTAAGGAGGGGGCTGTTGCCGAGGGGGTTGTTGCTAAATGTGCTGCTTATGCTGCAAGGGAGCATGGAGATGCTAGGCGTGCGCTTGATTTGCTACGGATTGCTGGAGAATTAAGCGAGCGAGATGGATTGGAAATTGTTAGTGAAGATTATATTGATTTGGCTAATCGGAAAATGGAAAGAGATAAGATTTTAGATATAGTTGAGAGTGAGCCCAAGCAATTTCAATTAGTTTTGGCATCTATATTGGGGCTTACTCGAAAAAATAAAGAGGAGGGTGGTCCGGACATTCTTTTTACAGGAGATGTTTTCAATCATTATCAAGATCTTTGTTTATCTACAAAGACAGATATATTAACACAAAGAAGAATTTCAGACATTTTGGCCGAAATTGATATGTTGGGTCTTATTAATGCAAGGGTTATTTCTAAGGGAAGGCATGGAAGGACAAGGGAGATACGATTATCTATTCCTGATAATTTATTAGATAAAGTGGACAAGATTTTGAAAACATCACTTTGTCTATAAATAAAAAACAAAGTACTGGAGACAGCTCCCAATGGAGCGTAGCTTCTCCGATTTTAGGATGGGAATGGAGATATTAAAATTGTGCATGGGAAAGGGGTTTCTTTTGGATAAAGAAATGTTAGATCTTTTTTCTAGTCTTACACCTATTGGAATAGAAAAAGTTGTTAATGTGATTTCTAGTCTTGGAATAAATGAGAGAGTTATTACTAAAAGCATATTTCTTAAACATTTTGAGAGGTTTAGAGATATAATATCTATCGACTCTGAAGGTACCAATATAGATGTAGATGATTTTTTTAAGGGAACGGGATATCTCAAAGAAAAGTCTGATGAATCTGATTCTATTTCTAAAGAAGTTGAATCTTTGGGAGCGAAGGTTAAATTAATTTCTGCTCCGGCATTTACCCAGAAAAAAATTGAGGTCAAGGACTTTGTTAAACACTTTAGGTCTAGATATGAAAAGATTAGGGCTATGCTTGAAGAGAAAAATTTTGAGAATCTTAGTTCTCTTGGAAAAATAGGGGACAACAGGGGCAATTATACAGTTATCGTTTCAGTTATGGGAAAAAGAGTTACTAAAAATAAAAATTTATTTATTGAGGTCGAAGATATGACTGGAACTAGTATAGTTCTTATCAATCAAAATAAGAAAGATGTTTTTAGTAAAGGTCGAGAAATATTACTTGATGATGTTTTGGCCTTTAGTGTCTCTGGGACTAAAGATATGTTGTTTGCGAATGATCTTTTTTATCCTGAAGCTTCTTTGGCCGAGAAAAGGTATGGAAAAACTGATGAATATATTGCTTTTATATCTGATATTCATGTTGGCTCAAATCAGTTTTTGGAAAAGAATTTATTGAAGTTTGTTAAATGGCTTAATGGAGGAGAAGGAGATGCTAGGCAAAGAGAACTTGCATTAAAAGTTAGATATCTATTTATGACGGGGGACAATGTCGATGGGGTTAGTGTTTATCCTGGGCAGGACAAGGCCTTGGAGATAAAAGATATGAAAGGCCAGTATGAGAAACTTGTTGAGATTATTAAATTAATTAGAACGGATGTGAAAATTATTATGTGTCCTGGACAACATGACGCTGTTTGGGTTGGAGAACCTCAGCCAATCATTGGAGATTATTGGGCACCGGGTCTTTATAAGATGAAAAATTTGACCCTTGTTCCGAACCCCGCTGTCGTTGAAATAAATAGTGGATTTAAAGTTTTGATGTATCATGGAGCCAGCATGCATGCAATAATTGAGTGGATTGAAGATATACGGCTGAATCATGGACATGATAATCCTACAAGGGTTACTCGTGAGATGCTTAAGAGAAGACATTTAGCTCCGATGCATGGGTTATGTGATTATATTCCTTGCGAAGACGACCCGATGGTAATTGATATTATTCCAGATATTGTGATTACAGGGGATCAACACCGAAGCGAGATTTCTATGTATAATAATATTTTAATGATTTCGTCTTCTTGTTTTCAATCTAAAACTCCTTTTGAGGAAAAAGTTGGAAACAACCCAGATCCTTGCAAGGTTCCTTTGTTTAATTTGAAGACTCGAGAAATTAAAATGCTTGATTTTTCTGATGGTGTTGAAGATAGCCTTGAGATTGATAATACTTTTATTGAGCTTGAGGATGAAATTGAAATTGAAAGTGAGAATGAGCAATGAAACAAAAATTTGCTTGGGATGTTGAAGATTATTTTTTAAAACTTAGTGAAAAAGTTAAAATTGAATATAAGGTTGCCAATGAAGCTAGGGCTAAGGGGATGGATCCTGTGGATAAAGTTGAAATTCCTCTTGCTATGACTATGGCTGAAAAATCTGTTGGACTTATAACTACTATTTATCCAGATCTTCCTGTAGAGGCTATTACTAAACGAATGCTTGAACTTGAAGCTAAGTATGGTCAGTTAGATACTACTGTTAGTTTTGTTATTGCGAGGGAAATTGCTGAAGGAAAGTTTTACAAGGTCGAGGATCAGCTTGAGGCGATTGATGCTGGGATCCGTGTTGGCTTTGCATATATTACTCTTGGTGTTGTTGCTTCCCCAATTGAAGGCTATACTGGGCTCAATATCGGAAAGACAAGAGATGGTAAAGAATATTTTATTGCGAATTTTAGCGGGCCTATTAGGTCTGCTGGAACCACCGCCACATGTGTAGTCTTGATGCTTATTGATTATCTTCGGGAGCATTTTGGGTATGCCAAATATGATCCTAGTCCTGAAGAGGTAAAAAGGTATGTTACTGAGAATACAGATTATCATGAGAGGGTTACGAATTTACAGTATTTTCCAACTGAAGAGGAAATGATTTTTTTGGCGTCTAACTTGCCCATTCAAATAGCTGGAGATCCTACTGAAAAATTTGAGGTTTCTAATTATAAAGATTTAGCTAGGGTTGAAACAAATTTTATTCGTGGGGGGATGTGTCTTACGTTTAGTGAAGGGCTTGCTCAAAAGGCAAAGAAGGGGCTTGGCCGACTTAATAGTCCAAAAAAACATGGACTTAAATGTACTGGGTGGGATTGGCTTTCTGAATATTTGAATCTCCATGATAAAAGGGAGAAAGGTGGAGAAGATGTTGTTGCGACTTATATAAAAGATCTTGTTGCTGGAAGACCTGTTTATGGACATCCAAGCGCTAGTGGGGGTTTTAGATTTAGGTATGGACGGTCACGCGTTGCAGGATTTAGTGCGGCTTCAATTCATCCAGCAACTATGGGGATCAGTAATGGATTTTTATCTCATGGAACTCAGCTTAAGATTGAGAAGCCGACCAAAGGGTGCATTGTTACTTCATGCGACTCTATTGATGGGCCTATCGTAAAATTGAGAAATGGTTCTGTTAAACGAGTTACAGATTTTGAAGAATCTAAGAAATTGTATAAGGATGTTGAAGAAATAATTTATCTTGGAGATATTTTGTTTCCATTAGGTGATATAATTAATGGGAATACTAATTTGCCAAAACCAGGATATGTTGAAGAATGGTGGGAGCTTGAACTTTTGGAGAAATTTGATGTTACTGGGGATTCAATGAATTTTGATTCTAGAAAGGTTAGTTTTGAAAAGGCTATGGAATTATCAAATGAGTATCTAATTCCATTACATCCTTGCTATATTTTTTTTTGGAATCAAATTTCCAATAGTGAATTTGATTCTCTTATTAAATGGATTCGAAAAGGCATTTGGAGGGTTGATAAGTTGGTATTGCCTTGGGAAGAGCAAGCAAGAGAAGAATACTCTGTAGCAAAGCGAGCGCTTGAGCTTTTGGGGGTTGAACATGAAGTTGTTTTTGACAATATTGTTCTTAGTGGAGACTCAAAACCTATTTTGGCGAACCTTGGAATTTCTTTTTTAGAAGATGGTGAACTTTTAGATGATCCTATGAAAAATATAACTGAGAAAAACTTTGAATCATTTAAAGATCCTCTCGAAATTGTAAACTCCTTATCGAAGTATAAGATTAAAGATAAGGCGGGGAGTTTTATTGGTACTCGGATGGGGCGTCCTGAAAAGGCAAAACTTAGAAAACTTACTGGGAGTCCTAACATGCTTTTTCCAGTATCTGATCAGGGAGGGAGACTTAGAAGTATGCAGGCTGCGGTGGAAGTTGGTTTTGTTAAATCTGATTGGCCGATTTTTAAATGTTCTTGTGGAAAAGATACTATTTATCCAATTTGTGAATCTTGTGGGAAAAAGACGAAGAGACTTTATTATTGTCGTGAATGCAGAATTCCAAAAAATGAGATTTGTGAAATTCATGATAGTGATAAAAGTTTTAGATTTAGTAACCGGAAAATTGATAGTAAATATTATTTTAAGAGTGCTTACGAATATTTAGGGTATCAAAGTTATGAGGTTCCTCCATTGATCAAAGGGGTTCGAGGGACTAGTAGTGATGGGCATGATTTTGAACATTTGGCCAAAGGAATTCTTCGAGCAAAATTTAATTTAGCAGTTAATAAGGATGGGACTGTCAGATATGATGGCACTGAAATTCCAATTACACACTTTAAACCTTTTGAAATTAAAACTAGTATTGATAAATTGAAGGAGCTTGGGTACACTAAAGACCTTTATGGCGAGGATCTTTTGAGGGATGACCAAATTTTAGAAATTAGACCACATGATGTTATTTTGCCCTCATGTTCTGTGACTCTTGACGAGAAGGCCGATGATGTTTTTTTTAATATTGCTAGTTTTGTTGATGAAGAGCTTGAGAGATTTTACAAACTTCCAAGATATTATAATTTAAAAACAAGGGAAGACCTTGTTGGGCAATTGGTTACTTGCATGGCCCCTCATAATTGTGCAGGAGTTATTGGAAGAATTATTGGGTTTAACGAACTTCAAGGGTTGACTGCTAGCCCTTATATGCATGCTGCGATGAGGAGGGATTGTGATGGTGATGAGGCCGCAGTTATGATGCTTATGGATGTTCTTCTTAATTTTTCTAGGAAATTTTTACCAAGTCATCGTGGAGGAACTCAAGATGCTCCACTTATTCTTAATGCGAGGATTCGTGCAGGAGAGGTTGATGATCAAATATTAACCTTTGAACTTTGTGATCATTATCCATTGGAAGTTTATAAACTTGCAGAAAAAGGTGAACATTCAAGCAAGTGTAATATTGAAACTGTTTCTGATCGGTTGGATCGGAATGAGGACCCTTTTACTCGTACAGGATTTACTCATGACACTAAAGATTTTAATGTAGGGGTTCTTAATGGGTCTTACAAAATTTTACCTACGATGAAGGAGAAGGTATCTGGTCAAATGGAGCTTGTTGGAAAAATTCGCGCGGTTGATACTGAAGACGTTGCAAGACTTATAATTGAAAGACATTTCATAAGAGATATTCGTGGAAACTTAAGAAAATTTGCGAAACAGCAATTTAGATGTGTTAAATGTAATGAAAAATTTAGGAGGACACCACTCTCTGGAGTTTGCACTAAATGTCATGGAAAAATTATTTTTACAATAAGTGAAGGGTCTATCAAAAAATATCTTGATCCAGCAATGGACCTTGCAATTAATTATAATGTTTCAGAATATACTAAGGAGGGGATGGAACTAACTAGGATGTATATTGAGAGTATCTTTGGACGGGATAGAGAAAAGCAGGAAGAATTGCAGAAGTGGATATGAAGAGGGTTGGAAGTGGATATATAACTTACTTCAATTTCACAGCAGCTCCGTAAGCAACATCAAAGATGTAGCATGTTGTAACAGCTTCATTTCAATTTCACAGCAGCTCCGTAAGCAACATCAAAGATGTAGCATGTTGTAACAGCTTCATTTCAATTTCACAGCAGTTCCATAAGCAACATCAAAGATGTAGCATGTTGTAACAGCTTCATTTCAATTTCACAGCAGTTCCATAAGCTAACATTTCTGAGGCTCCTTGCATGACCATTGATGTTGAGAATCTAACATTTATTATTGCATCGGCCCCTAGTCCTATTGCCATATTTACCATTCTATTGAATGCTTCTTTTCTTGCAATTGAAGTCATTTCTGTGTATGATTTTATTTCACCACCAATTAAACTTTTTAGTCCAGCGCCAATATCTCTTCCGATGTTTCTTGCACGAATTGTGTTTCCCTCAACAACTCTAATTATTTCAATTATTTTCTTCCTTGGAATACTTTCACTCGTTGTTACAATTATTTTATTTTTCATCTATTCTTTTCTCAATCTCTTCTTCTTTTTTGTTGAATATCATAAATATAATACCAATTAATATTAAAGATACTGATAAAATTAATTCTTTTTGAAATATAAATATTCCGATTCCGAGGAGTATTCCTGCTAATCCTATTAGTTTATTCATTAGTCCCATGTTAAATACTTCATATCTTCATTAATAAGTTTTGGTGTTTATGGACCTAAGGTAAAAATTGAGTGGTCTACTTTTTTTGAGAGTTCTTTTACTTGGTCTAAAGTTACCTCGTTAATATTTTTTTCAAAATTGTAATAATTGTTTGCGTCTCCATTTATCTCTTCTAAAACTAAACCTACTGCAACTTCGCTTGAACCCTCATTATCTACGCTCCTATTTCCGATTAACTGTATTTTTGCATCTTTTAATTCTTGTTCAGTTATATTTTCCATCTTTGAATATTCTTCTAAACATATTTTTTTTACTTCGTCAGTCTTTGAAGGATCTGTTCCTGCGACTATCATTAGGTAGCCGAAGTTTTTGCCAAGATCTAACATAGATTTTATAGAATATACGAGTCCTCTTTTTTCTCTTACTTCTGTAAAAAGTCTAGAAGACATTCCACTTCCAAGAATAGTTGAAAAAATTTCTCCTGCAAATCTTCCGCTTTTATTTTCAAAAGGAAAATGAAAGCCAATTGCAACATTTGTTTGACCTAAACCATTTCTTTTTTCATCCATTTTGGAATTTTTTAATTCAATTGTTTGGACTTTTGGAGTTTCGCCGTCACTTTTGATGGTTAGTTTTTCAGCCAATTCTAGGACCTCTTCAAAACTATTATTTCCAACAACACAAAGTATTGAATTTTTTGGAGAGTACATTTCTTTATGCTTTTCATAAATTTTTTCCCTTGTTGTAGATTTTATAGTTTTTTCAGTTCCTATGATGCTTATTCCAAAAGGTTCCGCATAAAGTTCTGTTTTTATTTTATCCATTACATGAGCTCGGGGATTGTCCCGGTACATTTTCATTTCTTCTAAAATTACTTGAGATTCTTTTTTTAATTCAATTTCAGGAAAAGTTGCATTAAAGTATATGTCAAATATTACATCCATTGCAGTTTTTAGATGAACTGATGGGAGTTTTACGTAGTATGCTGTTACTTCTTCACTCGTGAATGCATTTGGCATTCCTCCAAGGTTTTCGAGTTCTGCTGAGATTTCTCTTGTAGTTCTTGTAGGAGTTCCTTTAAAACATAAATGCTCCATGAAGTGGCTTATACCTTTTTCTTCAGCGGTCTCGTATGCTGCACCATATTTTGCTGCGAGCATCACAGTTGTTACTTGGACGTCTCGTTTTTCATGAAGAACTGTTAGTCCGCTAGACATTACTTTTTTATTAAATTCCATTTATTAAGATATTAGAGTGGCTTTTTAAGTTTTTGTTCTTTTATTTTTTGTCAAAAATTATGATTCTTTCCCCATTCAAATTAAAATCTCTTTTAATATTAAAGTTTTCTTCTAAGAATCTTGTTATCCAAGTTCTTTTTACTTGGAATTTTTTCCTTCCACTTAGACTTGTTGTTGAGAGGGTTAAAACTATTATCTCAGATTCTTTTGCAATTTCTATAATAAATTCTTTTGAGAAATTCTTTTGGAGATTTTCAAGAGCATCAATTACTTGAAACATGAAGACGAGCCTTTTTTTTGTTGACTTCCTTAAGATTTTTTTTATTTCAGATATGTTAAAGAGGTCAAGATGAAATCCCTTGCAGCTTGTTTCCAAACCCTCATTCTTAAAATAATTATTCATTTGATCTACTAATTGTCCTGAGGCTTCAATTCCAATATATTCTACTGGTCCTGCGAACTCTCTTAAGTATTTATATGAAAATCCATTTACCCCAGCTCCAAGGTCTATGACAGAACCAACAATTTCTGTGATCTTAAAAATTTCCCTATAAATGGACTCGTAGTTTCTTTTTTTGCTTGATATATGGGTTTTTAGAATCTCTTCAATAGATCCTTTTCCCTTTAGAACCCTATTTGTTAGGAAAACTCCAAAATATTTTCTGAGGAGGGCACGGGAATCTTTGACATTGTTATGAGTCCTATTAAGGGCTCTTTTAACTATCGAATCTGGGAGGTATCGCAATTCTTTTTTCTTTTTTACTTCATTAATTAAATTCATTTGACAAACTCTAGGATCAATTTTTTATTTCTTACTTCTGGATGGAATAATGTTCCATAGATTTCTTTATTATTGTGCTTTATTGCTTGAGTGATTGTGCCTTTTGTGTAGAATTTGAAGTTTTCTAAACTATTTTTATCAAGATGGTTGTTATGGAGGTGGTAGACTTCTTGATCTCCTGTTAATCCTAGGAAATTTTCAGTGAAAGATTCGTTGAAGTATCCAATTTCTGTTCCGCTTTTTAATTTTCCATCATAAATTAATCCAATGATTTGCATTCCTCCACAAATTCCAAGAATTGGGATTTTGGTATTTTTAATCCATTTGAACATTTTGATATCTTCTATAAACTTATAGTCTTTGAGGCTCGTTCCTGCGATTATTATTGCATCTGCAGAACTTAAATCTTCTTCTCTAAAGTTTTGGTAGTGTATATTTTTACAACTAATTTCACCCCTTTCAAGAATATCTTCTATTGGTTTTACAAATTCATATTCGTGAAGAGGTTCTTTACAAATGCTAATTAACAATACGTTTTTCATTTTAGTTCAATTTCTCTCCTACAACTATTTTCTCCATCAAAAAAATCAACAAATTTTTTGATTTCCAATCTTTTTTTGAATAAAGGACAATTTAAAACAAAGCTTTCATATTCTCCACCTTCTCCTGCAATATTGATCTTGTAATTCATTTGCAAGTCTTCCATTTCTTTTATAAAATCGTTATCTATTTTTCTTCCTAAAAATTTTTTATCTAATGGGAATGCTGCAACGCCGACTATACATGACTCAAATTTATATTTGATCAAATCTTTTAAAATGCTTAATTGGTTTTTTTGCCAAAGTGGATTAAAACATTCTATGTCTAATTCATTACATATTTTTTGAATTCTGGATGATTGATACACACTTTCTACTGTTCCAGTTACAATGCCTTTAATGTTGTATTTTTTAATTGCTATTTTAATCGCTTCTTTTAGATCATTTAGCTCTATTTCCTTTTCTCCTTTTGTTTCTTTAAGGATTAATGGGACTTGCATTGCTTTTGCTTGAGATTCTACTTTTGAAATTGAAGGAGTATGAAACATAAAACTATCGGGATTTTTTGATATGATGCTAATTAGGCAACTAATTTCATATCCCAAATTTTTTGCAAATAGGGTTGCTAGGTTAGAGTCTTTTCCTCCAGAATACATAATTGCGAGATTCATATAATTTTTAGAAAGTTACTGTTTAAGTGTTTTCCTAATTTTTAAATTGTTTTTTTGGTCCTCTGACCATGACATAAATTAGGTAAAGAATTATTAAAAAAGCAATGGAGCCAACACCTAGTGCAATGTAAAATTCAGAAGTATATTGCGATTTTGGTTTTAGGTAGTAATCATTTTTTTCATTTAAATTCTCGTCCGTGGTGGTTGTTTCGTCTGGATGGTTCTCTGCAGAGACTATTAAGATTGCTGAAATGCATAAAAGCATGAGGATTATGGGTGAAATTTTTTTATACATAAGTTTCTTAAGTTAGGTGTGTTTAATAATTTTATGGCTTCGACTAATCAATCACCTTTTTATCAGAGGGCTGAAGAGGAATTTCATAAGGCTAATAATGATCGAGATAGAATTGCTTGTCTTGAAATTATGATTAAAGAATGTCCAAAACATAAGTCTTCAGAAAATATGCTTAAGAATTTGACTCTTCGTCTTAAGAAACTGAAAGGGAATGTGGTTAAGCAAAAAAAGGCTGGCAAGTCTGGGGCTCAGGGGATTAAAAAGGCCGAAGTTCAAGTAGTTCTTAGCGGTTTTACTAATGCTGGTAAGACAACAATTTTCAATCTTTTGACAGGTCTTGATTCTAAAGTTTCCGTTCATCCGTTTACAACGCATAAATCTAGGCTTGGAGTTTTTAGGTATGAGGGTGCTTTGGTCCAAGTGGTCGATACTATGTCCTTTCCAAATCATGATAAAAGTTTAGTTAATTCTACAGATACTCTTGGGATTGTGGTTGATGACTTTTCTCAAATTGAAAACTCTGAAGAATATACTTATAGGTCTAATGCGAAAAAAATATTTATTTTTAATAAAATTGACCTTTTAAACCCTTTTGAAATTAGAAAACTTGAAGCGAAGCTTAAGTCGAAATATAGGAAATTAGATTTTATTTTTTTTTCAGAAAAAACTGGGAAGACAGGATTGGAGGAACTTAAGGAGAAAATTTTTGGGTCTTTTTCAATAATTAGAATTTATACTAAAGAGCCTAAAAAGACAGCGAGTGAGGAGGCTATGCTTTTGAAGGAAGGATCTACATTTAAGGTTGCTGTGGAGAAAATTCTAAAAGGGATGTCTTTGAAAATTAAGAAGGCGCGTGTTTGGGGGCCCTCCTCCAAATTTGGAGGCCAGATTATTGGACTTTCACATATTTTAAAAGATAAAGATATAATTGAGTTTCAAACAAAATGAAGACTGACAAATTATTTTTTATACTGAGCATCTTCGGAGTTCTCCTAATTATTTTTATTGGGGCCTATAGGAGTGTGGTTTATGAAGGAGAAATATCAAAGATTAATTCTTTTAATGGCGGAATGACTTTGAATGTTACTGATGTTTTTGAATCTGTTGTTATTTTTTCTGATGAACTTATTGATTTGAAAGTTGGGGATAAAATAAGATTTACTGGTAGAAAGAATTGGAATCAAGGTAGTGAACAGATTATTGTTTTAAAGATATGGAAGGGGCCTTAGGTCTTCTTAGGACTGAGATTATTAGGAAGGCTATTAGCAATGTTAGGACTGATATGAGGATTATTAAATTGTAGTTTAGCTTTTTTTGTTCTTCTTGATTGTTGTTTTGGCTTGTTGTTGGAGGTAGATTTTCAGGAGTAATTGTAGGATTTTGATTTATTGATGGGTCAAATTCTCTTGAAAATTGGTTTAGGGAAATTTCTAATATTTTTGCATCCTTTGAATCATATATCTCGATTTTTGAGGCATTTTCGAAATAGGGGATTTGGATGGTTATGATTTCAAGTTCGGTTCTTTGTAGGGTTGAGTCTGGGACGTTATCTTCAGAAAAATCCCCTATTATTGTTTGTTCATAAGAATTAAATCTTGTTTCATATAGTATTTTTTCTTCTGTTGAAGTTAATTTAAGATAGTAGTTTCCGAATAAATTTAGTGTTGGGGCATTTTCTATAAAGATTACGTCCTCCGAATTTTGTGATAGGATTCCATTGTCGTTTGATATTTTGATTTCGTATTGGTATGTGTTTGCTGCTGCTAAGTTTATAGAAAGTAATATTAGTATTAAGATAGATCTTTTTTTCATTTATGAATTTGCCCCACAAGTTAATTGATATGTTATACATTTTTGGTCGCTACAGTCAGCTTTTGAACAATGATCATTTCCCAGGATTTCTATATATTCTTCAGAAGTTATTCCCCTATTAGCGTCAGATGATTTGTCAAATGATAGTTGGGTTAATTGTCTCCAGAGGTTTTGCTGGATTGGTTTTCCTGTCAGTATTCCTTCTTTTATTACAGGGATTGGTATTTGTGCAAAAACACTAGATACTTCATAATATCTTCTTCCAAAGGATACCTCAGTAGGATCATAGGCTTTGAAGATGTATGGGTTTAATCCAGTTTCTTCAAAGATTATCTGCCTAAGTTCTAAAATTTGTCCACTAATTTCAGGATCTTGTAAACTGTTGTAGAGTTCATCATTGGGGCCATCTGCAGAGACTCCTATTTTTTGATGGTTTATTAAGGTAATTACATCCGGATCTTTTCCCCTATCATAATTTTCAGGATCGTCGCCCCTTTTAATTGCAAGGGTTCTTAAAATCTCTTCTGCTTTTTGGTTATAAGCTTGATTCTGAGACAATTCACTTAGGGTAGACTCTATTAAATCATCATAAAGTAGTCCAAGAGGTCTATTCTCTGGAAGTTTTATGGTTTCTTCGTAGTATTCTTGGCCTCTGAATATGGAAATCATCTTACTTGTGAACAACTTTCTATTTTCTGCTTCCAGAATATCATCATCCAAAAAATGTTCGTATTCATGATCAAATGTAACTGAGGTATCTTCGTGGGTAATTTGGTCAAAGTATTTTTCTCCAAAAAAGACTGTTTGTTTGGAACTTCTGCTAAAGAAGACCCTATTATCTGGGATAAATGCGATATTTTTTAATATCGCATCTGGATTTTCTGTTAGCCATCTATCGGTTGACTGTAATAGGAAAGGGCTTGGATCTTTATATTCTCCCTCTTTTAATACTAATGCATCAAAATTCATTCCCCTACTTTCCCATTTTGATCTTAGTTGATCAATTGTTTGCAATTGTTCATCTTGGTATTCAGAGATTTCAGTACCATATCTATTATGAACTACTCGTGAATTTGTTTCTTCGGGAGAAACTAGTTTATATTGGTTATTGGATCCTATTCTTAATTCATGACCATCAGGAATTAATGGTGAGTTTAATTGGAAGGGAACTGATTGGTATTTTCCATTATGGTTTTTTTCAAAATCTTCTTGACTATCAAATGAGGATTTGCTTATAAACAAGTCGTCGCCTAACAGGATTAGATTTCTTCCATTACGGATTACTGTTATTTGTTCCGTTGTTGATACTCCAGTATGTTTTATTAATGGCACTCTTCCAGTTCTTTCTAAGGGGAAAATACCTTTTCCGTAATTTCTTGAATCAACATTATCTCCAAATGTTATCTCAAAGGAATTTTCTCCTCTGACAATAAATTCTAGAAGGTCTTTTTCATCAGGGACCAGCCTATACTTATTTCCTACACTGTCTGCTAAGAATCCTTTTGATTCATCACTCTCTTGAAACTTGACAAAATTTCCGTTTTCATTCTTTGCATATTCAGGCTTATTTAAATTGAAAAAATCGTTTCCAGGAAGATAATTGACTGACAAGCTCTTTCCAGGGATTGAATGCATGATTACTTTATTTCCTGCTTGAAAATAGTATTTTTCTCCAATGTGGTTTTCAGGGTTAAAGTCTTCTTCGAAATAAATAAATGTTTTTGAAACTGACTTTGGGAAATGTACTGTCCCAACTGTTAAAGTGTCCAATTCCTTAATGAATAAACCGCTTTGCTCATTAGTATTTATTGTCCCGCTTGCAATATTCTTGTTTGGAAGAATAAAATTTATCCCACTCATCTTCGAGTTTGGTCCGAATTCTTTGATGACCGCCCCTTCTGCTAGATGGTGTCCAATTTCATTGTCATAATATACTACGGTGTTTGGAGGGACATCGAAAGTTGTTCCCCCTATAGTGTATGTGCCGCCCTCATCATTGGTTTTGAATGAAGCTTCAGTTATTTCTCCTTTGGTGTTTAAGAGGATATATGATTCTTTCTCTCTAGATCCACTTGACTGCATATTTGAAAATTCATTGCCGTTTATTGTTAGGGTGTTGTTTCTTCCAGTTATTGATAATTTTGTTGTTTTGATATCTAATTGTTCTATATCAATTCCAGAGTATTCTATTTCTGTTTCAGTATCTAAGCCCCTTATAATGAATATTTCAGTATGTTCTTCTGCAATTACAAATTGGATTAAGAAGAGGAATATTAGAAATGTTAAAATTTGTAAGGATTTCATTGGAAGTTTTGTGCGAATAGAAATCTAAATTCTTTTTCATTTATATTTGAATTTTCATCTGTGATTATAGATAGGAGATCTCCACCACTTTGAGTTTCTGTTTCAATGTAGATATCATATTTTATTGCGGTTTTGAGATTACAGCTTAGACATATCTCCGTTGTTGTTTGGCTATTTATCATTTCTAGCATTGCTTGGTGAACTATTCCTAGTCTTACTGGAATTTCATGTTTGAAGGATTTGATAGATGTAGATTTGTCGCCTTTGGAAATAATTATTGGATATGTTATGTCAAAAGTTATTTTTTCTGGCAAGATTTTTGTTTTTGTAATGATTGTCTTTTGAGTTATTTCAAGGTCTGGAAAATCTATGAAATTTTTTGTGCAGAAGAAGAGTTCATCGTTTAAGTGGTCTGATATTTCTAACTCAATAAAATCAATTGAGGGGATATTTTTTTGATTGCCTTTTATGTAATATGGGACTCCATATCTTGTTGAATCAACTGGAGGAGACCTGTAACCTCCATTTTTTGAAATTAAATAAATTGTTTCTAACGTGACCTTATCGATACAGCTCCCTATTAGGGTTTTTACTCTCTCGACATCTTTTGAAGATTCTCCAATTCTTATGTTGCCTTGAAGGGTGAAAAATAATAGGATTGAAACAACAATTACTATTGCGACCACTACGAAGATTGTTACTTGACCCTTTTTGTTATGCATTGTATTCGATGGTTAATATATTATATAAATTGAGTTGGTTTGAGAAATATTTATATAGTTCTAGGGGCTTGACTTGTTAGATGGTAAAAAAGAAGGCGAGTAAAAAAATAGCAAGGAAAGCTGTTAAAAAGAAGGCTACACGAAAAAGTGCTGTTTCTAAAAATGTCAAAAAGGTTGGAGAGGTTTGCGTTTTTTGTTAATCTTTTTCAACAGCTTTTTATATAGTCTTAAGTGTATATTTTTTAGAGAAAATGGAATTTTATAAGAAAGGTGTTGGGGAAGTTTTGAAGAAGTTTAAGACTGATTCTGAATATGGAATTACTTCTAAGGAACAGGGAATTCGGCAGCAAACTTATGGCACTAATGAACTTGTTGCTAAATCTAAAATTAATCCCCTTGTAATTTTTATAAATCAATTTAGAAGTTTTATCATTTATATTTTGATTTTTGCAGTTGCTATTTCATTTATTGCTAAAGAATATGTTGACGCAGTAGTTATTTTGATAATTTTAGTTTTTAACGCTTTTTTTGGGTTTTTTCAAGAGTATAAGGCTGAGAGAGCAATTGAGGCTTTGAAAAAACTCTCAGGTCTTAAAGCTAAGGTTATTCGCGGCGGAGTATTAGTTGAAGTATTCTCAAAAAATCTAGTTCCTGGAGATATTATTTTGCTGGAATCTGGGAGTAGGATTCCTGCGGACTCGCGAATAATAGAAGCGCTTGGGTTTGAGGTGAGTGAGGCATCACTTACGGGCGAATCTGTTCCAGTTTCTAAATTTTCTAAAATTGTTTCTGGAAATGTTGGTATTTCAGGTATGAAAAACATGGTTTTTTCAGGAACGGCGGTTACTAAAGGGCATGCAAAAGCTGTAGTTGTTGGTATTGGGATGAATACTGAAATTGGAAAGATAGCCGGAATGGTAAGTGAGCCAAAAACTGAACTAACTCCATTGCAAAAAGACTTGGAATCATTAGGGCGAGGGATTGGAATTGTTACTATTTTTATTTGCCTTCTTGTTTTTAGCATTGGGGTTTATCGAGAGGGTCTTGTTCCACTTTTGTTTTCCGGACAAATTTTTGAGTTTGTTTTGCAGTCAAAAGTTTGGTTTTTAACTGCAATTTCTTTAGCGGTTGCTGCTGTACCTGAAGGACTTCCGATAGTAGTTACTATTGCGCTTGCTATTGGCACTAGAAAACTCCTTAAAAAAAATGTTTTAATTAGAAAACTCCCCTCAGTTGAAACTTTGGGAGAGACAAATATAATTTGTAGTGATAAAACTGGGACTTTGACTAGTAATCAAATGACTGTGAGAAAAGTTTTCGTTAATGGGAGGATTATTAATTTTAGTGGGACTGGATACTCACTTGAAGGGGTTCCTGATAAGAAAATCTTAAAAGAAGAGCTTATTTTGTTTAGGGCTGGAGTTCTTTGTAATGAATCTAGGCTTGAAAATGTAGGAGGTGAATATAAGGCGATTGGAGACCCAACAGAGGTTGCATTTTTTGTTAGTGCTTTTAAGGCTGGGATTGACTATGAAGTCTTGCAAAAGACTTGGAAGACTGTGGATGAAAAAGCATTTGATTCAGTTCGGAAGCTTATGAGTACTGTTAATATAGATCCTAAAACTGGGCAAAAGTTTGTTTTTACAAAAGGAGCACCAGAACATGTTTTGGAAAAATGTAACAGGATTCTTATTGATGGCAAGGCTTTGGAATTTACTCCCAAAATGAAGGCAAGAATTCTTTCAAGGAACAACGCATTTTCAAAAGAAGCTCTTCGAGTTTTAGGATTTGCCTATAGACCTTTGTCTAAAGATTTGGAAGATTTTGAAGAAGATCTTATTTTTATTGGACTTCAGGCTATGATGGACCCTCCCCATAAGGAGGTGGCCGGTGCCATTAAGCGTTGTAAGGCTGCTGGAATTAGAGTTGTTATGATGACTGGAGATAATATCAATACTGCGAAAGCAATTGGATTAGAAATTGGGATTGTCGGGACTGCAATGAGCGGAATTGAGTTTGAAAAATTAAGTGAAAAAGAAAAATTAAGAAAAAGATTAGAGAACTAAATTTTTTATTATAAAAAAAGACAAGAATAAGAAAAAATATGACGAATATTACTGTATTCCAAATAATTGCTGAGAGGCCAATAAGAACTCCTGAATAAAAAAGATGGGAGATTTTTTCAGTTTTCTCATATTTTTTTATAAAGAAAAAACCCCATAAAAATAATAGACCCGCCAACTGGACTGGATTTATCCATGGTCCTATGTACCAGACTATTGGGGAAGCAACGAGCAATAATAAGGTTTTCTTATCCTTGTTGCTAATATAATAAAGGCTGATTATGATTAAGATTAACCAAAGTAAACTTGTTATCTTCATTATTAAGAAATTTTGAAATAAG
>JADFNI010000050.1 GCA_022563455.1 Nanobdellota archaeon
AGAATCCTTCGAGAAGTGATTTAAGGTTGAGTTATGAGATTTCAAAAGATGGAGAGGTTATTGCACAATCCAAGGTTTTGAAAGCGGTTGAAACTCAAGCCTCTTTTATAGATTTTATTGTGATTCCTGAAATTAGTGATTCTGGTTTACACATAATAAATATTAAAATTTTTGAAGAAGAAGTTTTAATCAGTGAAGTTTCTGCAAGTTTTCAGATTACTGGTTCTGGCTCTGATCAAATAAAGATTTATTTCTTTGTTCTTTTAGGAGTTGTCATTCTTGTCGGAATATTAATTATGGTTGTTATTTTTGTGAGGAAGAAAAAATGAAAATTGGAACAGTCTTTAGATTATTGAAATCGGTAAAAATGATTTTAGATTTAGATCATTGTTTAATCGTGAAAGGGAGAAAATATAATGAATAATCTAAAAGTTACAAACAATTCTATACTCTATAGAGTACGAGAATCTGCGATACGGACAAGAAAAATTTATTTAATTTTGATCGTAGGATTATTTTTTTCTAACTATGCACCTGTTTCAGCTTTAAGCATATTTGCCCATGTTCCTGAGAAATATACAGATATCATCGCAGGAGAGAGAATTTATTTTGAAGTTGAAGTTCAGTACCCAGAGAACCCTAGAAGAAAAGATTTAATATTGGAATATGAGGTTAAAGACAGTGAAGAAAAATTAGTTGCCCAATTAAAAACATTAAAAGCAATTAAAACTCAGATTACATTTGTGGATTTTATTAAGATTCCTGAAGATGCTGTGGAAGGGCTGCATACTATTAATGTGAAGGTAAAAGATTATGAATCTTTAAGTGAAGAGGTTAGTACTAGTTTTCAGGTTGTGGGAGATAGTGAGGGCCAGATTATGGTTTATTTTCTTATTTTATTTGGAGTTATTGTTTTGATTGGAATATTAATTATAGTTGTCATTTTTATTAGGGGAGGCAAAAGATGAAATATATATTTAGTTTTATGCTTGGATTTTTTTTAGTTGGAACTCTTATAATTGGCTTAGGAGGATTATATAATTATTCTTCTGAAAAAGAAATTCTTCTTGATAAGGCTTTTGAAAATTTGGAGGAAAATGCGGAGGAAAAAACTGGAAGAATTAATGACTATTTGTCTAAAACGGTTAGAGATATCCAAAACTTACAAGAAACTGAAGAGGTAAAAGATTTATTAATGCAAGAATTGAGTTCTGAGAATTCTGTAATTAAAAGAAATATCGACCAAAAAGCAGAAGTTATTTCAATGGAAATTGAAAATTATATCAGAGCTAATTCAAAAAAGACATTGATAGATTTACAAAGTGATTTTGATTTTTTGCGAATAGCTGTTCAAGATGTTGGCAATGCAGGGCATAGCTCTGTAGTTGGTACTGATGATTTAATTATCTATTTTCATAAAAATTCTTCTTTTGTGGGGGATCGACTTGATAATTTGCAAAAAGAATCTTCTGAACTTCTTGATATTTTAGAAAATATTAAAATTGGAAAAAATGTTTCTGAAGGATTTTATGACTGGAAAGATTCTGAGGGAGAAATAAGAAGAAAGTATGGAAAGTTTATTTCTTCTCCTGTTAAGACAGCTGATGGAATTAGTTTGTTTATTGCAACTACTGCTTATGTGGATGACTATAAAATAATTAGTGATATTTCTCAAGAATCAAAAGAATATTTGAAAAATTTTAAGGAAGAGTACGATTATTATAATTTAGTTTTGATTTCCCCAGAAGGACAAATTATTTATGCGATTGAGCAAATGAATAATTTTGGCACGAATTTGGAATGGGAGATTAATTCGGAAAATTGGCTTTCTAAAAATTATTTTGATGCTAAGAGAAAAAATGATTTTTCTTTTTTTGAACCTTTTATGGAGGACAATTATGTTATTCCAAAAGTTTCTGTTATAATTCCTGTTTATGTATCAAATGATTTATTAGGGTTTGTTGCTTTGATTCATGATGCAGATAAAATCTTTGAGATTACTAAGGAAAATATTGATATTAACGAGGAGACATATCTTATTGATAGAGAGCAAATATTAAATAGTCCTTTAAAAACTCAAAATTTGGAAATTTTTACACAGACCATTTATACTGATAATGCTGATGGTTGTTTTAATAAAAGAATAGAAGAACTCTTAGGGAGCAAAGAATCTGCTATTCTTTTTTTGGGCTATGACGGAGAGGAAACTTTTGGAGTTCATAGGAAAATTGCCCAAATAGATTTGTGTTTACTTAATGAAGTTAAGAAAGAAGAGGTTTTAGATATTCCTTTAAAGAGTGTTTTAATAAAAAATCTATTTGTTCTTGGATTTGGAATTTTAATTTTTAGTTTAGTTGGTTTTTTTATAGGAAAATATTTTGAGAGAAAGGGCCAAGCAAAAATTAAAAAATATTCAGAATTTTTATCTAATTTAAAATTAAGATATTTTCTTTTATTTGGAACTTTATTTATACTGGCATATTTTCTTGCTATAAAATTCTCTGTTGGAAGATCTGCAGATTTTTCTTTTTTGAGTTATTATATTTTTGATGCATTAATTTTTATCATGGCATTTATGATTTTTGCTTTTGCTTTTAAATTAAAGAGAGACAAATCTCGAAAATATTTATTTTTAGGTTCTGAATTTATTATTTTGGGAATTTTAATCAGAATTTTGGTAGAACAATATTTTGGAATTATTAATTCTTTGAACACTTTTTATTGGACTTTTACAATCATTGCAGAATTCTTTGGCTTTTGGCTTTTGGCTTTTGGTTTGAGGGAGATGAAAAAATGAATTTGATGAGTGTGTTTGCATATCTTATCTTTGCAATTATTATGTTATGCATTACTAATCGGATTATTTTGAAAAAGAAGGAAATGTTATCTTTTTTGCCGTTTATTATGGTTGGTCTTTTGGCTTGTTTTCAGATAGCTTTTATGTTCCATGATATAAGTAATCTTTTTGTATGGTTGGGTGTGAAAATTGTTTATGTAATTGTATTGTCTTTGATATTTATAAATCTCTGGAGGGAAAATGGAAATAGGAGGTAGTATAGTTTTAGGAAATTTAATTATGTATTTTGTTGTTTTATTTAGTTTGCTAGGAATTTTATTTTCAGAATTTTTTACTCTTGGGAAAGACAGGAGAAAAGGTGTTTCTTTCTATATTATTTTAACCTTTGGACTTGCTGCATTTATTATTATTAATGCTCTAAAGCACTTTGAGGTTAAATTTCCTTCTGTATTATTGTGGGTAAATCCTTTTTTGATTGTAATTATTGGGGCAGCTGTTTTATGGAATTCTTATTATGTTAAGGGCATGGCAAGCAAAAAGATTTCTTTTTTAGTTTTCTTTTTTAGTTTTGTGATTGCTGTAACTGAAATTTTTAAGATTATTTTTATAGAATCTATTGATTTGATATTGAATTCTTTTGCTAGCGGGATTTTTCTTTTATTAATTTGGGCGATAATTATTGATTTTTTAAGGAATATTTCTAAAGGAGCGTCTGGAGAGAAACAAAAATTGAGGAAAAAAGAATTAAAAATATTTTTTATTTTCGGTCTTTCGAGCTTGATTGTTTTAGGAGTGATTTTGATCAGTATTTCTTTGCCTATTTTATTTAAGCCTCAACTTTCAGATGAATTGAATATATTTGTCTGGGCAGATTATTTTGATGATTTTGATGGGGATGCAATAACTTTTGAAGAGTTTGAAAAAGAATTTGGGGTAAAGATTAATTCGGAGACTTTTTTAGATGATGGAGTTATGTTGGAAACGGATTTAGGTAAGTATGATTTGATTATTATCGATAATGATTTATTAGAAGAGATGGTTGAAAGGGAATTATTGGCCCCTATAAGAACCAGAAATATTCCTAACTTGAAAGACATTGATGAGAGATGTGTTATGAAAGAGTTTGAAGAATATCTTGCGCCTTATTTTTTTGGAACTACTGGTCTTGCTATAAATACAAAATATATACCCGAAGACACAGATAGTTGGGATGTTTTATGGAATTCAAAATATAAGGGAAAGATTAAGGTATTGGATCATGATATAGAGGTTATTGCAATGACTGCAAAATATCTTGGCTTGCCACTGATTCCTCAGACTGAGTCAGAACTTAAACAGGTGGAGAAATTTCTTTTACTTCAAAGACCTCTAATTAAAGGATATCATGATCTTGAAACAATTAGGGCAGGTTTAGTTTCTGAAGAAATATGGGCTGCTCAAAATTATGGGATACTTGTAAGAGTTGCTGCTTTCGAAAATGAGAATATAAAATATATTTTTCCAAAAGAAGGATTGGTGAAATGGGTAGATAATTTTGCAATTGTTAGGAGTTCTCCTAATAAATATACTGCAGAGGTTTTTATTAATTATATTAATAGACCGTCTGTTAATATAAGAATTACAGAGTTTCAACTGGGTTATAGTTGCAATAAAGAGACAATGAAGTTTCTTGGAGAGGATTTTCTTCCAGAGATTCCTCCAGAAGTTCTAAAGTTTTTTGAGTTTTTATCAGATTATGATGAAAGTGAAGAGATAAGGGAGTTGAGGGAGGAATTATGGGAGGAATTAACTGAAGGAATGGAAGTTTAGTTATTGGAGGTATTTTTCTTAGTAAGAGGGGAAGGGTTAGAATTGGATGAATTAAATATGCTCCTGCAGTCTAGAGGGAACAAATAATTTGTTTGTGAGTTTATATTATTTATCGAGTATGCTTTGGTTTATAAATATCGTTGAGGTCTAGTTGATATATTTCTATTATGACTACATTACAGAAAGATTTATATATCATGTAGTCATAAAAACTCTATGACACATACCGAAATTCAAGAGAAGAAAGGGAAAAAATACTACTATCGTGTTAAATCAATAAGAAACGGGAAAAAGGTAAGCAAGGAAAGAATATATCTAGGAGTAGATCTAGGAGAAAAAGAACTTAAACTAAAGGCAAAAGAAGCTGATAAAAAGTTAAATATTTTTGAAGAAGTATTAGAGGAAAAAGATATTAAATTTTTAGAAACCTTAAAAAGAGATTTTTCCAAAGAGCCAAAAGGA
>JADFNI010000022.1 GCA_022563455.1 Nanobdellota archaeon
TAGTGGAAAAATTATCAATTAAAGGAATCAATTAAAGGAATCAATTAAAGGAATCAATTAAAGGAATCAATTAAAGAATTAATTAAAGGTTTTTTTTGTAACAACTAAAAACTTTTTTATCTGAAGATTTAAATTTTATTTTAGGTATTTTATATTTTATATTTTGAGAATATTTGATAACATCAAAAAATGTTTTTTCCCCATTATTACAATCTAATTCAATTATTCCATATCCTTCAGGAATTTCTAGTAGTGTATTTCCCCTTGAAAAATATATGTTAACATAATACTCATGTGAAATTGTTGAACATTCCATGGGATAATCGCAAACAAATTCAAAATTTTTCTCAAGGATACTATTTGGTTCTACTGCAGAAATTAAACCAAGAAGTCCTATTTTACTTAATAGTCCAAGATTTAATTTTCTTGACATTTTAGTTTTGGTTCCAAGCAAGTTCGAACATGTATGCTAAAGAACTTGTGAAGAACGGAGAGTTTATCCAAACACCATAGTCGAAATCTTCATGGACATTTGTTGGTTTTATTGTGAAGATTAATTCTGTTCTATCAGAGATTAAAAATCTTGAATTTATTTTTTTAGACTTTATTTTTACTCCAAGTTTCTTTGAGATTTTTTTTGTTTCCTCTTCAGAATCGCTAACAATTATTTTTAGGTCAATTTTTCTTTTCTTTAATTTGTTAAATATATCTTTGAACATTTTTTGTTTTGTTGATAACTCATAAACTGAAGTTGCTAAATGTACTGAACTTACTGCGTTTTCCATTACGTTTCTCATTTGAAGGTATAGATTTGACCTTCCCTTAATAGAGGTTGATAATTCGTGGTTTTTTATTGGTTCAATTCCTGTTTTATGTAGTTCTTGAAGTTCCTTGTATTCAGTTGTGTTTTTTAGGTTTGATAAAGTTTTTATTTTTTCTTCTGCATGACTAACAGTGTTATTCTTTAATTTTTCAATCACAATTTCTGGTTTTACTGCTAGATATTTTACCGGTTTTCCTAGTTTTTGGATTACGAAACCTCTCTTTTCTAAGGACTCTAATACATCATAAGTTCTGGATCTTGGAACACTAGAAATCTCTGCGAACTCACCTGCAGAAGAAACTCCTTTTGACAGCAAGGCTAACCACACTTTTGTTTCATAGATATTTAGGTCAAAATAGCCTTTAATCTTTTTAATTAATTCTGGTTTAACTATCATTTTCACTACTGGAAAATAAAAACACTTTATAAACCTTTGTATCTGTTGTCTTTTTAGAGGGGTTACAAATAGATAGCTTTAAATACTTATTTCTTTTAAGTACTGTATGGTAGTAAAATATATATTATCTTTTTTAATAGGCTTTTTTAGCTGTGCTTTACTCTTAACGATTTTTATGATAGGTAGTGAAACTGAAATTCCAACGATTACCGGTTTTGTTGTTGCTAGTGTTTCTGCTCCTTCAGATACTATTAATGAAAGGGATATTATAATTTTAGATGATATGGTTATTTTAAAAATTCCTAACAGTACGCTTTCTTCTTATGCTTCAACTGGGAGTATGAATCCCTTGTTTGATGAAGGTGCGAACGGAATTCGTATTGTTCCTGAATTTGAATCTGATATTGATGTCGGGGATATTGTTAGTTATAGAAGTAATGGTAAATTGATAGTTCATCGAGTTATTGAGAAAGGATTTGACGAAGAAGGACTTTATTTTATTGTAAAAGGGGATAATAATTCACTTAGTGATGGTAAGATTAGATTTGATGAAATTGAATATCTTACTGTTGGGGTTATTTGGTAGTGAGGAAAACTAGTTTTCCTACACGTACCTTTCTCATTTTGCGAAACTGTTGTTTCGTATTTAAGGCAAATTAAAAATTTTTTAACGGTAAATCCCAAAGGACAACCTGCACCTAAAATTTTAATTTGCGACTTGTTTGGCTTTTGCTATTTAAAACACAAAAATTCTCCAGACGGCAAGACCTGCGAATATTCCTGTAGTAATATATGGCATTGCGGGATATGCTTTTCCTTTCTTTGTTATTTTGAATAAATATGCTAGTCCTAGGAATGCTCCTGCTATTATGAATAATGCTGAGACAATTCCGAATTCCCTTAAGTAGACTCCTGCAGTTATTATTGGAAAGATGACATCCCCTCCCCCGAGAATTGCTAAATTTATTTTGAACTTTTTTTCTTTTATTTTCTTTGGCATTTTGGTGTTCTTGTATTTTTCTCTTATCTTTTGTATTTCAAATTTTACTTTTTTTGATGCGTGAGGGATGAGAAATCCTCCGAAGATTTTTAGCTCGTCCATTTGAAACTTTGCCATTTTTTGCATAATGCCAGATTTCCAAACTGCCCATGCGTCGTAGATTGAGATTAGGATTAACAGAAAAATTATTGTTCTCCACGAGAGGATTGGGACGAATACTGCGGCTATTCCTGGATAAATTAGGAGTTCAGTTGCGTTATGGACTATTATATTTGGTTTGAAGATTTTTATGTAGGCTAAGGGGACTGCTATTACTAATGCTACGATTGAAGAGCTGATGTAGTAATTTTTTATTATGGCGTTTAGGGTAATTGATAAGGCTAGGGCTACGACGAAGAAGAACCATGCTCGGATTATGAATTTCCATTTGTATTTCATAAGAATAAAAATTAAGACAAATGCAAAAATGAATGAGGTGACAATGAAAGCAAAGCCTTTTTTCTCATCTTCTTCTGGGGCTTCTAGTCCGAATGGGAGTTCGTTTTCATTTAGGTAAATTGTTTCTTTTCCCGTTAATGGGTCAATTACAACTCTTGAGTTTGGCGTGTATTCGTTTACAACGTACAGACCAATGACTTGAGTTACTAGAAACATCGATAGAAGTAATATTGTTATTGATAATTTATGTTTCATTTGACTCTCTTTTCTTTAAAAGAAAAGATTCCCACGAAGCAAAAGAATCTCTTCCACACCGCTCGGTGTACCCCCTTGTTTGGGGCAAACTTCGTTTTGATTATTTAATTTCATTGACCATCCTCTTTATAGGATTATGCTTAAGTGGTTTATAAGGTTTTATTTAGATATTATCTTAATCTAACGGTCTCTAAATTTTTGGGAACAACAGTTTCTATTCTATGGGTTTTGTAAATTGTTGAGGCTAGGTCTAATGTACGAGATACTTCGCCGTGATTTATGATTACTTTTTTTGGCTTTGGTTGTATTTGATTCATTAATGCTATTAGTTCGTTTCTTGAACAGTGACCGCTGAATCCTTCCATGGACATGAATTTCATTTTTATTTCGGTTTTTTCTTCCTTTCCGTTTACGTTAAATGTAACTGATCGAATTCCGTCTTGAAGTTGTCTACCAAGTCCTCCTGGTGGTTGATAACATGAAAGACACATTCCGTTGTTTGGGTTGTCTGCGAATTCTCGAAGATATTCTACTGAGGAGCCTCCGACGAGCATACCTGATGTTGCAAGAATAATACAAGGTCCTCCTTCGATTACCTTTTTTCTTTCTAGGGGAGAACCTACATGTTTGAAGATCTCGTTGGTGAATGGATTGTTGCCTGCAAATATTTGGGATCTGACTGCGTTTGATAAGAAATCTGGATATGCAGTATGAATAGCGTTGATGTCCCAGATCATTCCGTCTATATATACAGGAACTTTTGGAACTTTTCCGTTCTTCATAGCATCTACTAAGATTAACATTTTTTCCTGAGCGTGTCCTGTTCCTAATTCTGGGAGAAGAACTTTTCCGCCACCTTTTATAACTTCATTAATAAAATCTAAGAGAGTTTGTTCGGCTTCTTTTCTTGGGGGGAAGTTGTTGTCTTTTCCACCATATGTAGCTTCAATTTGGAAGGTTTCTAATCTTGGGAAGTATGAAGTTGCTCCGTCTAGTGCTCTTGTTTTACTGAATTTTATATCTCCTGAGTAAAGGTAGTTATGCAGTCCGTTTCCGATATTTAGGTGGATCATTGCTGAGCCTAATGTGTGGCCTGCGTTGTAGAATGTTAATCTAACGTCTGGAGTTATGTCGCTTACTTCATTGTAGTTTAAGGTAATTGAGTGTTTTACCATGTTTCGAACGTCTGAACTTTTGAAAAGGGGAGTCGCTGCTTGCTTGTAGGCTACCCCTATGAAGTCTAAGGCCATTAACGCTGAGACGTCCCTAGTAGGCGCTGTCATATAAACTGGACCTTTGTATCCCATTTTGTAAAGGTATGGAATAAGGCCTGAGTGATCTAGGTGAGAGTGGGATAATACTATTGCGTCAATTGTTGATAAGTCCATTTCTGGTGCTTCAAGATAAGGGTATTTATTTTTTCCTTGTCCTCCGACGTCAATTCCGCAGTCGATTAGGATTTTTGAAATAGGTGTTTGTAGTAAAAAACAACTTCTTCCAACTTGTCGTCCAGCTCCGAGGGCCGTTATTCTTATCCATTCTTCCATTTTATCAGGATTCCATTCTTTGTAAATTTTTTCTCCGATGCTATTTAGAAATTTTTTCCTATAAGAATTGTCTTGATATAAGACTTCTCTTATTTTGTCGGTAATCTTAGACTTTATTGCCGGAGACCTTTGGATTTGTGGAGTCCAGAATGTGGTGTTTTTTATTTCTTTTAGAAGAACGCCCGCTTTTCCGATTGCAATACCAGGTTTTTTGGCTTCAATTATTACTATACTTCTTTGTGGATCGAATATGATTTGGGTGATTTCTGACTCCACCGGAATTATTTCTCTTATTTTTTTTTCTGTTTCGTCTTGTTCTCGAAGTAGACCTTTGGCGGACCGAAGTTCGATTCTTTTTTTTATCGTATTTACTGTTTCTTTAATTGCAGAATCTCCATTTTTAATGAAGGAAGCGTCCGCAGTATACACTATGATATTTGAGCCTTCAAATATTGTTGAATCAACTACGCCTCTAGGTAATTTGTCCTCGATTGTTTTTAGAATGTCTGTCATTTTTTAAATTTTAATTTTGATTTTTATATACCGGTTCTAATATTTGCTTTTCAGTATGTTTTATTCCTTCTTTTGTAATTGTAAATACATCTATTCCACAGCCTGAAGCTGTATCTCTTTCTGAGGAAGATTTTAACGCTTCAATTGCTAATTCTACACCTTCTTCCACAGTCATATCCTCTTTGTATTGTCTTTCTAATAGTCCCCAAATATATAACATCCCACTACCGCTTGCGTCATAATCTTCTATTTTTCTTATGGCGCCGTCTGGAGTTACGTTAAATAATGTAGCTTTTCCGTCCTCATCTAACCCTCCGACAAAATTTCCCACAATAGCAGGTATCATCGAGGGTCTACGAATGTTATGAAACTTCATTGTGGCAATAAAGTTTGCTGACTCATGGACTGTTGGTCTTTTTTTATCCTTGAGTTTTTTTAATTTTAACTGTGCAGCTATTAATTTATGGTTAACTTGGGCATCTGATACTGTTCCCGACATAGACATTATTAGATACTCATTTATTTGTGTAGTTTTTTGGAATCTTTTGTCTGATACTATTCTTCCATCTAGAGTTACTTTTCTGTCAGATGCCATAACGATGCCATCCTTACAAACTATTCCTACTAAGCTTGTTCCAGTTGATAAGATATTTTTCTTTATATTTTCATCCATTTTAATAATCTTTAAGTAGATTCTAGAATTTACAATATTCTCTGGTTATGTGTATTTAAAAGGTTTTTGGTTGATTTTTGTATGTAAGGCCACTCGCAAATGCTTATAAAGAGGGAAATATATATGCTTTTATGGATTATGAGTCATTATTAGAGGAAGCTTATGAGAATGTTACTGCTGTGGAATTGTGTGAGAGGTTTGAGGTGCTTGGTGTTAAGGGGCATCACGAGGGTGTTCGAACAGTTATAACGAACTTTTTGCAGGTGGCGGCTTGTATCAGGCGTCCTGCTGCACATTTAATGAAGTTTTTGAGTAAGGAGCTTGCTAGTTCGGCTGAGGTGTCTAGAGACAGATTAATTCTTTCTCGGAAGCTTTCTAGTAAGGTGGTGAACAAGAAGATAGAAAAATATGTGAATTTGTTTGTTCTTTGTTCTAACTGTAAAAAACCTGATACTGAGTTAAATGAATCTGGGGGTAAGATGTATCTTCGATGCCTTGCCTGCGGGAATAAAGTCGAGGTTCATAAGATTTGATTCACTGCCCTATGTATGGGCTTTAATTAAATGATGGAGGAAAAATATGGAAGGAAGATGTATGAAATGTCAAGAGCAAAAATCTATGAAGGATGTTGATATGACAATGACAAAGCGTGGTGGATATATGGCTAAGGGGAAGTGTGAGACATGTGGAACTACTGTTTGTAGAATTTGTTCAAAGGTTAATGCTGAAAAGGCTATTGCTGACGGTGACGCTAAGAAGGCATATTAATTATTTTACTTAACTGTCCCTTTAGGGGAAGGGACGTTATACTTTTTTATTTTATTGTTAGGAAGTTTAGGGGAGGTCTATTTGAAGAGCCTTTCGAGGAAAGATTTTATTCTTTTGTTAAATATAGAGATTGCGATAATTGAGATGACGCCTACTGCGGCTATTATGTATTTTATCTCGGTTGGGATTTCTCCGAAGTAAGATAATATGAAGACTCCTGGAATAAAACCTAAGAGAGTTGCTAGGGCGAATTTTTTTGTGTCTATTTTTGTGAAGAGTGCGATTGCGTAGCTCATAATGTCTATTGGAATTAGTAATCTTGTTAGAATGACTCCTAAGAATAGGTTTTTTTGAGGGATAAATTTTTGGTATTTGTTTAGTTCTTTGACGCTAACGATTTTTGTTAGAAGGGGGCTTCCTAGTTTTCTAGCAAGAACGAATGCTATTACTGAGCCTAATGTCCATCCGGTGATCGTTAATAGGAATGAAATGAGGCTTCCCCAAATTGCCGAGGCCAGTGGGATTAGTGGAATTAGGGAGACTGGAGCGAGAATTATTTCTGAGACTATTAATACGAAGTAAATTCCCATACTCAAATAACTATCTGATAGATAGCTCTTGGTTATTTCTATATTTGAATTAACTAAAACAGACGCTAAAATGAATAAAATGATTATTGCAGTTATTCCAATGAACGCTTTAACTCTTTCACCTTTCATTAAAAAATCTCGTAAAAATCTTTTAAATATCTATCTAGAAACACTGCTTGGTGTATCAAAAGAAAAATCCTCCGAGTAAGGAACAAAAAAAGGTCAGAAAAGAACCGAAATCCTTTTCTTCCCCTACATTTAACCGAAGTCAAATGATTGAACCGAAGTTCAATATTTTGTGTAAGGGTCTTAAGTATTTAAGCTTTTTGGTAACCCTTGTTTGTGAGATTTTATAAAGGGTTATCATATTTTTAACTTATGGAAAAAGAGTTTTTAGTTAAAGTTCATGAGAGTTATCGAGATGTTGTTTCAGTTTGTGATATTGGTTTGATTGGTAAAAAAATTGTTGAAGGGAACTTTCAATTAGATTTGACTGGGGAATTTTATAAGGGGGAAGAGGTGGATGAGGAAAAACTTAAAGAAATTATTGAATATCAATCTGGAGAGGACGCTACTTTTAATGTCGTTGGGGATAAGTCTATCGAGGTCTTTAAGAATCTTGGTCTAGTTTTAAAAGAAGGTGTTCGGAGAGTTGGTGGGGTTTCTTTTGCTCTTGTTTTGGTATAGATTTATATACGGTTTTTCGATTTAATGAATATGGCATTTAGTAAATTTAAAGATAAATCGAAGAAGAATAAGGCTTTGCTTGTGAATACCCAGTCTAATGACGGGCCAGTAAGAGTTAAACTTCCGGTTGGTCGAGAAGTTATTGGAGTTATTACTCAGAGGTGTGGTGGAAGTCGAATGATTGTTTCTTGTATGGATGGAAAATCTAGAAATTGCCGAGTTCCTGGACGAAAAAGGCGAGGTCTTTGGCTTCGAGAAGGAGATATTATAATTGTAGAGCCGTGGGAGTTTGATGAGAATAAAGGGGATGTTTTATTCAAGTATACTCCAGCAGCGGTGGATCGGCTCAAGAAGATGGGCAAATTAACCATGGACAATGATGAATTTTAGTTTTCATGGGAATTTTCTGGCGTAAAAGAATTACTTGCGTACCAATGTACGCGGCGCAATTTTTTACTTGAAAAATTCACACATGAAAACTAAAATTCGTGAAAACTAAAATTCTGTTGGTCTGCTTTTTTTGATTGATTGGGTGACTGCGGGTTAGATTGTTGTTACTTTCTAATAGATGCATTTAAAAGGAGAATTTTATTGATTATTTAATGGGAAGTCTTGGAATGTCATTGTCTCAAAGGCCTCAGTTGGGGCTGTCTCAAAATTTAAAATTGTCGCAGATAATTAGTCGTGTAAATTTATCTTCGATACCAATTTCTACTCTTGACGATGTGATGGCGTCCATTGTGGAGAATCCTTCTGAAGCTGAGAGGATCATTAAAAGTTCGAAAACGCTTGCAGTGGACTATTTGACAAATGCAGTTTGGGGCGAGCTTGAGCCAAATTCTTCTGGGCAATCTGGAGGAGGGTTGAATGTTCCTTCGAGTTTATGGTCTTTTAATTCATTAGTTGGAGATTTTGATGCAGAAATTCAACCTGATGTTGTTTACAGTGGTCGGGAAGGAATGAAACCATTAATATGTTTTGCATCGAATTTGGAGCCGAACTTAAAATTAAGTCAGATTCAGATTCCAGATAGTTTTCCAAACGCTCAAAAATTATATTTTTCTTTGGTAAGATCTAAGAATTGGACTGTTTCGAATCTTAGGAATGTTTATACATTCTTGGGGAATTCTCAAAGAGAGTTTATTAGTACTTTAGATCCTTTGAGATTAAATATATGTGACAAGAACGAGGTGGCCTCTGAGCTTGATCTTCATCCTTCTAGTGTATTTAGGCTGATGAGGGATAAATATGTTGAGGTCAATTCTTCGGATGGTGAGAGTGAAATTCATCCAGTTGATCATTTGACTGCAACAAGAGATGATTTGAAGAGATACTCTGCAGTTTCTAAAATAAATCCTTTGCTAGCTAGGGAAAATGTGGATGGAGCATTTTCTGACAAATGTTTAAGTAATCTTACAGGAGTTCCTAGGAGGACGGTTACGAAATATCGTGGTCATTTGACTGGGATACCCGATATGTATGCTCGAGAGACGGCTTATGCAGCAGACCCTTTAAAGGAATTTAAAATTCCTTATTTTTCTGATTAAATAATCTTATAAACTAAATTCAGGTGCTTCTTATATGAGAAATGTTGCTGTTGTTAATATGCGAAAGATTAAGGCGGCCGTGCCGCTTATTGAGGACAGGGTTAAGGTTAAGATTTCTTTTAGGAAAGGGAGTATTGGGATTAAGGGGGCTGAATTAATCGAGTTTTTGGTTGATAAGATTATTCGGGCTGTGGATTTTGGGTTTGATGTTCGAGATGCGCTTTTGCTTGTGAATGAAGATTTTGTTTTGGAGTTTATTGGGATTAAGGAGAATACTCGGCGGAAGAATATGAAGGACATTCGTAGTAGAATTATTGGGACTGGGGGGAAAGCTCGAAAGACTATTGAAAAACTGACAGGAGCCGTTATTGTTATAAAGAAGAATGATATTGGAGTAATTGTTGATTCGAATCATTTAGACGCTGTTACTCAAGGAATAGAGTCGCTTATTCGTGGAGCTAAGCATGGAAATGTGTTTGCTTATTTAGAGAAACAGGGAGCTTTAAAGGGGAGAATTGATCCTGATGATTTGGGGTTACGAAACGGGGTTGATCCTATGGACGAAGAAATTGATGATGATGAGTGATTGGTTAGGTGATTTGGGATGGGAGTTAGATTTAAAAATGAAATATCTTTTTAGATTCTGAGTCCGAATAGCTCAGCAGGTAGAGCGCATGGCTGTTAACCATGATGTCGGAGGTTCGAGTCCTCCTTCGGACGTTTAGTTTTAGAAACGTTTATAAATATTCAATTATTAATAGCCTAATGATGGAGTGGATAAAAAAGAATCTTGGGAAAATTCTAAAAAAAGGTGAGCTTAATGAGATTGTTAAGGTTTCTTTGGTTGTTTCTTTGGTTATGATTGTGTTTAGTTTTTTTAGTTTATTTTTGTTGGATACTTGGACTACTGGGGACAATATTATATGGGATCTTGCGTTTGCGGTTATTGCTACAGGTTTGATTCTTCACAAGAGGTTAGATAAGAATTCAAGTTGGGGAATATATATTGGGATGCTTGCTACTGGAGTAATTTATGATTTTTTCAGAACGGTTGTTTTGTTCCTTTCTTGATTTTTTTGGGAGAATTTATATACTATGGTCTGCTATAGTCTACTATGGTTACAACTATTCAGATTGATGAGTCTTTGAAGGGGAAGCTTGATGCCTTGAAAGTACATCATAGGGAGACTTATAATGAACTTCTGGTTAGGCTTGTTGGATCTTTTAAGCCTAGGGAGGATGTTGAGAGTCTTAAGGAGACTTTGGAGATTATGTCTGATCCTGATCTTGTTAGAAGAATTGCTGATTCTATGGAGAGGATTGAAAAGGGAAAATACGGGATTTCTCTTGATGAATTAGAAAAAGAACTTGGAGATTAAGATGTACAAAATAATCTTTGATCTTATTGCTGAAAGGTTTCTTAGGAAGTTAGATGGGACAGAAAGAAAAAGAATAAATAAGAAGTTTAGAGAATTGGAAAAAAATCCTCGGATGGGAAAACCATTAACTGGGAATTTTGCTGGACTTTTTAGTCTTAGAATAGGAAAGTATAGGGCTATCTACAAAGTTTATGACGGGGAGCTCTTGGTTATGGTTATCGATATTGGGCATCGGAAGAACATTTATTGATTTTTTTGGGTTTTCTTTCTTTAATAAGATCATCTCTTTTTCATTCTTTTAAGGTTTCTTGCAAGTATTGCTCTTTGTTCGATTTTTCTAGTTAGAAGGATACTCTTCTTCCCTATCTTTGTTGGGTTCTTTACGGTATCTCCTGCTTCTGATTTTATTAGAGCGTTTAGAAGACTCATTGGAATTTTTTCACCTTTCTTGATTCTCAAATCGCTATGAAGTCTTCCAGGTTTATGAATCGCTCTTTGTATCCACCTCTTTATCATTATTTTGTATGATTGCTCAACTTTTTAAATGCTTTCGATTTGGAGTTTTTATGGTTAAGGGTAAACGAGTGGTTGTGGCAATGTCTGGGGGAGTGGACTCATCAGTTGCTGCATATTTGATGAAGGAGCGAGGGTTTGATGTAGTTGGTGTTTTTTTGAAATGTTGGAGTGATTCAAAAAATTCTACTGGAGAATGTAATTGGAGAAGTGAAAGAAGACATGCGCTTCGAGTTGCGTCAAAACTTGGGATTTCTTTGGTTACGGTGGACGCTGAAAAGGAATATAGAAAGTATGTTGTAGACGTGATGTTTAAGGATTACAAGCGGGGGATTACTCCGAACCCAGATATTTTATGTAATGAGATTGTGAAATTTCCGTTTCTTTTGAATGAGGCTAAGAGGTTGAAGGCAGATATGGTCGTTACTGGGCATTTTGTAAGAATAAAAAAGGGACTTGGTGGGCGGACTTATCTTCTTCGAGGAAAAGACGAAATGAAAGATCAGAGTTATTTTTTATATAGGTTAAAAGAGAAGGATCTGGAAAAACTTATGTTTCCGATCGGAGAATATACTAAGGCCGAGGTTAGAAAAATTGCATTGGCGCAAGGTTTTATTAATCATGATAAAAAGTCAACTGTTGGGATTTGTTTTATTGGGAAGATGGATATGAAGGAGTTTTTGAAGTCTAAGATTAAGCCTAAATCTGGGAAGATTTTGGGAGTGGATGGTGAGGTTTTGGGAGAGCATGATGGGGTTTATTATTATACTATTGGACAGAGGCTTGGCGAGAGATTTGATTTAGTTATAAAAAAGAAAGGATCGTCACAGATGGGTCGGTGGTATGTTTCGTCAAAAGATGTAAAGAAGAATACTTTGACTGTTGCTCCGGCTTGGCATGAGGATCTTTATAAGAATAGACTTAGGGTAATAGATTTTCATTTGATTAATGGTGGGCTTGAAAAATTTAAGAGACGAGCTTCTGGACTTCTTGGTGTTCGAGTTAAATCTAGAATTCGTCATGTTGGGGAGCTTGTGCCGTCTATATTGAGGTATAATAAGAAAACTAAAGGATTTGAGTTGAAGCTTTCTCGAGGATTAACAGGAGTTAGTGCTGGACAAGCTGTTGTTTTTTATAAGGGGAAGAGAGTTATTGGTGGCGGGGTTATTAGGGATTTTTGAAAACAATTAATGTAGTTTTTGTAAAATTTTATTTTTATAAACTTGGCTAAAAATTAGATAAATATAAATAGTCAATATGTTATTATTATATAGTTAAACGTTAGTTTTATAAAGGAACCTTTAAACTGGACAATATTCTTTATAAATGAAGATAAAGCTTAAAAATGAAAAATTCAGGAAAAACAATTTCTAGGTGATATAAGAATGGATGATGATGGAGACAGTGGATGGTTGGATTACAAAAAGAATTTGAGAAAGTATTAAGAAGAAAGGATATGCAAGCTTCGTATTTGGATGGTAGGAATTTAGATAGATATTGTTTGCCAAAGGTTTCGGCAATAATTCCGACATATAACAGAAGTCCAAATATTCCGGACGATGATTCAAATCCATTAGGATGGTGCTTGGAATCACTTCTATCCCAAAGAGGTAGCAGTTTAGATGAAATAATAGTTGTAGATGATAGTTCTTCTGATTACACAAGAGAGGTTGTTGAGGGATTTTCGAATAGTTCTGAAATTGATATTAGATATTTTAGAAATAACAGGAATATTGGGTCGTCGAAAAGTAGAAATAAGGCCGTTTGGGAAAGTAATAATGATTTAGTATTATTTTTGGATGATGATTGTATTTTTAGTCCGTATTTTGTTTTTGGAGCAGTTTATACATTAAACAGTCTTCCGACTGATGTTGCTGTAGTTCATATGCCTGTATATCATAGAAAAGTTAGTCCTGATTTATCGAATAGTGATAGTTTTGGATTATTGGATTTAGAATCTGGTTTGATAACTGAGAATTATGACCATTTTCCATTAGAGTACTTTCATGATTTAGATAGTAATTTTTTAGATACTAGGTTGGGTGTGCTAAATCCAATTGAAATTAAGAATTTAGGAGGAATTTTTGTTTCGAAAAAAGGGCCTTTTTTAGAAGTTGGAGGATTTCCAGATTTTCTTACATGGAGGAATGCATATCGGGAAGAAACTATTTTAGCTCTTAGTCTAACAGGGAAAGGACATAAATTATATTTTACTCCAGACCCAAAATTTCATTCTGTTCACTTGAAGTATGGTGCTAGGGGCTCGGAAGATGAATTAAGAAATGCTGATGGTAGATTAAGGAGATTAATTTCTTATAGCAATGTTGAAAGGGAAAATACAGGTAATAGGGTTGATACAGATGAGTGGTTTTTTGATAGAATTATTAGTACATATGTTACCCTTGGAAGGCATAGTAAAAATGCTGCAAGTAGATATTTAAGAGATACTGAAGAGGAGTTTGTAATAGAGAATAAATTATCTGTCGCAGGAATAGGAGGAAGAGTTCAGTGTCCCGATAGGAGACGGGAGATTTTTGATAGGGCGATAAAAGAGGGAGATAAATTATTGGGAGAATTAGAATGAGAACTGCAATTGTTACTAATAAGATAGGTTCTGTTGGAGGGGTTCAAACATTTAGTAATGACTTGGCTAATCTTTTAGAGGAAAGGGGTCATCATGTTGATTTAATAGGGAGGGAATCTTTAGGGAATTATGAGGGGAATAACTTAGAAGAGGCTGTTGGGAATTTTTTCAATAAAGCGAATAAATTATTTCCTTACGATGTTGTTCTTTGTAATGGTGAATTTGGGTATAGTGTGGAACATCCAAAAGCAATTAATGTATTTCATGGAAACTATTATGGGTATGCAATGTCTGTAAGAGACTTAGTTCCTGAGTCTGTTACTAGGGGAAGGTTAGAAAAAGCTAAATTGCAGAAGGTTTCTGCAAAAGAGAAATATGTAGTTTCAGTATCGGAATCTTCAAGAAATCAATTAGAAGCATATGGAATACCTGTTGATAAGGTAATTAATAATTCTGTGGACACTAATTTATTTTTCCCGATAGAGTCTCCTGTTGAAGACCATTCTATTTCTCTTGCTAGGGGAATGTATTATGAGAAAGGATTTGATATTCTTCATAGATTAGGTAAAATGGGTATTAAAATAAGGGTTTATAGTGATTTAAAAATTGAATCTCTTAATCTGGATTAAAGAGATTTTATTGATAGGGGTTTATTACGGGAAGAATTTGGTCGATCTAGATTGCTGATATCCCCAAGTAGGTTTGAAGGTGGAAATTTGACAGTACTTGAAGCAATGGCTTCTGGATGCCCTATTGTAACAACTCCCACAGGTTATGGTATGGATATAGGCAGGGAAATTAGTAATTTTGTAGCTGAGAGTTATGATGAGTTTTTTGTTAAAGTTTCTCTTGTTGGGGATAATAGAGAAAAGTATTCCAGACAGGCAATTGAATATTTTCATGCCCATCACAGTCCAGAGAAGTTTAGGGATGAATGGATTAGTTTGATTGAGGGTATTTGAAGTCGTTGAAAACTGCAATGAAACTTTCAAGATATGGTGGACGACATTCTTCTTCTAAATCCATTGCTGCGAATAATCTATGGAAACCATCTAAATGAGTAATTTTTCCTTTAAAAGATGTTAAACCGCAATAAGATTCTCCAATAAATAAAGGTTCTTGACTTAAGTAGATTTTTTTCCTTGATTTTTCCTTGATAGTTTGTTTATGAAAATCTATTCTCTTGCAGAACTGTGGGTTATTTTCCTGGAAGAATTCTTCTTCTTCTTTAAAGTTTTCATATGCTTCTATTAGTAACCTTCCTTCGTATGGTACAATTTGCGTTCCGCCAAATTTATAGTGTGGCATAACTATTTTTCCTATTTCGTTGATAGGTATTCTTGTAGATATCCAGCTTCCGAATTTTGTTTGGGCTCTTTTAAGATTTCTAATTTCCCAAGGATCGTCTTTACTTCCATTTTCTGAAACGTAGGAATCGAGCACTGTCTCGAATTGGCAAGGAATTATATTTTCTAATTTCATAGCTAAATATTCTTTTCTTTGTTTTAAAAGTTTTGTATAAACCTCCAAACATTTTTATACCTTTCAATCTATTTTAATATATGAAATTAATAGATGCTATTAAATCTTTGAAATCAGTTGAAAGATATTCGGATAAGAAAAAGCCGGACTGGAGGAAGATTATTAGGGCGATTGATGGGGCACGGCACGCACCATCCGCTCGTGGGCATTTTGCTATGAAGTTTATTCTTGTAACCGACTCTTCAAAAATTGAGAAGTTGAAGGAAGCTACTCAGCAACCTTTTGTGTCATCGGCAAAATACGTGGTGGTGGCAGTTACTGACGATAAACAGCTTGTTAGGAGTTATAGTGATCGGGGAGTTAGGTATGCTTCGCAACAGGGTGGGGCTGCAATTCAGAATTTTTTACTTGCCTTGACAGAGTTTGGGTATGTTACAAAATGGATTCAATATTTTTATGAGGATCAGGTACGTGACCTTTTTGATATTCCGGATAACTTATACATTGAAGGGATATTTCCAATTGGAATTGAAACGAAAGTTCCGACGCATGAACTGAAAAAACCTGATTTGGAAAATATAATTTATTTTGATAAATGGAAGAACAAGAAAATGAAACCGATTACAAAAATTAGGGCTAATGAGCCTTAGTAGAATTTATTTGGTTGTGCTAAATGGTTGAGTGCATTGATCGAAACCTAGGATCTTTTACAGAATTAATAGATTATTTTTGAGTCAAAAGATGTTTCCGAGATAAAATTTTCTAAATAATAAGTTAAAAACAAAAAATGGAGAAACGTTTAAAAGGTTAAATAAATTGTCAAATTGTATGAACGAGTTAAAAACTATGCTCATTGATGATACAATGTTTACGGCAGCGCGTAGAACAGGGGATAAAGATAATACATCTACTAAAAGGGAGAAGCTATGAGATCGTCAGTCGCTGGCCTCGCAGATCTTGACAGTGTGACGGCGTGCATCGCGGACGCGTTCGCTTCTGACCCGATCTGGTCGGTTGCGCTTGCTAGACGCAATGGGCGGACAGATCACCATGAGGCCTACTGGCGGATATTTGTGAAAGGCGCTATGCGTTTTGGTACTGTGCACAAGTGGGATTTGGGGACCGCGGTGTCGGTTTGGATACCTCCAGAGAAAAGTGAACTAACCTCTGAGCTTGAATCGGATTCCCGGGCGCTCATAAATAGGTATTTGGATACTAAAGGTATTACGGCCTTGAATGAGCTCTACCAACGATTCAAAGCTAGTCGCAGTGAAGCTCCGGAGCCCCATGCATATCTTGCACTACTGGCAACCCATCGGGATTATCGTGGTCGGGGTATTGGTCAAGCACTTTTGGCTTCTGACCTTCGCGAGTGGGATGTCCTCGGAGTTCCTAGTTATCTTGAATCGTCAAATCCGGCGAACGATCATCGCTATATCCGAGCAGGGTTCACGCCGATCGGAGGCTTTGACGCGGTCCTTGATGATGCGCGGGTGACTACCATGTGGCGACCTGTAAAGGGAACAATATGAGATTCTTATTTCCATATTGCCCATATTGCCCATATTGCTTTTCGCTGTTAATAATCTAAAAATAAAAAATCCCTCTTGAATCGAGGGAAAAATAAAAAATAAAAAAAATAAAAATTTGGTTTTAACTTAAATCGTCTAGGCCTAGTTCGTTTACAGAAATTGATTCTTCTTCCGTAAGTTTGCTTGAATGTTTTCCGAGGATGTATGGAGATTTAACTCCAGTCATAATCGTTATGACTCTTACTCTTCCTTGGAATTCTTTGTTGACTCTAGCTCCGATTATAACTTGGGCCTCTGGGCTTAGGTTTTCGGTAATGAGTCTTCCAATGCTATCGAACTCTTCAAGTTTTAGGTCTGGGCCGCATGTGATGTGGACAAGTGCACCTGTTGCACCTCTATAATCTACATCTAGAAGTGGGTGCGTTAGTGCTTGCTGCACTGCTTGATCCACTCTTGCTGCAGAATTATCTTCACCAATTCCTATAACTGCTACATCTCCGTTTTTCATGATCGAAGAAACGTCTGCATAGTCTAGGTTGATTAGGGATGGAAGAGTTATTGTTTCAACTATCCCTTTAATCATTGTGGAGACTAATTCATTCGCTACTGCGAAAGCTTGCTCCATTGGGAGTTGTCCTGCGATGTCTACAAGTCTATTGTTATCTAAAACAATAACAGTGTCGACAGTTTCTCTTAATTCTTGAAGACCGTACTCTGCTTTGTCAATTCTTGCTTTTTCAGCCTCAAAAGGCATTGTAACTACCGCAATTACTACGGCTCCTGCTTCTTTAGCTAGCTGCGCTACTACAGGTATTGCACCTGTTCCAGTTCCTCCTCCCAAACCAGCCAGAACGAAAACCATATCCGAATTCGAAACCGCTTTCTTCAGGTCGGTAAGAGATTCCTTTGCAGCCTCTTTTCCTTTTATTGGGTATCCTCCACATCCAAGGCCTCGTGTTAATTCTTTTCCTATAAGAATTTTCTCATCAACTTTTGTAATGGATAAATGAAGTGCATCGGTGTTCATTCCGTAGATTGTAGCACCATTGATAC
>JADFNI010000023.1 GCA_022563455.1 Nanobdellota archaeon
TGATTTTTCCATCTAAATCCTATTTTAACTTCATCTTCTTCCAATCCTAGTTGGAGGGGTATATGTATTAGCCATTTATTTAGAACTTCGCTGTTGTTGTAAGATTGAACTCTTTTCTCTTGTTGTTTATCATCAATAGCTGTGTCTAAAATAAATAAATCGTCTCCTTTCATGCTGCTTCTAATTTTGTATAAAAGTTCGTGTATTTCAAAATTACCTAAAGTATTCCCAAGTAACAAAATTAGATTTTTTTTGTATTCTCCTCGTCTTAAGAATGGTATAACGTTTGGTAAATTCTCGAAGTCGGAGATATTATATTGAAAATCAATTACTTCATCTATCTCCATAGAATGAAAAGTTAATATTGCTTTTTCAACCATATAGCTACTTATATCTATTGGACAATATCTTATCTTAAGAGAAGGTTTTTTCTTTTTTAATTCTCTAACTATATTTGCAGCCTTAGTTCCGTCACCACATCCGAGATCAATAATATTTATATGGTCGTCATGAATTTGATTTATAATATTATCAATATTTTCGGTTATTAAGCTCTTACTTTGAACTTGGCCAGTAGCATCTTTATAATTGGTCGAGTTCTCTAAATCAAGATATCCTTGTGCTTGAGCAGGTTCTAGGTACCAAAGTTTTGAATCGGCAATATTCCAAATTCGCGTATTTCCCTCTAAAGAATATCCTCGTTTTATTAGCTCTTTAAATGTCAAGCCGTTTATTTTTGAGTTCTCAGGGCTGGTTACCATAATTTTAGGGGGATATTATGCTTTTTATGTGTTTGTATTGGGTTTTAAGTGGTGTTAGTAGTGTTTAATTTTGAGGACATAGTAATATTTAAAAGGAGATTTTTCAGTTATTTTTTATCGCACTTAATAGTCTAGTACTGTTTCACGGCACGAGAACCTCTTCGAGGTGGCCAAGGATGCCTCTTCGCAATCATGTTCTTGTTATCCTTAATTTGTCAAGAACCTAATTACTTACCCTTTCAGACCGACGATGACCCGGGTTCAAATCCTTAGGATTTTTCGGAAGCTTTAAAAACAATTTTTATCTCGATAGAACATTGCTCCTATAGTCTAGTGGCCAAGGATGCCGCCCTTTCACGGCGGTGACCCGGGTTCAAATCCCGGTGGGAGCATTACGTGATAGAACCCGGCTGGTTTACCATTGGCATAACCTTGCTTCACAGGCCATAAATCATGGTAGGAGCATTACGTGATAGAACTCGGCTGGTTTACCACTTGCATATCCATTGATTCTGCCAAAAGAGTCTAGGTTCTGGTAGGAGCATTTTTCACCAAGAAGTTCTAACAAAGGCTTTTAAATCGCTAATTCGCCTACTATAATATTCTGATAAAATGAAAAACATAATTATTAAGGGAGCAAGAGAACATAATTTAAAAAACATTAGCATAGAACTTCCTCGGGAGAAATTTATAGTGATTACTGGATTATCTGGATCTGGGAAATCAACACTGGCATTTGACACGCTTTATGCTGAGGGCCAGAGACGTTATGTTGAGAGTTTGTCTGCTTATGCTCGACAGTTTTTGGGTCTTATGAATAAACCTGACGTTGATACTATTGAGGGCTTAAGTCCTGCAATTTCAATTGAACAAAAGACTACTAGTAAAAATCCTAGATCGACTGTTGGAACCGTGACTGAAATATATGATTACTTGAGGCTTTTATTTGCAAGAGTTGGAAAACCACACTGCCCTGTTCATAAAATTTCGATCGAATCTTCGACACCTGAAAAAATAAGTGACCAAATAAAATATGAAATGACTGGTTCCGTTACTGTCTTGTCTCCAATTATTCGTCAGAAGAAAGGGACTTATGAGCAGCTTCTTAAAGATTTGAATAAAGAGGGGTATTCTAGGGTTAGGGTTAACGGTAAAATTTATAGAACTGACGAAACGGTGAAACTTACGCGTTATAAAAAACATGATATTGAAATAGTAATTGATCGGGTTGATGTAAAGGATACTAACCGACTTGCCGAGGCTATTGAAATTGCTGTTAAACGATGCGAGGATGGTTTGATTGAAGTGATTGACTCTTCAGGTAACAAACATGTATACTCTTCGATTATGGCTTGTCCTGAGTGTGGAATTGGTTTCGAGGAATTACAGCCCCGAATGTTTTCGTTTAATTCCCCTTTTGGAGCATGTGAAGAATGTCATGGACTTGGAATAAAAAGCGAATTTGACCCTCATTTAGTCTTATCAGATATGACTCTTAGTATAATTGATGGAGCAATAAAACTCTATGGTAGAATGGATAACTCTTGGAGAACACAACAATTAGCTGTCGTTGGAAAAAAGTTTGGATTTGATATATTTACCCCAATGGAGAAATTAACGGATAAACAGTTAGAAATTTTGCTTTACGGATCAACAGAACCCCTCAAAGGGAATTGGTCAAATGGAGCAACTATGGATTTTAAAAATGGATGGGAGGGAATAATTCCTCAGTCGTCTAGACTCTATAAACAAACTGATTCAGATTGGAGAAGACGTTCCCTTGAAAAATTTATGAGAAATCAAGAATGTACAGTTTGTCATGGAAAAAGATTGCAGGATAAAATCTTAGCAGTGACTATTATGGAAAAATCGATTGTTGAAGTAACTGAGCTTTCTATTGAATTATGTGTACATTTTTTTAAGAGTATTCATTTAAGTGAAAAAGAAAACGAAATTGCAAAATTAATTTTGAAAGAAATTCGAGAAAGATTGGATTTTTTGAATTCTGTTGGGCTTGGATATTTAAATCTTTCAAGAAAATCAGGAACGCTCTCAGGTGGAGAAGCACAAAGGATAAGACTTGCCACACAAATTGGAGCAAATTTAATGGGAGTTATGTATATTTTAGATGAACCGTCTATTGGGCTTCATCAACGGGATAATAACAAATTAATTGATACTCTTCATAAACTAAGAGATCTTGGGAATACCTTAATTGTTGTAGAACATGATGAAGATACTATTCGCAAGGCAGACTATGTGGTGGATATGGGTCCTGGAGCTGGAATACATGGTGGAGAGATTGTTGCAAAAGGAACTCCTGAAGAAATAATTAATAATAAGAATTCTCTAACTGGAAAATATCTATCGGGGGAGTTGAAAATTGCATTGCCACAAAAAAGAAGAACTAGTGATAAATTTATAACATTAAAAGGTTGTAAGGAAAATAATTTAAAAAATATTGATGTAAATATTCCAATTGGAGTATTTAATACTATAACAGGAGTTTCTGGATCTGGAAAATCTACACTAATTAATCAAATTTTATATAGGTCAATGATGAAAAAGCTTCATGATTCTAGTTTGGTTCCAGGCAAACATGATAGTTTAGAATTTGACTCGAGAATTGATAAGGTAATAGTAATTGATCAGAGTCCTATTGGGAAGACACCTAGGAGTAATCCTGCAACGTATACTAAGATTTTTGACGAAGTAAGGGTTGTATTTGCAAATACTCTGGATGCAAAAGCTCGAGGCTATAAGGTTGGGAGATTTTCTTTTAATGTTAAGGGAGGACGATGTGAGAAATGTCAAGGAGATGGAACGATAAAAATTGAAATGCATTTTTTGCCAGATGTGTATGTTCAATGTGAAGAATGTAAGGGTGCAAGATATAATAAAGAAACTTTGGAAATTTTATATAAAGGGAAAAACATCGCCCAAATTTTAGATTTGAGTGTTGAGGAAGCTCTTAAAATATTTGAAAATATCCCAAATATTCTAAGAAAGCTAGAGACATTGAATTCTGTTGGACTTGATTACATCAAACTTGGACAAAGTGCGGTGACTTTATCTGGTGGGGAGAGTCAACGAATAAAATTGACACGAGAACTTGCGAAGAGAGGTACTGGAAAAACATTATATTTACTCGATGAGCCAACGACCGGACTTCATTTTCATGATATAAGAAAATTGTTGAGCGTAATTCAGAGTTTGGTTGATAAAGGAAACACCATAGTAATAATTGAGCATAATTTGGATGTGATAAAGTCATCTGACCATATAATTGATCTTGGGCCTGAAGGGGGAATAAATGGTGGGGAGATTGTTGCTGAAGGGAGTCCTGAAGAAGTTATAAAGAATAAGAAAAGTTATACTGGGCATTTTTTGAAAAAGATATTAAAATAAATATTCTGAGATTCCCTTATCTAATTCGTAAACATCTATGAATCCCATATCTTGCATTAGTTTTAATGTAATTTTGCTTCGGTTTGCGTGAGCGCAATAAAGTAAATATTTTTTGTCTTTTTTTAGAACATTAATCATTAATTTAAAATTTGGATTATAAAAATCTCTTTCCAAGGCATCTGGATTGATTTTTCCAGTTGCAGTTTCTTCTGGAGTTCGTAGATCAATTAAGATATAATCTCCACTGTCTAATTTTTCTTTAAAATCTGTGTTATTAATTGAATGATCCATGATCGTATTTATTAAAATTAATTTATATACTTATAAGCTACTATAAGCTAGAAGACTTTCTAAAGGTATATATGAAGCTCCAATTCTACCCCTATCACTTATTTCCTTTGAACAATATAATACAGGTATATTGGTTCCCCTATGAATGCCTATTCCCGCGATAAAATAGGTGTCCTTTAATGGTCCAAGACCAAAAAAAGATCTTAATCCAGATGGAGATGTTTGTAATACAGCTTTATCAACAACAACATGCACTGCATTTTCTCCAAATACACCATTAGTTCTTGGAAGCATGCCCTCTAACTTCTTACTATCCGACTTATCCCATCTGATTTTCATTATATATTAATATCTAAAGGATTTTTAAAGATATATGCTCTATGAAAGACATGGTGAATAAGATTAAATTGAAAGAAGTTCCAGAAAATCCTGGTTGTTATTTGTATAAAGATTCTCGAGGAAAAATAATTTATATTGGAAAGGCAAAAAATTTGAAAAAAAGAGTTGCTAGTTATTTTACAAAGGGTGATCATACACCTAAAACTCTACAGCTTTTGAAGAATCTAGTTTCAGTAGATTTTTTTATAACGGACAATGAGGTTGAAGCTTTAATTTTAGAGAACAATTTGATAAAAAAATTTAAACCAAAATATAATATTAGTTTAAGGGATTCTAAAAGATATGCATATATACAGATAACTGGGGAGGAATACCCTAGGATAATGCTTGCTAGAAAACGTGAAGGTGAAGGTCGCTTTTATGGGCCTTTTGTTTCTGGAGCTTCTAGGGATTATTTGATGGATGCATTGATTAAGATATTTGGAATTAGGACCTGTAATAAAATGCCTAAACGAGAATGTCTTCGCTATTCTCTTGGAATTTGTACGGCTCCTTGTACTGCAAAAATTTCTAAGACTGAATATTTGGAGCGAGTAAGATCTGCTGAGTTGGTTTTAAAGGGAAAGACAAAGAAACTTGTGAAAACTCTTTTTATAAAGATGAAGGAAAATGCTGCTGTACAAAATTATGAGAAAAGTCTGGAAATAAAAAATCAAATTGAAGCTACAAAATATTTAAGGGAAAAACAAAAGATGGAGCGGAAAAGAGATTATGACGAGGATATAATAAATTTTATTGTTCAAAAAGATAAGGTAGATTTGCTTCTTTTTAATTCAAGAAAAGGTATACTTGAAAATAAACAGGAATTTGAATTTAATTTGAATGATAATTTTTTAGAAGAGTTTTTGATACAGTATTATTCAGATAATGAGATTCCTAGAAAGGTGATTGTTCCATCAAAGGTGGATGAAAACATTGAAAAATATCTTGAAAAAATAAAGGGCTCTAAGGTTGAGGTTATTGTTCCAAAAGCTGGGATCTCTAAGGAACTGCTTGAACTTGTTTTGAAGAATTTAGAAATAATGTTATTTGGAGATCAAGATAAGATTGAAGATTTAATGAATAAACTGAAATTGAACGAGCTTCCTCGAGTGATAGAATGTTTTGATGTATCTCATTTGTCTGGGACCTCGACTGTAGCCTCAATGGTTCAATTTAGAAATGGGAAGGCTGATAAAAGTAATTATCGAAAATATAAACTTAGAACGGTTGCTGGAATTGATGATTTTTTGTCTATGAAGGAAGTTATTCGTAGGAGGTATACCAAACTTATGCGTGAGAAACTTGCTATGCCTAACTTGGTTGTTGTTGATGGTGGAAAGGGACAGCTTAGTTCAACAATAGAGGTTTTAGAGGAACTTAATTTAAAGCTTGTTGTGATATCTCTTGCGAAAAGAGAAGAAGAAGTTTTTATTCCTGGAAGATCAGCTCCTGTAATTTTAGATAAAAGAGGAAAAGCTTTGAAACTACTTATTCAAATAAGGGATGAAGCTCATAGATTTGCGATTTCTTATAATCGGCTTTTGAGGAAGAAGAAATTGTTTGAATAAACCAAAAACTCTTTAACCGCCCACTTCTACGGAATTCTTATGCAGATAGAACATCATGATTTCAAGTTAAAAAGCAATTTTGAACCTAGTGGTAGTCAGCCAGAGGCAATTGCTTCTTTAGTTGAGGGAATAAATAGTGGAAAAAATATGCAGACGCTTCTTGGGGTTACTGGATCTGGGAAGACATTTACTATGGCGAATGTTATAAATCAGGTGAAGAAGCCAACTATTATAATTGCTCATAATAAAACTCTTGCTGCTCAGCTTTATGAAGAATTTAAGGAATTTTTTCCGGAAAACCGAGTTGAATATTTTATTTCCTATTACGATTATTATCAACCGGAATCCTACTTGCCTGCAAAAGATCAGTTTATTGAAAAAGATATGGCAATAAATCCTAGGATCGAACAAATGAGACTTGCAACTACTGCTTCTCTTAGATCTAGAGAAGATGTTATAGTGATCGCTTCTGTTTCTTGTATTTATGGTCTTGGGAATCCAAAGAATTACTCTAGCATGGGTTTTGAATTAAAAATTGGGGGAGGAATCGGTCGGAAGAAACTGATCACTAAATTAATTTCTATAATGTTTGAAAGAAACGATATGGAACTCATGCCTGGGCGATTTAGGGTAAAGGGCGACACTATTGATATAATTCCTGGTTACTCTAATAATATTATTCGAATAGAGTTATTCGGTGATGAAATTGAAAGGATTAGCGAGATAGACAAGAATACTGGGGAGATTCTAGAAAAGATGAAATATTTTTATGTGTATCCTGCAAGGCATTTTGTTGTTCCAGAGGAAGATTTTGAAAGAGCTGTGGTTGAGATAGGAGAACAGTTAGAGACTGATTTAAAGGAAATAAATGACCCTTTGATTAAGCATCGATTGAAACAACGAACAAACTATGACCTTGAGATGATCCAGGAGACTGGAACTTGTAAGGGAATTGAAAATTATTCAAGGCATTTTGATGGTCGAAGAAAAGGAGAGCAGGCTTTTTGTTTGTTGGATTATTTTAGGGATAACTTTCTAATAATTATTGATGAAAGTCACCGTTCAATTCCTCAAATACACGGCATGTACAATGGAGATCGTGCTCGAAAAGAAAACTTGATAGACTATGGGTTCAGATTAACTAGTGCTTATGATAACCGGCCTTTGATGTTTAATGAATTTGAAAAATATATGGAAGCTAATTCTGTAATCTTTGTCTCGGCTACTCCTGGAGACTATGAATATTCTAAAACAGATAATGTTGTTGAACAAATAATTAGGCCTACGGGATTAATAGATCCAATTGTTGAAGTGAGGCCAATTGATAGTCAAATCATCGATGTGAAGAGTGAAATTAAAAAGACAATAAAAAATGGAAATAGAATTCTTTTAACAACTCTGACAAAGAAATTGGCTGAAGAACTAACGGACTACTTGTCAAGTGAAGGAATAAGAACGAGGTACTTACATTCGGAGATTGATAATTTTGAGAGAACTGAGATTTTAAGACAATTGAGAATTGGAGATTATGACGTTCTCGTTGGGATAAACCTCCTTAGGGAGGGAATAGATCTTCCAGAGGTTGGTTTTGTTGGAGTGCTCGATGCAGACAAAGAAGGATTCTTAAGAGATGCTAGAAGTTTAATTCAAATAATTGGAAGGGCCTCTAGAAATTCGAGTGCTCGAGTTGTTCTTTATGCGGATAAGATGACTGGCTCAATTATCAAAGCAATGGAAGAAACTAAAAGGAGAAGGGAAATACAATTAGAATATAATCGGCAAAATAATATTATTCCAAAAACGGTTATAAAACCTATAAAGGAAAAGACTGTCGAGGTAACAGATACAAAACATATTCCAAAGGCAGAAATTCCTAACTTAATAATCGAATTAGAGGCAGATATGAGGGAGGCTGCGGAGCTTTTAAATTTTGAAGAAGCAATTAGTCTTAGAGGAAAAGTGAAAAATTTAAGAAAGAGGCTAGAAGAGTAAAGATCTCTAAAACTTTATAAGTAATTAATTCTCTAAGGTTCTCATGATTGGAAAAAATTGGAAAAAATTGTTAACGAAATCTAATTATTTATTGGGTCTTCAATGTCATAAATTGGTTCACGTAAAACTTTATGATAAAGAAAGAATTCCAAGCCCTGATGATTCTACAATGTATAGATTCGAGGCTGGAAACATTATAGAAGCCATGGCTAAAACTCTATTTCCAAACGGAATAGATGTTCCAAGAGACGACTTTGTTCGAAATTTAGAATTAACTGAGGAACTTTTGAAAAAACGACTTTCTCTTTTTGAGCCATCGTTTAAATTTGGGCAAACTTATTCCAGAGGAGATGTTTTGGTTCCAGTAGGTGAAAATGAATGGGATATTGTAGAAATAAAAAGTGCTACAAAAGTAAAAGATATAAATTTGCATGATGTTTCCTTTCAAAAATATGTATATGAAAATTGTGGTCTTAAGATAAGAAAATGTTTTTTAATGTATATTAATAAGGAATATGTGAAGCATGGTGCAATAGAAGCTGATAAATTATTTGTAAAAACTGATATAACAAAGGAAGTTGGGGATTTAAGCGTTGGTATTGAAGAGAGAATACAAAAAATTTTAGATGTAATAAATAATGAAATTGAACCTAGTTATGAAATTGGAAATCATTGTAGTGATCCTTATAACTGTCCAATAAAAAAAGAATGTTGGGCGGATCTTCCAAATGGAAATATTTTAGAGTTTTATAAAAAAGAAAAAATACAATGTTTTGATTTGGGAGGTGGAAAATTAATAAAAATTCCAAAAGTGCCTGATTTTTATTCGGAAGGTAAAAATCCTATTCAAAAAAAGATGACAGCTATTCGTATGGGAGAAAATTTTGAAAAACATGTTTTTCAAAACTTTTTTCAAAACTTAACTTATCCAATCTATTATTTAGATATTCAAACGATAAATCCTGCTATCCCAAGATATGATGGAATGAAGCCTTACAAAAAAATTCCATATCAAATATCTATTCAAATTCAGGAGTATAAAGATTCCGATTTAACTAGCGTTTCATTTCTAGCAGAAAAAGATGAAGATCCTAGAATAAAATTTCTTAATATATTGAAGGATACCTTAGGGGATGTCGGTACAATTTTAGTATATGATTCTACTAAGGAACAAAGTATACTAAAAGGTTTGGCATGGACCTTTCCTGATTTTAAAAACTTTGTTGGAAACATTACTTCTAGAATCAAAGATATTTGGGGAGTGCTTGAAAACTTTCACTATTTTGATATTGATGGAAATTTAAAATCCCATATAAAATATCAAATACCAAAATTAAGTAATATAAATCATGAAAGTTTAAATGTTCGAACTGGGGAAGATCGTGGATTAGACTTTGAAAAGATAATATTTACAGATGAAGAAATTGAAATCTCAGAGATAAATGAGACTAGAGATAAATTGGAAAAAGAAGGACTACGCGATTCAAGGGATATGTCAAAGATATTGGAAGTTTTTTATGAGATTTCTAAAAACTAAAATTTTATTAAGTTAAAATCTTATCTTCCTTTATGAATATAGAAGCAGAAATTAGAAGTTTTATTTCAGAGGAACAATATAAGGAATTGTTAATCTTTTTTAAAGAAAATGCTGAGCAGATTAAGGAGGATTACCAAGAGTCTTATTATTTTGACTGTGATGAAGATTTAAGAATACAAAGAAATAATTTTCATTCTAAGATTTGGATGAAAAAAGGAAAAATTCATGATGATCATAGAGAAGAAATAGAAATTAAGTTTGATAGGGATGAATTTGATAAACTAGAAACATTATTCCTTGCTTTAGGTTATAACATTGAAATAAAATGGTTTAGAAAAAGATTTGAATTCAAATGGGAAGATATTACTGTATGTTTAGACTTTACTAAAGGGTATGGTTACATTATTGAACTTGAAAAAATGTGTTCAGAAGAAACGAAAGAAAAAGAATTTGAATTGTTGAAGCAAAAATTAAAATCATTGAATGTAAATATAACTCCAAAAGAGGAATTTAACAAAAAATTTGAGTATTATAAGAATAATTGGAGATCGTTAGTTTAATTTTTAATACTAATCTTGATTAACAATCTCTAAAATCTTTTTTCCATATCTTACAAGCTTTGCAGGGCCAATTCCGTCAACCTTGATGAGCTCATCGGCATCATTTGGCAACCTCATTGCAATTCCTTCAATAGTGGAATTTGTAAGGATTGTATATGCTGGAAGCTTGCTTTCTAGACTAATTTCTCTTCTCCAAACAGTTAGTTCTTCAAGAACTCTTTCATCAATGTCTTCACTCAAGATTTTTTCTTTTAAGCGAGGAGTGGAAGATTTAGAAACAGCTTGTCCTAGCATTAAGAGCATTGAATCTGTAATGAAGTAGGTTGGTTTTTTACCAACATATGTTAAATAAAGAATCTCTTTTGCCCTTGAAATTGCAACATAAAAGATTCTTCTCTCTTCTTCAATCTTATCATAATCTTCGGTCTTAATCATTTCAATTGCTGGATGATCTGATGCTTTGCAAGGAAAATTTTGTTCATTGCATCCAATAACAAAAACAACTTTTGCTTCGAGACCCTTTATTGCATGGATTGTTGCAAGTATTACATCTCCATAAGACCCTTCTTTTGGATCTCTAACTTCATCAGTTTTAACTACGTGATTAATTCCTCTTACTTTCATTACAGAGGATAACTCCATTAGTTGCCTGTTTGTCCTTGCTAGAACAAAAATCTGATCTCTAGAATATTCGCTAGTTAAAATTTTGTTTACAATATATGTCCTCTCTAGTTCTTCACTATCAAACTCATTCATTTCAATCTTTGAAGTTAGTTCATTGTGGTGTTCCAAATCTTGAAGACCTAATTCACTGATCGAATTATTCATAAATTTTACAATTTCTTTAGAACTTCTATAATTTATTGTGAGGTTAATAACTTCCACCTCATCTTCGCTATATTTTTTTTCAAAATCTAAAATATAATTTATATTTGAACCTCTCCACCCAAAAATTGATTGCCTAGGATCTCCGACTGCAAAAAGGTGATTAGAATCTATTAAATCTATTAAATCTATTTGCATGGCATTTACGTCTTGATATTCATCAACTAATACATATTCAAAATTTGGAATGGCATCTTTTCTAACTTTTAAAAAATTAATAGCATCAATTAATTGATCAGAATAATCTCGTAGACCTTGCATTTTCATATGGTCTTTTAAATACTTTGTAATCTCATAAATCATTTTTGCATTACGTTTATTTTTCATTTCTGCTTCAATCGAAAAATCAAAGTGCTCATTTCCAGTTACCTTAAAATAATCCATGACTGAAAAACAATCGTTCATGAAACCATTGACGAGTTGATTTCCTGTTTTAAATTTTTTCTGAGAAGGAGTGTAATAGTCATCTATTGCGCTTCCCATATCAATTCCAAGATTTCCAAGGGCCATATTCATTGCAAGAATTTTGTCTGCGTAGGACTGGACCCTAATTTGTCTTCCATAAATTTCGGCCTCATACTTTCTTAGTATCCCTTCACAAAAAGAATTGAATGTGTGAACTAGAATGTCTTGAACCCCTAAAGTATGTAGCCTTTTTTCCATTTCTAGTCTTGCTTTTCTAGTAAATGTAATTGCAAGAATTTTTCTTGGATCTATTCCCTTGTATTTTACTAAAAATTCAATTCTTTTTGTAAGTACGGTTGTCTTTCCGGATCCTGCTCCTGCAACACAAAGGATCTTTGAATACTCACTTATAATTGATTTTTTTTGTTTATCATTAAATTCGTTTAGAAAAAAATCCATCTCCTTAAATCGTTCTTTGTCTTCTGTGCTAATTTTTGTTTCATTATACCCTACTTTATTCTTTAATTTTTTTGAAGGAAGTGTCGGATTTGTAATTTCATTTCTGCCTCTAATTGTTAATTTTAGAACTTTTATAAATGAATTGTAGTCGCTTACAGATAGTTCAATCATTCCATTTTTTACAAGAGAATCAATTTCTATAATAATTTTGTTTTTGTTCCAATCAAGTTTCCCAAAATTATTAAGCTCATCTAAATTATTGCTGATTATAGATTTATTTTTATAGTCTCCTATTAAGAAATCTGCTAAAAGATTTTTTCCGACTTGAAATGGGATCTCCATTAAGGATCTTAGGATATAAATGTAATCTAAAGAAGAATCTCTCTTGTGTATCTCAATCATCTCTTTTGTTTCCATGATAATTTAATTCATCAAAGCTATTTAACTTTTATGGGTGTCGAGGTAATCATTTCGGCAAGGTTGTTTGTTTCATCAAATTCCCTTACTCTGTTATTATAATCGACGACAAATTCAATTTTATCAACGCTTGCGGAAGGGAGTTTTACATTTGTGGCCCTAAGGGTTCTTCCATATCCTATACCAATTGAATCTAGTGAAATTGTTTGTACAATTTTTCCTTCTGCTAAGATTGTAAGACTGATATTATCAATTCCAATTAAACCTTCGTTTAAAATTGTTATATTGAAATCAAGATATCTTCCTTTTTTTGAAGCTGTTAGTTCGTCAATTACGGCATCTGGCAAAGCTTCTATAGAGTAAAGATTTCTTATGATGTCTATCATATCTGGAGTTATTCTTTGATTGCAATTGGAAACATTGTACATTATGCTGTCTTTGTTATTAATATGCCCAAAACCGAAAACGTGTCCGATTTCATGTACCTCAACAATTGGATAGCTACATTGTGGATCTCTATAAAGGGATATCTTTCCTTTTTGAATTGTTTTAAACTGACTCGTGTTAATTATTCTTGAAGGTCCTCCTTCCCCTGCTGCAAAAAGTCTTTCTCCAAGATCAATATAATCTTCTGAACATCCAATTGAAATATCTGCATCCTGATTACTCTCATGAAAGCTAATTATTTTCATCTCTTCCTCAAAAATATCGAATGCTTCTTCCATAAAACTTCTTCTTAATTCTGAACACATAGGATCTATAAAATATGAAATATCGTTGTGGTTAAATCTTAAATTTTTTGCAAAAACTGGAGTTGTTCCATAATTGACAATTGAAACTGCTTTTGGATCATCACTATTTAACTTCATCACTATTGATTCTATAGGAACGCTTTGGTATAGAAAACCAGCTGATAAAAGCATTATGGAAACTGCAAATATACCCAAAATTAATTTCTCGGCCATTATTCAATGTGTCAATTTAGCTATTTATAGGTTTGTAAGAGGTTCAAAGTTCATCGTGTCCTGGACAAAGTTCAAGATTATATTTATCTATTAGTTTCATTATTTTTTCAAGTGAGAACTTCATTTCTTCTGGACTTGAATTTGGAAGATCAAATCTACCTATTTTTATGCAGAACAAAGTATCTCCTGTATAAATGAGCTTTCTTTTTTTATCTACGAAGACAACACAACCCCTTGTGTGACCAGGAACAGGTACTACATCGATTCCTGGAAACTTCTTAGGAAGGGGCAATACTTTTTTATTTAAAATATCATGGACTGCCTTTGGAAACTTATGTCTATGAAAATATTTGTGCTTGTGTTTTCTGTAATCTTCAATTTCAGCGGCTGCGGCGTAGAATTTTGCATTTGGAAATATGTCTACATTTTCACAGTGATCATAATGAAAATGTGTTAGAATTACAATTTTAATGTCTTTTAATGGGATAATTTTTTCAATTTGAGCCTTAACATATTCTACTGTATCTTTTTTTCCAGTATCAATTATTATTGGTATTGGTTTTGTGATTAAATAACAATTAGCGTACCCCTTAATCTTATAAGTATCTGAAGCAATTTGTATCACCATAACAATAAATAAAAAATAGCCTTTTAATTCTTTTCTAAGGAGTGTTAAACTGTAGCGTTTGCAACTCGCCCATCTAGGATCCTGTTTAATCCGTCAATTCTTCTTGCAGAAAGATTATCTGTTCTTAAATCTCTAACTCTAGCTTCATCAATTTTTGAATATGCATTCTCTTCAAAACTTGCGCTAAGAGAATTAAATCTATCTATCTTTTCTTGTATCAAAGTTTTTTCTTCCTCAGTTAAATTTGCGCTGTTAAATCTCTCTTGAAGTCTGGCTATGTCTCTATCTCTAAGACCTGAGAACCTTTCAATTCTAATCTCAGTTCTTTCTATTCTTTTTAGTCGGGATTCAGTGATACCTTCTTTGTCTTCAATCTCTTCAATTATGTCTTCAATCTCCTCATCAGACTTCTCTGCAAGCCTCTTGTGAGTATTCCTTGCTCTTTCAAACCTGTTAAGAACTCTTTCTTCCCTAGCATCCATTCTTTTTACAAGAGAATCATATCTCTCATTTACTCTATTAATTTTTTCTTCTGTTGCATTTTGGTTTTCTAGTCTTTCTAATCTTCTTGCATGAATAGCGCTTGCCTTTTCTCTATGCTCTTCAAACCTTTCTTGAATTCTAGCCATTCTTCCAATATCCTCTTCAGATTCTTCTTCTGAATCAGATCCTGCATTCTCTATTTTTTCGAGTGCTATTTCAGCTTTTTCTACAAAGGATTCGTACCTTTGTCTAGCTTTAGCGGCTTTTTCTGGATTTTCGTCTTCTAAGGCTTCAGCCTCTGCAAGTCTTTTCTCAGCGAACTCTAATGCTCTTTTGATTTTCTTTTCTGAATTAAACGTAAAAGAAAGTCTAATTTTGTCAATTGAATTGCCAATAGCACTTGTTTCATCTTCATCTGGAATAATTTCTGAATCGTCCGCTAATACAACGCTAAACGAAAACATTACCAAAAGTAATGAAGCAAATAAGCTATATTTTTTATTGATTGCCATTGTTAATTGGTGCTTTTTATCTATATAAATCTATTCTCTTTAGATGATGTAAGTGTAGACTTTATCATAAGGAATAAACCATGAAACTGTTTCTTCTTTGCTTGCACCTTCTATTATTCTTCTAAAAAGTCTAATAGAATTTCCATGTGCGGATATTGCAACATTGACTGAATTTTTTTTCATGAAAATCTTTAAATCTTTAATAAAATCTTTAACTCTAATTTCAACATCTGCAAAAGATTCTCCTCCAGGGGGCCTTACATTAAAGCCTCTATGAATTGCCTCATACTCTTCTTTTCCTAAAAAATTTTTCATTCTTTTTTGATACGCTGGTTCTAAATCTGCCATAAAATCTCCGTGAACTTTTAAATCATAAAGTTGCATTCCAACCATATCTATAAAGTCGTCGTGCTTCATTCCTTGAAGTTCTCCATAATTTCTTTCTATCATTCTGTCATCTTCAAAAATGACTTTACATTCAGGGTGATATTTTAAAACTGGTCTAAGTGTATTTTTAGATCGAGATAGCCTTGTACGAATTGCAACTTGGAAAGTCTTATCTTTTAATTTTAGGGCAATTGTTTTAGCATTTTTTTTCCCTTTACGTGTGAGTTTTGAGTCATAAATTCCTGTGAATTTATGGTCTCTGTTGTATTTTGATATTCCATGACGGAAGAGATAGATTTTTAGACCTAATTTTTTTGATTTTAGAGATTTGGTTTTTGCCCTTGGTTTTTTTGAAGAAACCTTATGGCTAGTCACTTTCTTTTTCATGTTTTTTCAAGGAGAAATTTGTTTATAATGGTTTGCTAGAGATAAAAGACCTGGAAAGCCACTATTTAGAATGGTTTTTAGGTAAGATCCTCTTTCTCCGAGTCATTACATGAATATGGTAGGATTTCTATATATTCTTACAGGATTCACTCTTCAAATAATAGGCAATCTTTTATAATCTAAATCGGCTTACACTTACCTAGTTAAAAATTTTAAATTGATATCAAAAAGTAATCTTGAAGTTAAGCAGCAATGGCGCCCATGGTTGAATGATTAAGATTACCATCGATAAGTTCAATCTCAATCCCTAAAATGCCATTCTTTTTTTCTTTTTCTGGAGTATATCTTGAGTATATCTTAATAAGATAATCTTCAAACTTAGTGAATCTAGAAGTCATTTCGCTTAGTTCATGTTTCTCAAGTAGATCACTAAATGAATCCTCTCTCAAGAGTGATTTAACTCTAACTCTAACTCTCTCTAGAGGGCTACGAAGATTGATGAAATCTATTTCGTCTCCAATGCTAATCCCCTGCCTTTTATGATCATATAATCTTATTTCTATATGTTTTCTATCTAGAACAATATCTTCAAAATCTTCAGTAGTTAGTTTCATCTCATAGATCATAGTTATTTAACTCCTGCAAGATATTTTCTAAAATCACCATATTTTTCATTTTCTAAGCTAAGAAATGACATTGGAGGTGTAAACTTCCTCAGTAAAGATCTTATTTCATCTAAACTAACGCTTCTTTTAAATCTTTCCACATGTATCACTGGCAATGCATATCCATTAGGACTGTCTCCAAAATACTTCCTTAAAGTCTTTTCAGTGTCAAATGAATTTGGACCTAATAGGCTGCACATAGAATCTATACTTCCTTCTATAGGTGGACTACAAATAATAGCTCCTGTTATTGCCTTAACAGGAGAAGTCTCGTAAAGGAATATTCTTGCTTCCCCCACATACTTTGGAAATCTCTTTCTAAACTCATGTTTCTTACTACCCACATATAATGCGTTTGCTGAATTTTTATTTATTGAGAGTATATATTTAATCATTTTTCTTATTTTTTGAATAATTCTATTAAATATTCTAATGAATAATTCCTATATAACTTTTTAGGATCTTCGACCCATGTAGCAACATGATCTGCTAACTTTCTAATGCCTTCTTCTCCGAATGTTCTTTCGAAATCTGCGAGAGAAACAAATCCTGCTGGAAATGAATCATAGGAATCAGCTTCTAAATAGAGCGACTTTGAAAATTTTGCCCCTGACCAATCTTCTATCAATGGAGTATAGATTCTATCAGGGCGCTTCTGAGGACCATAACCGAGCATTTCAAGAGCAGTAGAAACCAACACTGAAGAATGTATCCAATCTCCCCCCTTCACAACTATGGGCAAAAAACCTTCGCTTATAGAATCTTTTGAGATTGTAGCTTCTTTCATTACGTTTCTTACTAAGGTATTTGAGTCTACGTATTCTGAATTGTCTGGAGTTATTATTGTTCTATACTCTCCATGTTCAAAGCAGGTACTGTTAAAAACTCCAATTTGGGGAGTTATATTCCCTACAGCCTCTAATTTAACTGCGTGTTTGTCAGAATAATTACAGTCCCCACATGGAAATCTAACTCTAAGTCTATTATCTGAAGGATTTAAAATAGGTGTAAATTCTTCTTCTCGCGA
>JADFNI010000002.1 GCA_022563455.1 Nanobdellota archaeon
ATTCTGCTAATTCTAATATGGATTCACAAACTTTAGTTGTTAGTCCGATTGCGTCTTTTACTTCTCTTTCTTTTGATGTTTCTAGTCCTCAAGACTTTGGGGTGGCTATAACTCCAACTTGTTCTGTTGTTAGTGGAGATGGAAGTGCTGTTTTGACTTTGGATGGGGTTGTTATTAGTTCAGGAGTTTCCTTAACTCCGGGAGCTGGATCTTTATCATTCAATTGTAGTTTGAGTGCTAGTCAAAATTATAGTTCGTCTGAGAATGTTTCTGTTTATACAGTTAGTCCGATTTCATCAATTGTTAATTTGACTTTGAATTCTAGTTCTTCAGATATTACAATCTTTGCTGGAGATTCTATTAATCTAGGTTGTTCTGTTGTTGCTGGAGATTCTTTAGCAGTAATTGAGATGTATCGAGAAGGATTATTAATTAATTCCGGAAATTCTCCTGTTAATAATTTAACAACATTTAGTATTGTTCAAGTTGAGAATGTTACTTGTAGTTATAAGAACTCGCAAAACTATACGACCAGCTTTGAGACTTTCTTTGTTAATGTGACTCCTGTTCCGGACACTACTCCTCCTGTATTTACAACTATTCCATTGGATGCGAATATTAATTATGGGGATCTTTTGAGTGTTGACTTTGATGCTAGCGATGAGACTTTGTTTGATTCGTTTTTGATTAATTGGAGTGATACGTTTAGTATAAATTCTGCTGGGTTGTTGGTTAATGTTAGTCCATTATCTGGTGGGAGTTATTCTATTAATGTTTCGATTAATGATTCTTCTGGGAATGTTAATTGGACTATTTATTCTGTTACTGTGAATCCAATTAGTCCATCATTGAGTTTTGTTTTAACCCCTTCGAACTCTGAGGATTATGGGATTACTGTGACCTCAACTGGAAGTGGTTGTCCTTCTCAGTTAAGTTGTGTTCTTTATAGGGATAGTGTTGCGGTTACGAATGGGGAAAGTGTTTCGTTATCAGCTGGATCGTATAATTATGATTATAATACGACTGGAAATGTGAATTATACTAATGGTTTTGCTTCAGACACTCTAACTGTTAGTCCTGTTAGTCCTGTTGGAAGTTTGACTAATTCTACTTCTTGGACTGTTGATTATGGAACCTTGATTACTGTTGGGTTAGTTGAAAGTAATACTGGGGACTTTGATGTAACTTATACTATTTATCGTGATGGTGTTAGTGTTGAAACGGGAGAAACTGTTTCGTTATCAGCCGGAACTTATAATTATATTTTGAATACAAGTGGTGGGGTTAATTATTCTGCTAATTCTAATATGGATTCACAAACTTTAATTGTTAGTTTGATTGCGTCTTCAACTTCTCTTTCTTTTGATGTTTCTAGTCCTCAAGACTTTGGAGTGGCTATAACTCCCTCTTGTTCTGTTTTGGTTGGTGATGGGAGTGCTGTTTTGACTTTGGATGGGTCTGTTATTAGTTCTGGGGTATCTATAACTCCTGGGGCTTCTTCAATGTCCTTTAATTGTAGTTTGGCAGCTAGTACAAATTATGGTTCGTCAGAAAGCATTTCAATTTATACAGTTAATCAGGTTTCTTCTGTTGTTAATTTGACTTTGAATTCTATTTCAGAAGATATTACAATCTTTGCTGGAGATTCGATTAATCTTGGGTGTTCTATCGTAACTGGGGATTCTTTGGCTACTGTTGAACTTTATCGAGAAGGTAGTTTGATTGATAGTGGGGTTTCTCCTCTGAACAACTTGACTACATTTAATATTGTTCAAGTTGAGAATATTACTTGTAGTTATGTTAATTCAGCGAACTATACAACTAGTTTTGAGACTTTCTTTGTTAATGTGACTCCAGTTTCTGATACTACACCTCCGTTCTTTACAACTATTCCAGCAACTGCTAACATTAACAAAGGAGAAATTTTAAGTGTTGACTTTGATGCAGCGGATGATGTTTTGTTTGATTCGTTTTCGATTAACTGGACTGATACATTTTCGATTAATTCAGTTGGTTTACTTGTGAATACTAGTCCGTTATCTGGTGGGAGTTATTCGATTAATGTTTCGATTAATGATTCTTCTAGTAATATTAATTGGACTTTGTATTTGGTTGTTGTTAATGAGATCTTTATTGAAGAGGAGATCTCAGGGTGTAGATCATTAAATGTAGCTAATACTTCTTATTACTTGATTCAGGATATCATAGCTACTGAAGATTGTTTGATTGTTGGTGCTGAAAATATCACTATTAATTTTGGAGGATATAATATAACTGGAAACAGTTCTGGAAATGGAGTTTATAGTATCGGTCAAAATAATTTAATAATTAAAAATGGTGAAATTTATGATTTTGAAAATGGGATTAACATCGTCGGTGGAAATCAAAATCAAATAGAAAATATGATTTTAACATCTAATCCTTATGGGGTTATTCTTTCTTCAGTTATAGATACTATTTTGATAAATAATGTAATAACAAATAGCGCTGAAAATGGGATTAGAATTTTTGGAGGAAGTAATAACTCTTTATCTGGAAACAATTTTTCTGGAAATTCTATAGACTTTTCTTCTAGTCCTGGATCTCTTAAGATATTTAGCCTGAATGATATTAAACTGGAGATGTCCACATTGGACATTAAGATTGTATGGGATGATAGATTAAACTTTACTTCAAATAATCTTGGTGATGCAATCGAAATTTCTCCTAATAGATTATTCGTTAATTCTTCTCTAATTCCTTCCTTAAATCGAAGTGCTAGAATTAAAATAAATAATACTGATTCATTGAATTTTGTTGATAGAATTTCCCTAATCAATGGAGCGATTTGTCCTTCTTCAATTTGTGTAGAAGTTAGTGACGCCGATATTTATGTGTTTGATGTTGCTTATTTTTCAGATTACATTTATAGTATTGGTGAGGGTAATATAGGTGGAGAGAGCTCTGGTGGAGGTGGAGGACCAAGTGTAAGTTCTGGAGGTCAGGCGAGTATAATAGAAACAATAATCAATAAAAATCAAAGAGAAGAAGTATGTTTACTGTGCTCAAAATCTTTAAAAAAACATATACAACGTAGAGGAAATATTGATTATGACAGTGAGGAATTAGAAACTTTAACTCTTGAGATAAATAGAGAAATAAAAAGTCCAGTTACAATGGAAGAAATTAATTTTGTTTTGCAAAATTTTGAGGAAGAGTGTGATTCTTACCTTCCCCTTTTTGGAGGTTTAGCTATTGGAAGATCCAGGGAATTATCTACAGTAGTTGTCTTTATTTCTGCATTCTTTGTTTTATTATTTTTTATCTTCCTCTATTTTGCACTTAGAAAAATCAGAAAAATTAAATCTTCCAGATTTAAAAGAAAGGAAAAGCGAAAATAATAAAATAAAGGAAAAAATTAAGGTAAGTTTTTAAACTGATCCGACTTTGGTTGAATACAAAAATGGTGAGTAAAAAAATAGATTTTAGCTGGTGGCCTTTTGGATTTTTTTTCGGGGTTTTTATAGTTTTTATTAATATTATGATACTTTATAATGGTGGTTTTTCTCATTCTGTATTTCATATGATTTTCCACGCCTTGATTGCTTTTCTTTGTTTTGGAATTTTATTATTTTCATTAAGATTAAATGAATCTGCAATAAAATATATTTTCGCAGGAGTTCTGATTGGAATAATTGTTGAAACTTCTTCGTTTATATTACATCTTTTTGGAGAATACTACTTTTTGTCCTCAAATCCTCTTAAAGGGTCAATTTGGATAGTTTCTATATTATTAATTATGGAAGGTTTTAAGGAGGCTGTAAAATGAATTTATTAGTTCAAATTTCTATACTTTTAATAATATCACTTATAGTTTTGACAAAAAGTGCTTTAAATATGATCACTGAAAAAAGAATAGGTATTTTTATTCCTTTTTTTGGATGGGGGATTTCTTTTTGTCTAAGTGCTGGATTAATGTTTTATGGTTTTTTTGACTTAGCCAATGAAGTGATTCTTATAACAACTTTTATATCAGTTTTAGCGATATTTTATATTATAATGGAGGCAACTAAATGATAGATAATGAAATTATTAATGCTCTTGGATTAAGTGTCTCTTTTATGGGGGTAATGTTGAGTATTGTTTCCATTGGAATAATCTTCTTTATATCTAGAACTTCAAAGAAAAGTAAAAAAGAACTAATCAAAATTAGTTTCTTGATTATTTCTTGGTCGACTTTTATAATTTTAAATACTTTCTTTAACGTTGGCACAGAAAATAATGCTCTAGTTTTTTTGAAATATTCCTTTGTACATGTCTCAATTATTTTATTTGGTGTTATCATTGTTTTAGCATCATTACTTATGCTTTCACATTTATCTAAGAAATTCGAAGAGGGTTTATTGATCATTGCTTTGACTGCTGCAATCGTTTCCATATTTGAAAAAATAATTTTCCCATTTTTTTGGAATCCTCTTATCGGTTTAATAAACCAAATTATAATGATCATTCCTATATTGCTTGGTTTTTTTATGATTATATTAAATGTTATTAATGATAAAAATTAAAATGGAAAACACGAATAAAAAGAAAAAACTTGAAATAGTTATAATTATAATTTTGATGATATTCCTTTTAACTGTCCCGTTAATTATCTTTAAGGAAAATAATAAGTTTGATGGTTCAATTACTTTGCGAAACCTTGAGGGTAGAGCAATTTATGAAGTATCAGTTACACAAGTGGAAAATTTTGGATTAGAATTAGCCGTAGAAGTTCCGGAAAAATATCAAAGTGTGAAGCCTGGAGAAACACTTCGATTTCAGATTACTATAAAAAACTTGGAAAGGGCGGGAAGATATGATATACAATTAGATTATTATATTAAGAAAAATGATATAATACTCGTAAATCGAAGAGAGATTAAGGCAATTGAAACGCAAGCATCTTTTTTAAGTTCGATTAAAATTCCGGAGAATATTCTTCCAGGAATATATAGTATTGTAGTTGAGATTGATGAAGAAAGAAAGGCTATAGCTACATTTTATATTAAAAGTTCTGAGATAAACCAGATTAAAATATACCTTGCAATTTTGATTATAGCAATATTAGTAGTTGGAGGACTAATTTCTTTTGAACTTCATAGACTTGGAAGCAAATAACTAAATTTAAATACTAAAAAGCATTTTCATATAAAAGAGAATGAAAATTAGCACTTTACTTGCAGTTGTATTTTTCGTCATAGCCTTGCTTTCGAGTACTGGTGGTACGGCATATTATTATAAACAATCAACCTCGATAGTTAAACAACAAATTTTTGAGAATTTAGAAACTCTTTCTCAACTGAAGTTACAAAGTATTGATTATTTCTTTGATGGACAACAGGATAAGATAAGGATAATCTCAATAAGCAGGGGATTAGATAATTCTGATTTGTTAAATCTTGTAAATATAAATAGACAATTTTATGAATTGTTTATTTTAGATCCTGGCGGAATAATAATTGCCTCTTCGAATGAATTGCGTGTTGGATTAGACATGTCCAAGAAAGATTACTTTGTTAATGCTAAAAATACAATTTATGTTACTGATGCCTATTATTCTAAGACAACTGGAAAGAATAATATTTTATTCTCTTTGATTAATAATGATAATAATATATTGGTTGCGAGAATAGAGTTAAATGCTTTGGATGAAATTATGTTGGATAGGGCTGGTCTTGGAGATAGTGAAGAATTCTATTTAATAAATTCTGAAAAATATATACTGACTCCACAATTATTTGAGGATAATGCTCCATTAGGTGTTGTTATTGATACACTTGGAGCGAGAAGATGTTTTGGGAATTCTCTTGGAGAAAATAATGGAATGTTAACATATAGAGATTATAGGGGGGAGAGGGTTATTGGGGTTTCTTATTATATTGAGGAAAGGGATTGGTGTCTATTGGTAAAGATTGACGAAACAGAAGTTTTAGGTAGTCGAGAAAAGGCATTTCAAAAAACTTCACTGTCTATTATAGCAATTTTTATAACTTCAGTTACATTATTTGGATATATTATTGGATTATTTCTTGATAAACTAATTGTTCTTAGGAAAAATAAGAGGAAATTTTAATTTTTTAAAGTAAGATTTAAATCATTATGAAATAAGGAACTTTTATTCCTTATAATCCTTCTCTTCAATAATCTTATTAATTATTTCTCTATCTTGTTCATCTAGTTCTTTTCCTCTTGTTAATTTGTAAATTATTACTTTCAATTCTCCAATTTCCTGTGTTAGCTCTTCCATTTACCGTTTTTCCCACCTCATGGATATTAGAAAGAAAATCTTATATAAACTTTTGGTGACCAACTTTATTATGTGTTTGTACAGCCATCTATACTTTTGGAAAAAATTACTCGAACATTCTCTTAAAAAAATTTTTAGATTTTCCAGAAGAAATAAATTTTGCATATTGCAAGAGAAAAAATTTCATAAATCCGGCATGTGTTTCATCTAATTTTCTCATTAAAAATTGCATTCGTGTTTTGTTATCAAGTTCTTCACGTTTTTCATTCCATAATAAGTAATCAAAGAAAATAATCTTTCCTACAAGTTCAGAGTAACTTCCTACTGCGCCATAACCATTTGACCTTAGTTTATCTAACAATAGCTTAAATTTCTTTTTATTTAATTTTATTACAATTTGACTTGTCATTTTATTAAAAACAAATAAAGATCTATTTGTGTCATTATTAATTGAACTAGCTTAAAATATATAATTTGTGTTGATTTTTGAAACTATTTTCAAGAATTTAGGTTTAGAATGTTAATAATCTTTATTTTCAACTATTTTATCTATAAAATCTCGTTCTTTATCGTTTAAATCTTCGTCTTTTACTAATTTATAAATAATTAATTCTTTTGGATTGGACATATTCTTCTTATCTTCTTAAAATTTAGTTACTTTAAAGCTAAATTTATCTTATATTTAAACATTTCGGTATAAATTCAGTGTAAACCTTTTTTATACTGAATTAGTCCTGTTTTTTATGGAAAAAGACTATTATTGGGTTATTAGAGGGTCACAAAAAAAGAAAATAATTAAAGTGATGGATAAACCAAAAATTCCTACAGAAATAAAAGAAGAGACTAATCTTAGTTTGAATAATGTTAGTGATATTTTACAGGAATTTAAGAAAAAGAAAATTGTTAAATGCTTAAATCCTGGGGAGAAAACAGGAAGATTATATACATTAACACCTAAGGGAATGAAAATTAGAGAGATGGTTGAATAGTGATAAAATTAGAAATTTATGAATTAAATCATTTCTTCCTCCTTCAAACTAACAAACTTTCCTCCACCAATTATTATATGATCCAATATTTGTATTCCTAATAATTCTCCGGCTTTGATTAATTCTTTTGTGATTTTAATATCAAAACTACTAGGAGTTGAGTCTCCAGAAGGGTGATTATGGAGTATAATTATTGCAGCTGCATTTTCTTCTATTGCTATTTTGAAAATCTCACGAGGATGAACGATAGATTCATTTAAGGATCCAATAAAGATGGTTTCTTGTTTGATTATTCTTCTTCTCGAATCTAGATAAACCCCTATAAAATGCTCTTTTTCTAATGAATTCATTTTAGGAATGAATATATTTGCTATATCTTTTGCACTTTTTATTTGGGGCTTTATTTCTTCTTTAAATGCAGATAATCTTTTTCCCAATTCAAAACAAGCCATTATTTGACATGCTTTAGCATCTCCGATTCCTAATTGTTTTTTTAAAGTTGATGTTTTTAATCTAGATAAAGATTTAAGATTATATTTTGTAAAAAACTTGTTTGATAGTTCAAGAACATTTTCCTTTTTATTTCCTGTTCTTAGAATAATTGCTAGAAGTTCAGAATTTGTTAATGATCTTGCTCCATGTTTGAGGAGTTTTTCTCTTGGTCTTTCTTCAGATGGTAGTGTTTTTATGTTCATAGTCTAGACAAGAAAAAGTTGTTTAAATAATTTATCAGGTGAATAACTCTTCAATTTCATCTAAGTAGTTAGAGAATAATTCTTTACATTCTATTTTAAACCAAGGACTATATTTTTCAGGATTATTTTTGATATCTTCTTGTAATTCTTTTATGTTTACCCATTTAAAGTTGGAAACCTCTTCGGGATTTGGATTTAATTTAATTTCATCATTTAATTTACCAATAAGAACTGAGCATATTTCATTTTCAGAACCAACATCATTATATTTGGCTGAATATTGAAATTTGTAAAGATTTTTTAATGTACAAGAAAACCCAAATTCTTCTTCTAATCTTTTTTTTGTAATATCTAGAAGTGGTTCCCTTAACCTTTGGTGACTACAACAAGTATTGCTCCAAAATAGTGGCCATAATCTTTTAAGATTACTTCTTTGTTGGATTAATAACTGTTTTTGATTATTAAAAATAAATATTGAAAAAGCTCTATGTAAGATTCCATCCCCATTATGGCACTCTTCCTTTCCAATTGATCCAATAATATTATCTTGTTTATCAACAACAATTAATTCATCCATGATTTTAAATCTCCCTTTCTACCATTATTTGAAACATCTCTACGATCTCTTCTTCCGAAAAAACAGTTCCTTGAGACATCGAATTTGATTTAACTTGTTCTAACATCTTTACATATTCATCTTTAGTAAATTTATCTCCAAATAAATATTTTAAACCACTAGTTCCTGAGTGTTTTCCAAATAAGATTCTTCTTTTTTCCCCAATTATTCTTGGATCAAAATTCTCATAATTTCTTGGATATTTTATAATACCATCCACATGGGTTCCTGATTCATGGGAAAAAGCATTTTCACCAGAGATAGGTTTATGCCTTTGCAATTTAGCTCCAGAATACTGTTCAACTAAGCCACATAATTCCCCTAATAATCTATAATTTAATGGAAGTTCTCTTCCATACTGGTATCTAAGGGCCATTACAACTTCTTCTATTGGTGCATTTCCTGCTCTTTCGCCTATTCCGGTAAAAGTTCCTGAAAATAAATCAGCTCCTGCCTCGATTCCAGCTAAGGTATTTGCTGTTGCCTGGCCAAAATCATTGTGAATATGCAAGCCAATCTTACAATTTGTTTCTTGTTTTAATTTTCCAATAAATTCATATGTTTGTTTTGGTGTTAAAATTCCTAGAGTATCACATGAAAGAAAATAATCAATTTTACCTTCTAACGAATTAATAAATTCAACTAAGTAACCTAAATCTGCTCTTGAAGAATCTTCTCCTGCGAAACTTACTCTTAATCCCCTTTCCCTTGCATATTCAACGTGCCTTATAGAATTCTCTAAGTTTTGTTGTCTTGAAATTTTTAATTTCTTACCTAGATGAATATCAGAAATTGAAGTAAATAAAGTTACGTTAGACATACCAATAGACTCTGCAAGATCAATATGTTCTCTTCTAGATAAGGTTGAGGCTGTTAGTTTATCATTCATTCCAATGCCAACTAAATATTCTGCAACTTCTGTTTCATATTTGGATATTGCTGGCATAAGTTCTATAATATCAACTCCAAATTTGGATATTTTTTTAGCTAAATCGATTTTTTGGCTTTTGTTAAAGATAACTCCTGGCATTTGTTCACCATCTCTTAATGTCGTATCAGATATTAGTATTTCACTCATTTTATTCTCCTAGTATGCTTACTAGATACTCTCTTGTTCCCTTATGTCTTCTAGGGCAAGGACCATCAAATTCTGCAAAAAGTATTCTTTGATATTGCCCAATTTGAAGGCTTCTTTCATATAATATTAGAGATACTGAATGATTTGAGTAAAGAGCCGCTTTAATGTGGCTGTGTCCGTTTTTTGGCTCATCAGGAGGACAGTCTCTTTCAGCAATGTTATCATGCCTATATTTTCCCTGAATTTGAGGTGCTTGATCATTTAAATGTCTGATTAAATCTTCAATTAGGAAATCTTCAAATTCATTACAATATACTCCTGTTGTAGTATGCATTGGCTGAACTAGAACATGGCCATCACTAAACTTTGATTCTTCTACTAATCTTTCAATAGAGGTGGTTATATCATAGATTCTTGTTGGTTCTCTTGTTTTTATCTCCACTCTTTTTAAAAAATGCTTCATACAGGATATTATCAATAACATGGGTTATATTTCTAATCTTTTGACAAGGATAATTTTTTGTAATTATTTTTTAATTTCTTTTATTCTTTATCCTTTTTTGTTAATTAAGTAAAAAAATGACTATAAATATTTCTTATAATGGGAAAGAGGGATAATAATTATTTTTTAAATTTATTGAAATCTATGAGAATCTATAGATCTCTAATTCCCCTTTCTTTTATTATCCTTGTTGTGGGGTTTGCTAATCAATTAAGCAAAGAAATTATTATACTTTGTATCTCTTGCGTATTACTATATGTATCTGGGGGAGTATTTAATGCAAAGATTGACAAGGATTTCAAAATAAAATATGTAAATATTTTCTTATTCTTAATCTTTATTACAACTCTTATTCTTTCATTTTCGAACATAATAATATTTGCTGCGGTTTTATCTTGGATATTTTTAAATATTATTTACAGCAAATATTCTAGATTCGTTCTTTTTGGAGATACTATCATTCTTGGATTTACTCATGTGATGATCCCAATTTTATCAGCCTCGTTACTTTTAAATTTAGATTATACTGTGACTATAAAATTAGCTAGTTTCATGTTTTTTTCTATGATCTTAATCATGCCTATAAAAAATATTAAGGGAATAGATGAGGATAAAAAAAGAGGATATAAGACATTTTTAACGACTTATAGAAAGGGTAAGCAAATAACAATTGTTCTTATGTTCATGTATTTTACTTCCCTGTTTATGGCTTATTATGTATTTGATTTAGGAAATAAATTTTTACTTCTTTCTATTTTCTTTATTCCACTTTATATGGTCATGCATATGTGCATGATAAAGAAAATGGAAACACTTTCATATAAATGTAGTAGATTGTTGGTTTTATTTTTCTTGTTTGCAATTGTATTTGATCAAACCTCTAGAGTGGATTTTGTTGCTTTAAGCGCATTTCCAATTTTAGTATATCTTCCACATTTATTAACAAAAAATTAAAATGGAATATTATGATGTGATAATTATCGGAGGAGGTATTGCTGGTTGTGGCCTTGCGTATAATTTGAAAAGAATTGGATATACTGGAAGTGTTTTAATGATTGAGAAAAATGAGATTGGATTTAATGAAAAGTATGGTACAAGAACAATGTTTGAAGAAATAATAAATGAGTATAATTTTAAACCACTTAAAACATTTAAAGGAATAAAAATAGGATTTGATGACGAACCATTTATAACCATAAAAACGCCAGTTTATTTAGTAGAGTATAAAAGGGCTTGTGAACAGCTTTTTAAAAAAAGTAATGCAAATTATAAAATGGAGTGTGTTGTTGATGTTAAAGGTGATATCATAGTAACAGAAAATAATTCTTATCATTCTAAATATATCATAGATTGTTCAGGAACCTCTTTTTTCCTTAGAAAGAAATTAAAATTGGCCCTCCCTTTTCGTTACTGGGTTGGTGATGTAAGTATACTTAGAAATAATATTAATATAGAATCAGACCATATTTATTATAATTATGGGGATAAGCATGGGTATATCGAAGAGATTAACATCTCTCCCAAATATATAACTCATGGTTATTGGCAGTATGTTAAAAATATAGACTTTTCTCAGATCAAACCACCAGAAAAAACTTTTTATAAAAAGCACTTAGTTAATACACAAATCATTAAAAAAGCTAAGGTAATAATCCCAGCAACTCCAGTACTACCACTAGTTTATAAAAAAATTGCTTTTTTTGGAGATAGTTTTGGAATTGCTTCTAGTAGTACCGCTTATGGTACTGGTCCTATTCTTGACTCTTCAAAAATATTATCAATAGCCATAAAAAAAGGTGATTTAAAATATTTTGAAAGAGTATGGTGTAAAAAATATTTTAAATCTTATTTTAGAAGTATACTTTCTAAATATGATGGTTATCATGACTTAGATTCTAAATTCATACAAAAACTCAAAAAATATCCTAGTTTTTCTAAGCCAGCCAAGAGATTCTTTACAATAAATAAAGGAGAAGATCTTCTCAAATTATTTAAGGATCCAACACATCAAATTAGAATGCCCAAGGAGGTTATAAAAATGTTTCCAAAAAGAAAAATAATCTTTTTGTCAATTTATTATATTTATTTAAAATCCAAGTATCTACTTATGAAGTTAAAGTAAAGTATATTGTAATTCTTTACTAAAATTATTTTTATCAAAAGAGATCTTACTTATTTGTAATTTTTTACCCAATATTTCTTCTAAGAATCCTTTAAGAGTAAAAACAACATAAGAGTATTTATAGCGTGAGATAGGAGCATAAACAATGTTAACTATAATATGTTTATTATCTAATTTAAAGAAAAGTATTCCAAATCCAAGACCTGAAAACATATTTTTTAATAATTTTAATTTTTGATTATTTTGTTGGAGTTGCCCTACTAAACTCTTTGCTATTTTATTTGAAGAGGAAGTTATGCTCTTCTCAAAGATGTCTTTTATTCCTTTCTCATTATAATGTTTTGCAATTAATTCAAGACATCCAAATTCTATTGGAATAAGTGGCGCACCCATAAAATATGTTATGCCATTCTTATCAACCTGTATGTTCTTAAACTTTATTAATTCATCATATGAATAAACTCCTCTAGCAAATTTCGAATCATATTTGGGAAAATTCTTGTTATAATCCTTAAAAGGTTCTAGTTCCTTTTCATTTGGTATATACTTCTTCTTTATTTTTTTGTTTAGAATAATTCTACAATGACCATTAGGATAACACATAAATTCTGATTCAATATTTTCACCCAATAAAAAACTTAGAATGCTGCTAATGAATCCACATATATAACTTGCATCTTTTGTCTTCCTTAATATGATACTATTTTTGCTAGATAAAACAAAATTATTATAATCACTATCATAACTGAAATTTTCTAGTAATGTTAGTCCTGATGCTCGAAAACCAGTAAATACATGTTGTATAACCTCATTAAGCATAAATCTTGGAGGTCTTTTTGCTTTTCCAATTATTAGGTATCGAAGTCCTGCATCTTTTCCCATTTCATAAAAAAGCAGGGAGGTTTTCTCTTTTCCTAAAACAGTGATAGTATTCATTTGTAAATCTGCAAAGGTGTCCTCGAAAAGATAAACTGTTCTGTTTTGAGCATAAACCCCCCCATATTTTCTACCTGATCTATTAATAATCACCCCAGGTTTATTTATAATAACTTTTTTTGAGAAAAATAACTTATCAAAAAGATAATTCCTAATATTAAAAATCTTCTCTTTTTCCATTGTTTAATAGGCTGCCTTTATCTTGATCTTCTCACTCGCAAACAAAATCGTGGACGCAACAACAAGTGAAACCAAAGACAACTCCTCCCTTATAGGTGTTAAAATGGCAATGGCAAGAACTACAATTGGAGTTATCAACAGAGCATAGAAAACACTATTACTTTTAATTTCCTTAAATTGCATAATAATAATAATTGGGGCCAAGGTGATCATAGCAGCGGTAAAAATAAAAGCGAAGTTGACTATATCAGGGATTAATAATGCAAGAGTGACCCCTGTAATGGTTACAAAGAAAATTGATGACCTTGTAAGTTTTACTAGAGATTTTTTTGAAATGTTCTTAAAGCGAGAAAATATATCATTGGACAGGTTCATGCTCGCTAAAAAAATCAAGGTATCAGATGTTGACATAATAGCGGCAAAAAGGATTATAATCCCTATCCATAATAGTTCTGGAGGCAGCAAAAAAGAAAACCCTTTAACCAACGCTTGGGCAGGATCAATGGAAGGAAAATTAATTTTGGCAGCAATACCAATAAAAACAGCTAATAATCCAAAGATAATAGTAAGGAGGGCTGCAAGAGAAAACCCCTTTCTCATAACTTTTAAAGATTTAGCAGCATAAGCCCTCTGCCAAACGTCTCCTCCAATAATAACAAAAAACATTCCAAAAATAATAAATGCGATAATGGTTGGAATTTCTATTGAAGAAAAACTTGCATCGGCAGGACTAATATTACTACTTAAAACAAAGAATCCAATAACCCCCATAAAAAAGAAAAGCATAAGATATTGTAATAAATCGGTTCTCACAACAGCTCTAAAGCCTCCAAGATAAAGATAAATCATAATAATGAGTCCAATAACGAGTACAGACAATTGATAGCTTAGACCTATCAAACCACTTAAAATCTTTCCACCGGCAACAAACTGAATTATAATAAAACCCATAAAAAACAAAAAAAGCATTAAACCAATTAAAACTCCTGTCTTTTTATCAAATTTATTATTAAAATAATCTGCCAAGGTATAAAATCTATTTTTATCAGAAGTCTCTTTTATGGACTTTCCAAAAATAGCAAATAAAACTAGCCCTAAAGACTGACCAAAAATAAGCCAGAGAGCAGGAATTCCATAAGTGTATGCAATGCCAATAAAAATTACTAAAAATCCTCCCCCTATAAAACCAGCATTTAAAGTCGCTGCAAGATGCACAGATCCCAAGTTTCTATTCGCAATTAAAAAAGAATCTTCAGATTTTTTCTTAGAAGCTAAATAGCCAATGGTGACAACTAGAATAAAATAAAACAGGATAACAAAAACTCCAAGACTTGTTACCTCCATAAAATATTAAGGAAAAATAGGTTCATTAAGTTAACTGTTGTTAACGGTGTTAATGATGATACTTGCTTAATTATCCTAATTCTTCATCCTCAATAACTTGAATTCCAGCCTTTCCAATGTCATAACTCTTACTTTCTTTATATTGGTTTGTCCATCTCATTTTTGGAATGAAAATTCTTCTCTCAATTGTTCCGAGATCAAGAAAATCTAATTTGATCATGCCATCTACAAGATATGGGATGTTATAATCAAAACCATCTCCATATCCTTCGTTTTTTTCCAGAACTAATAAAGTTGTCAATTCATTTCTCCTCATAGTATAAAAAGAGTCTGTTATCATTTTTCTTACATTAATATTTGTAGCTAATGTATGAGGATTGTCGATGGAACTAAAAAAGCAATTGAAACTGTCAATAACGAGTCTTTTTATTTTTTGGTCACTTTTTATCCTTTCGAGTAATTCAGTATAAACTTTTTCATATTCTGGATAATCAAGGCATTTTATAATTATTAGTTCTTTTTTTTCTAAATCAAAAAATTCATCTGCAAAATCAAAATCTTTAATCATATTGTCTATATTTCTTCTTGGTTCTTCTAAATTAATATAGATACACTTTTCTCCTTTTCTTGCACCTTCTAAGATAAAATGTAGACTAAAAATAGATTTACCAACACCTGGAGGACCTGAGAGTCCAATAACACTCCCATTAGGTAGGCCTCCTTGAATCATTGAATCAATTTGCTTTATTCCGAGACTTTTTCTTGTTAATTTTTGTTCGTTTTTATTTTCCATTTTCTTGGTTAAATTTTAACCTTATTTACAACAAATATAAATAAAGTTCTCGTATCTGTTTCTATTTTTTGACATTTAACCTCTTCATCAAATTTTAAGTTCTCTCTTAATTCACGAGGTATTAGGAAGTATTTTGTTGCTTCCTTTGATCCTCTTTGAGACAGGTTTGATTTAATATTTGCTGCATCTTCTGAAAAAAGATGTATATTCTTTATATGCCCTTTTAATTTAAGAGATTCTTCATAATCTATCTCCACTTCAAAGATTATCTTATTATCTTTAGTTGTTTTTGTTCCAAGTATTCTTCCCATGTTGTTATTTTCTTAATTATAGTAGTTTCTTAGATTTTAAGAACCTTTCTAAATTTAATAAAAATCTTTATTATTTATTATTTGCTCTCTAATTAGGATAAGTTTTTGCTAAAATTATCCTAATATTCTTATAAGTAAGGTTTATAAGTTTAAAAGATGACTTAAGATTGGAGACGATATAAAATCGGAAATATAATTAGAACAAAGGCTCTTTTGGATAAAATAATTTATAAAATTGAATTAAGTGAGGAGGAAGCACTTCAATTAAAAAATCATATAACAAATGTTCATCTCTTCGTTGAAGATTTATGTGATTCTAATGTTAAACTGATTGAAAGAGGAGCTAAAAAGGGGGCAAAGTATTTTATAATTCCTTTAAATTTAAGATCAAGAAAAAAGAAGAGATATAGTAGTATCTCCTATCAAAAGATTGAAACTGGTGATAAAACTTTTTTTATCTGTGTTGTTCATAAAGATCCTTTGTTTAATTAACCAAATCCCTTAATTTTTATCCCATATTTCTAATAAGTGTTATATATCTTATTTGATTTTGACTCTGGGAGAATTGAATATGGCAAATTTGGATATTACACTAAAAGTGGCTAGAGAGATTAAGGAAGACTGTGATAAACTTAAGAAGGTTGGTGATTTAACAGAATATGGGGAGGGTCAATTAGGAATTGTTAATTTGATCTTGAAGAAATAGGTTAATTTTCTATTTTTTCTTTTACTAATTTTCCTCTTTTTGTTAATTGATAAACTCTTCCCAAGGTGTCTTTGGGGTTTAAACATTCTGCTAAGCCTTGATCCTTAAATGTTCTTAAAACCCTACTTGTTTCTGAAAGACCTAAATTAATTCTTTTTTTTATTTCAGTTACTGTTCTTGGGGTGTTCATTACCCTAATAACTATTTTTCTTTGTTTGCTTCTCATAACGAGGCTATAATCTCTCCAAAATTGTCTAATTCCCATATTTATACTTAAGACTCAGATGTACTTAAATCTGTTTATTTTTTGTATATCTTTTGCATATAATCTATATAAATAGTAAAAAATTAATTTTTTCATGGAAGCTAGTGAAGGGATTGTAGAAAAAGGAGATGAATCTGTTGTAGAAGATGTTGTAGAAGATGTTGTAGAATCTAGGATAGAAAATGTTGATAAAAACCCTATTGATTCAAAGCTATTTGAAGATATAATTTATAAATTAGTTATGGATCATGATCTTACTGAAGAAGATAGAAAAATAATTGATGAGGTTGTTCTGAAAAAAGAAGGGGGTTATTATGATGACTCCGAGGGTAAAAATCTAAAAGAAGATAGTGAGTTATAAAGATTATTATTTTTTCCAATTAATTTTGGTAGATTTTGTTCCGAGAGAATCTATTGCTTTATGTAAAAGAGATTTGATGTCGTTTTTTATTTGATTAGACAGTGGAATTCTTTCTACATTTAATCTTTCAAGAATTTTATTTCCTTCGAGAGTAAGAGATTTTTCTTTTTCTAATGCTTCACATTCGTCTAAAGATGAACAAATTCTAGTAACTTCATAGGAATTGTTTCCTGTTGATAGACGAAGAACTGTAATATTATTCGGAATAGAGGAGATTTTATTTTCAATTTCTTCTTCATCAAGTTCTAAACCTTTTTGAGTTATTCCATACTTTGTAACTGAAACAGTATTTAGGCCTAGCATCTTCAAATCTAATTCGACGGTATAGGATTTAATTATATCTTCTTCAAGTTTTTTTCTGATTCTTCCAATTGCTTGGCTTGAAATTTTTAACTTATTTGCAATGGAAGTATCTGATAATTTTGCATCATCTATTAATAATTTCAACACTTTTTTTTCATTTTTGGTAAGCCACATTTTACACCTCTTTTAAGTTTCAGACCTAAATTAATACATGCTTTAAGGTTAATATAACCATCGTTTCATATTGAATAATCTCTTCAAAAAAAGGATTCAAACTTAAATTTTTTGAGATAAATCTGTTTACAAAATGGATTATTACAGCGAGATATGAGAATTAGCTGTTTTTCTTAATATTTTTTTATGAACTATTTTGAAAACGAATAGTTTCAAATAATACTTTTATTGTAACTTTAAATTTCTTTTTAAACCATTTAATATTTAACGTTTTTTCCGTTAATAAAGTTCAATTTCCAAGAATAAATTTATATTGTAAATGATGTTGATTACATTGTAAATGATGTTAATTACAACGTTGTTAATAAAAATGGTATCAAAATCATGATTAAAAAAAGAGATAAGATTATTGAAGAAGTTCGTTCTACTTTGAAAAACTCCAATGGTTTGACAATTACAGAGATTGTTAAAAAAACAAAATTAAATCGCTCCTCTATAAGAACTGCTCTTGCAAAACTCGATGGTGCAGATAAAGTTTCTATAAGAAAAATTGGAATGGCTAAAGTTTATTTGTTAAATGGAGAAAAAATGAAATGAAAGAAATAGGCTCTAAAACATTAACAAAAACAGAAAAAGAAATTTTAGAACTAAGTAGAAAAGGATTGACTGTGTTTGCAATTTCTAAGAAATTAAATATGCCAGAGTCTACAGTTAGTCACTGCTTAGATAATGTTAATAAAAAATTAAATAATGAGGAACTTGTTGAAGAAGATGTTTGTGGTGAAGAATCTTTGATTGATACAGGGCGTACTTCATTAGTAACTATTCTTTTATCATTATTTTCATTTTTTACCTTTTTGAATGTTCAACTATTGAGCCCGCAAACTTTGGTTGACTATGATAATATTATGTTTAATTGGAGGGCAGATTTCTAATTCGTATTAAATGGAATGGAAGAAATAAAAAATGATTAGGAAAAACACTCAAACAAAAAGAGAAAAGAGATATTGTAATGCTCTTGCCGGTTGGAGGCTGGTTCTGCAATGTTTGTAGGATGGAAACATAAACTTAATTTAAAAAAGGGTGGTGCGGAAGGTTTGTGTTTAAGGTTAGCTGGAGCTGGGTTTTTTAGAGGTAAAAAAGGAGATATTGATGTTAATAAAATCGGCTTTTTAGTTGTTGTATTATTTGCTATAATTGGATTTGTTTATTTGGTTAGTGCTTTGCAGGAGATTACGACAGTTACTTTGAATTCTACATCTGGGACTAATTTGACAACTGAGAATTTGACTGCTTATGTTAGTCCTTTGAATTCTAGTCAGAAGTATATTTATGATTGGAAGAAAGGCGGAAGTAGTATTGCTGTTTTGAATATGCCAATGGATGGCGGGGCCTTAGGAAGTGGAGGTACTGTTAGGGATTATAGTGACGGTGCAAATAATGGTACTATTAATGGTGCAACTTATAATGCAACTGGAGGATATGATGGAAAAGGGGCTTATGAGCTTGATGGTATTACCGCTAATAATCAACATATTCTAACAAGTGTGGATTTGGTTAATACTAGTGCGACTTTTTCTGCTTGGATGAATATTAGAAGTGATAGGAGTGGTTCAATCATTGGTTCTAGTGGTGGACAAGCTCAATGGAAAACTGGATTATATATTAGGGCAGGTGCAACTGATGATGTTGTTGTATGGGGGTGTGATGTTGTTAATGGTATTCCTTTTGATGTTGCAGCTAATTTGAATACTTGGCATCATTTTGCTGCTGTCTATGATTATTCTGCAAAATCAGTAAGGCTGTTCCATGATGGAAATTATGTAACAACTGATACTTGTATTCTTCGTGATATTAATATGATTGATTTGACTATTGGAAGAGGGGTAGGGGATCTTTTTAATGGTACTTTGGATGAGGTTTTGGTTTTTAATAAGACTTTGAGTGACGAGCAAGTTAAAGCATTGTATGATAATAGAACTGATTTAATTGTTTCACAGGAAACTACTGCCGGTGACATCTGGCAGGTTGAGGCAACTCCTAATGATGGAATTGAAGATGGGACAAGTGTGTTGAGTGGGAATTTGACTATTTCAAGCCAACCCCCAACAATTGATTCAGTTATTTTAAATTCAACTTCAGAAAATAATTTAACTTCAGAAAATTTAACTGTATATTCAATTAATGTTTCTGATCCAGAGAATGATAGTGTTAAAGTTATTTATGACTGGAAAAAAGATTCCAGTTCGATTGCTGTTTTGAATATGCCTTTTGAGGGTGGGAGTAACGGGACATTTACAAAAGATTATTCTGATTCATCAAATAATGGTACTGTGATTAATGGAACAACTTATAATGCAATTGGAGGATATGATGGGAAAGGAGCTTATGAGTTTGATGGTGTTGATGATTTTATTGACTTGGGAGATCCTGTGGATGGTAGTCTTGATTTTGGAGCAAGTGATAGCTTTACTATTTCTGTTTGGATTAAACCGGATACTATAAATAATTATCAGAGGATTGTAGATAAGCATCAATCGGTTAACCCTGGATATATGCTCGTTAAATCTTCTGATAAGGCACATTTTTATACAGGTTCTTCGCTTACTGGATTAACAAGTCTTGTAGCAGGACAGTGGTACCATATTGTTAGTGTACGAGATAAGTCTGCAGGAGTAATACGAATTTATCTTAATGGTGTCGAGGATGCTACTCCAGTAACAGATACAAGTGGTGATTTGTCTAACACAAAAAGTTTGAATATTGGACGTAATGGTGCAGGAATTCAAAATTTTAATGGAACAATTGATGAAGTTATGATATTTAATAGGGCATTAAGTGCTGAACAAATTCTTGCTCTTTATAACAATAGAACTGATTTGATTGTTAGTTCTGAAACTACTTTTAATGATGTTTGGTCAGTTGAGGCCACACCTAATGATGGTAGTGCTGATGGAGTGAGTGTGTTGAGTAATAATGTAACCATTCTACAAGCATTAGATACTGTTATTTTAAATTCAACACTTGGAACTAATTTGACAACTGAGAACTTAACTGCGTATCCAAATTCATTAGCTGATGGAAAAGTTATTTACAATTGGAAGAAAGATGGAAGTTCAATTGTTGTATTGAATATGCCTTTTGAAGGGGGAACTTTAGCTGAAGGAAATACTAAGGTAAAAGATTATTCTGATGGTTCAAATAATGGATCTGTAATTGGTGCAATTTATCAATCAACTGGAGGCCGCGACGGAAAAGGAGCTTATAATTTCTCTGCAGTTGATAGTGGGCAGATTGTGATTGCTCCGAATAGTGTTTTGGATTTTGGAAAGAGTAGTTTTAGTGTATCCTTCTGGATGAAATCTGCATCTTGTCCTAGTTCTGAACAGATTGTAGGAAAGTCTGTTATTTCTAGAGGATGGGCGGTGAAAGTTCAGGGTGGGGGCATCATGTTTATAACTTCTGATAATGCCAATGATTTTGATCAGACTGCTACAAGTACCAACCCTTGTGATAATTCATGGCACCATATTGTTGCAGTCAGAACTGATGAGGGTAGAAAGAGAATTTATATTGATTCAGTAAATTCTCTTGATTACATTGTAGGTGTTATAAGGAATGTCACTCAACCAACAGGAAACTTTACTATCGGTGGAGTTGGAACTACTGATTTTAATGGTTTAGTAGATGAAGTCATGGTATTTAATAGGGCATTAAGTGCGGAACAAATTCAAGCAATGTATAACAATAGAACTGATTTGATTGTTAGTCAGGAAACACGTGGGGGAGAAACTTGGGAAGTAGAAGCAACTCCAAATGATGGAACTAGTGATGGGACTAGTGTTTTGAGTAATAGTTTGACAATTGAATTGCCTTCAATTGATGCTGTTATTTTAAATTCAACATCTGGAACAAATTTAACTAATGAGAATTTAACTGCTTATGCGATTAATTTAAGTAATATTTTTGATGGCAAAGTTATTTATGATTGGAAAAAAGATTCCAGCTCAATTGCTATTGTGAATATGCCTTTTGATGGAGGAACTTTGGCTGAAGGTAATACTAAGGTAAAAGATTATTCTGATTTTGGAAATAATGGTACTGTTAATGGATCAACTTATAACGCAACTGGAGGGTATGATGGGAGAGGGGCTTATGAATTTGATGGAGTTGATGATTACATTGACTTGGGAGATCCTGCAGATGGTAGTCTTGATTTTGGAGCAAGTGATAGCTTTACTATTTCTGCTTGGATTAAACCGGATGATATAACTGTTTATCAGAGGATTGTAGATAAGCATGGGGGGGTTAACCCTGGATATATTCTCGCTAAAAGTTCTTCTGGTAGAGCAGAATTTTATACAGGTACTGCGATTGTTGGATCAACAAATCTTGTAGCAGGACAGTGGTACCATATTGTTGGTGTACGAGATAAGTCTGCAGGAGTAACAAGAATTTATCTTAATGGTGTTGAGGATGCTACCCCATTAATAGATACAAGTGCTGATTTGTCTAACACAAAAAGTTTGAATATTGGACGTAATAGTGGAGGATCTCAACATTTTAATGGTTCTATTGATGAAGTTATGGTATTTAATAGGGCATTAAGTGCTGAACAAATTCTTGCTCTTTATAACAATAGAACTGATTTGATTGTTAGTCAAGAGACTAATGTAAGTGATGTTTGGTCTGTTTCAGCAACACCTAATGATGGAACTAGTGACGGGGCGAGTGTGTTGAGTAATAGTTTAACAATTGCTGCTATTGGCGTGAACTTTACTGACCCAACTCCTGCGAATGCAACAAGTATTAGTGTGAATAACACATTGATTAATGTGTCTATTAGTGGCAGTTTAGATCAGGCTATCTTTAACTGGAATGGGACTAATTATACTTGTTACAATAACTTGACATGTGGGGGGACTTCTGATACGGTGCTTACATTAACAAATGCATCGTTGGTTGATTGGAATTTGCTGGTGAATAAAACGAATTTAACAAATGCCACTTACACATATTTTGCCTTTGCTAACGAAACTGGAGGAGAGACAGCACAGACAGAAACGAGGTTTTTGACAGTTGATACTGCTCAACCAGTTGTCAGTTTAGTAAGTCCTATAAATGGAGCGAACTTTGCCGCTGCTCCAAGCAATATTACCTTCACTTGTAATGCGACGAATACAGCTTTGGCCAATATTACACTTTATCACAACATTGGTGGAAGCTTTATTGCAAATCAGACGATTAATATAACCGGAACGTTTAATCAAACAAATTTTACTGTAAATAATGTTGCAAGCGGTACATATACATGGAACTGTTTGGCATCTAATACAGTTGGCAATAACGCCTTTGCCCCGGCTAATTTCACGTTTATTGTTGGCATTACGCTTCCAATATATACTAATTTCAATCTAACTTATGGAACTACTAACTTCTCTGCTGTTTCAAATATCTCTAATGTTACTGGAATGGTTTTGGGAACTCAATATGGTAAAATAGAGTGGCCATCTACCTATAGTGTTAATGCTAAAGGACAGGATTATGATATAAATGTGGAAGTTGGAGAAGTTTTTATTAGTGCGAATACTTCAGGTTTGCATTCAACCTTTGATGCTTTAACTAATATTACTTTACAGAATGCTGATTGTTCCAATGCCACTGTTTATTATGGAAATAATGTTTATACTTCCAGACAGGATATAATAATAGAAAATAATGTTTGTAATGCTACAACTAGTCCTTCATGTACAAATATTGCTTGCAGTGCAAATACTTTAACATTCACGGCATCTGGTTTTAGCGGCTTTGCTTCAAATGCCTTTTCTAATTTAACTATCTGGGATGAAAATGATGCAAATATGCCTTTCGCTAACTTTTCAAGAAATGTTAATGAAAATGTAAGTTTCTTTGTTAACTACACTAATATTTCTAGTGAGATAATTTTAAATGCAAATTGTCAGATTGCAATCAATGACACTGCAATTGTAAATAATATGACTTATAATTCTTCAATTAGTTTATATAATTATAAAAGAACATTTAATTCCACAGGAATTTTTGATTGGGATGTAACTTGTAATAAGACGGGCTTTGGAACTTTAACCACAAATGATACAATCTCCATAAATGATGTGACTATTCCAAGTGTGTTTGATTTGTTGCCTATTAGCAATAGTACATTTAATGTTTCAGACGTAATTGAAATAGCTGCCAATGTCACAGACAACCTTGCTGTAGATATTGTTTTAGCAAATATAACTCTGCCAAATGGAACCATAAATCAACTTACTCTGGTGAATACATCAGTAATTACGAACAATGTAACAGATAAATTTAATGTTAGTTTTGTAATACCGAATGTTACTGGGCAATATAATATTACTTTCATAGCAAATGATTCTTCAGGTAATGTTAATTCAACTGAGACAACATTCTTTGTCGGAGAGGACGAAACTTCTCCTAGTGTGTTTGATTTGGTTCCTACTGAGAACAGTACTTTTAATGTAACTGACGTGATTGAGATTGGAGCTAATGTTACAGATACTTTCGGAGTTGATGTGGTTTTGGCTAATGTAACTTTGCCGAATGGAACGGTTGAACAATTACTTTTAAGTAATGTAAGTGATTTCTATAATAACAGTTTTACTATTCCGGCATTACTTGGACAGTATAATATTACTTTTATTGCTAATGACACTTCTGGAAATGTTAATTCAACTGAGACAACGTTCTTTGTTGGAGAGGACGGAACTTCTCCAAGTGTGTTTGATTTGGTTCCTGTTGAAAATTCGACTTACAATGTTAGTCAAGTAATTGAAATTGGAGCAAATGTTACAGACAACATTGCTGTTGATATTGTTTTAGTCAATATTACTTTGCCTAATGGAACAATCAATCAACTTATTTTGAATAATGTTTCAATTATTAGTAATGATGCTAATGATACATATAACAATAGCTTCATAATCCCTAATATTACTGGACAATATAATATTACGTTTATTGTAAATGATACAAGTAATAATATTAATTCAACTGAAACAACATTCTTTGTTGGTGAAGATATTGTAGTGCCTAGCGTGTTTGATTTAATTCCTGTTGCTAATAGTACTTTTAATGTCTCAGACATAATACAAATCGGTGCTAATGCAACTGATAACGTTGCTATTGATATCGCCTTTGCAAATGTTACCTTGCCTAATGGAACTATCCAAAGAGTTGATTTGAATACTTCATATCTTGGTGAAGTTGCAAGTAATGATAAAACTGTATTTACTGTAGTCGTTGAAGCTAAGAACTCAAGTCATCCACAAAATGGAGTTGGAGATGCTAATGGATATAAAGTTGATGGCGTACAAGGTAAAGAATTAGTTCTTCTTCGTGGAGCTACATATAATTTTAGTGTAACAAGTGGAGGTACACACCCATTTTATATTGGAACGAGTCTTGTTGGGCAAGGTGCGGGAGCTTTGACTTCACAGGTTAGTGACGGTATACTGTCATTTACACCTAATGCAACAACACCGGATTTAGTTTATTATGCTTGCGGAGTTCATGCAAATATGGGTTGGCAGATTAAAATTGTTGATTCTTTTGAGATTCCAGCCTTGGTAGGACAGTATAATGTAACATTTGTAGTTAACGATACTTCTGGAAATGTGAATAATACTGAGACTACATTCTTTGTAGGTCAAGATATTGTTGCTCCGAATGTTGTTGATTTAATTCCATTCAGCAACTCAACATTCAATCAAACATTTACTGTGAATACCAGCATGGAAATTTCAGCTAATGTAACTGACAATGTATTTGTAGATGCTGTTCTTGTAAACATAACATTGCCTAATGGAACAATTAATCAATTAACTTTAGCAAATGTATCAGTAATCATAAACAACGTTATAGGTAAGTTTAATGCTAGTTTCAATGTTCCACTACTAGCTGGGAGATATAATATTACATTTATAGCAAATGACACTTCTGGAAATGTTAATTCAACTGAGACAACGTTCTTTGTTGGAGGAGATGGTACGGCTCCGAGTGTATTTGATTTAGTACCTATTGCAAATAGCACATTTAACGTCTCAGATACGATAGAAATCGGAGCTAATGTAACTGATAATATTGCTGTTGGAATTGTTCTTGCAAATATAACACTACCTAATGGAACTTCTCAGTTGTTGACCTTGAGTAATGTTTCAGTTATTACAGGAAATAATACTGATAGGTTTAATGATAGTTTTGTTATCCCTAATATGACTGGACAATATAATATTACATTCATTGCAAATGACACTTCTGGAAATATTAATTCAACAGAAACTACTTTCTTTGTAGGTCAAGATGTTGTTGCTCCGAATGTTGTTGATTTAAGACCTCTTGCTAATACAACTTACAATGTTTCTCAAGTTATTGAGATCGGAGCAAATGTGACCGACGACATAGCCGTGGACACGGTTCTTGCAAATGTAACTTTGCCTAACGGAACTGTTGAAGAGTTGATCTTAAGTAATGTTAGTGATTTCTATAATAGTAGCTTCACCATTCCTTCATTGGTTGGACAATATAACATAACATTTATCGCAAATGATAGCTCTAACAATATTAACAGTACAGAAACTACATTCTTTGTTGGAATAGATGTTGTTGCTCCGAATGTTGTTGATTTAAAACCCGTAGCTAACTCAACATTTAATGTAAGTGATGTAATTGAAATTTCCGCAAATGTAAGCGATAATATTGCCGTTGATACAATAACGATTAATATTACACTGCCAAACACCACTGTTCAGCAGTTTAGTTTGCAGAATGTTAGCGTTGTTATAAATAATGTTAGTGATAAGTATAATATAAGTTATACAATCCCTGCATTGCTTGGCCAGTATAATATTACTTTCATAGCGAATGATACCTTTAATAATTTGAATATAACGGAGACGACTTTCTTTGTTGGCGTTGATAATATCCCTCCAACATTTACAAATGTAAGTTGTGTGCCAAATCCTACAGGCATTAATTCAACTATAGATTGTAATGCAACGATAACTGATAATCTTGCTGTTGGTAGTATATTTGCCAATGTTACCTTGCCAAATAGTTCTGTTTTGGTACAGGGTGTATCTAATGTTGGGGAGAATTATACTTTTAGATTTAATACAACAGAAGAAGTCGGAATTTATAATGTGTTATGGGTTGCAAATGATTCTAAAGGAAATAGTGCAAATGCGACTTCTAGTTTTGAGATTATGAATCCGATAATTGTTATTTTGGGATGTGCTCCAAATCCAGCAAATATTTCTCAAAGTGTGGAATGTTTGACTAACATTACTACAGGCACTTCTCAGTCATTGGACAGTGTCTTAGCGAATATTACATTACCAAACGGAACTGTCTTATTTCCAAGTGTGACAAATGTGAGCAGTATTTATAATGTTACATTTAGTAATACAAATTTGGTTGGATTCTATAATGTAACTTGGTTTGCGAATGATTCAGTTGGATCTATTTCAGTAAAGAACGAGAGTTTTAGAGTGATTGAATTTACAAAGCCTTCAATTTTTGGTTTAATTCCTATAGCAAATAGTACATTTAATGTTTCACAAACAATTGAAATTGCAGCTAACGCAACAGATGACACTGAGATTGCATCTGTATCGGCAAATATTACACTTCCGAATGGAACAGTCACACAACTTATATTAAGTAATGTATCTGTTGTAACAAATACAAGTTCTGATAAATACAATGCAAGCTTTTTAATTCCCACAGTTAGTGGGCAATATAACATTACTTTTATTGCAACAGATACTTCAGATAATGTTAATAGCAGTGAAACAACATTCTTTAATACAGTGTCATCATTTAGCGTTGGAAATATACAATGCAGTAATGATACGGCGAATTACTTTGGCTGTGATACATTAAGTTATGGAACAAATATTACTCATATAAGAGCAACATGTACAAATCTTGCTGCAAATATAGATGAAGTTAGATTTACATTGTTTAACGAAGAAGATAATGTAAATTATGTTAACAATGTATCATCGACATTTAATGTTTCAGAGATATTTACTTATAATTCTTCATTTGTATTACAAGATTCAGGTAATTGGACATTGAGTGTTAGTTGTAGTTCTGGAGGCAATTTGGAAAGTAGTGCTGTGAACTTTAGCTTACCATTTGGTAATATTAGTATTGCACTTCTTGACCCTTTGGCTGATATGAGTGTTTTATTAAATGAGTTCTTTACTTTCAGTGCGAATGTAACTTGTGTTGGTGGAGAGTGTGGAGTTGTGAATGTTACTTTGGATCCTGAGGAGGTAATTTGTAGCGAAGTTGAAACTTGTGAGAATGTTTCAAATATGAATTGTATTAATGAAACCACCAAGAGTTGTGAGACTGTTTGTAATAATCAGACAGTAATAGATTGTACTTCAACAATAGATGAAATTTGTATTGATGTGTGTATTGAATATGAAACCATCAATGGAACTTCGGGAGATTGTTTGAGTTATGCACCGCAGTGTGATAATGTTACTAGTGAAATTTGTAATGAAACGGTAACTGAGGTTTGTGAGAAAATTAATTGTACAAAAGAGGTTGTAGAAAATTGTACTGAGATAATTGAAGAATCTTGCACTGTTGAAGAGGTTTGTACGACTATAGAATTTGATGAGGAGAGTTCTGTAGAAATGGGTTCTATTGAAATTATTCTAAATTCTAGTATTGGAGACGCTAAGATAGTTCTTGATCAAAATGTGACCGTCTTGAATAAAGAATTAATTATTACTGGGGAGCTTGGTCTTGGTATATCTACAGCAAGCGTTGAAGATAAAGAATTTACTTATCGAACTCCAATTTTGGCTGTCGAGTTAGAAAATGATACTGGAGCAATGGTTACATTACCGAAGTATTTAGAAGATGATTTAGAAGTCATAATAAAATGTGACGATTGGAACTTTACTGGGGAGCGGTGCAGCAGCGAATGGTACGTTTACGCAACGGTTGATGAATTAGAACAGAATATTGACAGCGTAACATTCGCTGCTGATTCTTTTAGTGCTTATGCTGGTGGAGATGTAACTGGAGGGGATACAGCATTCTTGATAATATGGGATGAGAATGATATTGGTATGCCAAACAGCGTGGCTGATACTACAAGTGTAAGAATTGTAAATGAAAATGCCACCTTCTATGCAGATTATAAGATCGCAACGAACGCAACTTCGATTAGTGACGGTACTTGTACAATTGATATAAATGGAACTAGCAATAATATGATTTACTCATCTGGATATTATAATTATGTTCGGAACATGACTGTTGAAGGGGCATATGGATATACTATTAGCTGTACTTCAAATACCTATACTGATTTGAATGCAAGTGACTCTATTGTTATAGGAAAATTAAGTAATGAAACTAAGGGTGCTATTTCAACTATTGTTGGAGATATACCATTTTATACTACTTCAAATAACCCTTTCGTTACAAGTAATTTATATGGTGGAGGAAATGAGGTTGTTAGTTGGAATGTGAATGCAACTGGAGTTTTGAATAAAGTCTATGACTTCTTTATTGAATTAATTGGAACTTATGTACCTTTAACTAACTCGACTCATGTGAACATTGGGATTACTGCTAATGATACAACCTCACCAGTATTTATTTCGAGGACTATATCTCCAGCAGCGGTTATTAATGGCTCGAGTGCGATAATAAATGCTGATGTAAGTGATAACATACAAGTAGATGAAGTTTGGGCTAATGTGACTCTTCCGGATAATTCAACTGAGGTTATAACTGCCGGTTCTTTGCCTTATAATTTTACTAATACTAGTTTGATTGGAATCTATAATGTAACATTCTATGCAAATGATACTTCGGGGAATAATGCAACAACTACAAAGACATTTGAGGTTGCATTGCCATTAAATCTGACAATGAATGTTAGTGTTGATGTGAATGTATCTGTCAATGTTTCCACAAATGTTAATTTCATTGCCTATGTTGCGGGAACAAAAGATATAATTGAAGAAAGACTAAATATTACAGGTTCTGAATCAGTGCAATTGCCGAATGTTCCTGTCGATTTGTTCTTCGATGCAACTTTTAATAATTCAAATCTTCTAACTACTTTGTTTGAAATTAATTTAAGTGACAATGAAAATACTTCTGTTACATTTGGGAATCCTACTGTAGCTGGATTTTTAGTTACTTATGGTATTGAAACTGATTTTAATTTTACAAATGCACAATCTGAATTCTCTTATTCTGGAACTAGTTTCACGATAGAGAGTAACTTACAATTACATAAGTGTGATAATTTTGCTATTGGTTCTGGGACATGTGTAGGTGGATTTAATGATATTACTAGTAGTGCCCAGCAAGATACAGTTAATGACAAATTTATTTACAATACTACTTCATTTAGTGGATTTGGTATTGTGGAATTTACTGCTACCACTACTCCAGAATCAGATAGTGAGGGTGAGGGTGGAGGCGGTGGAGCTCTTGTAATCCTTGCAAAAGAAGAAGTTGAAGCAGTTGAAGCACTCCCTGAGCAGCTATTCGATATTACATTCAACTTAGATGATACTACAATTCAAAATATTGGTGAACTTTCAGGGATTCTTACGTTTGAGAGTTTCGGTACGGTTCCAACTCCAGTGGACTTAACGTTTACTATTTTAGATGCGGCAGGACGCGAGGTTTATCGAGAGAAGGGAAATATTACAGTTACAACTGAAGAAATTTTGAGATGGAATTATGAAGAGAGGGGACTTGGTGCTCTTGTTGATGGTAAATACGTGGCAGTTCTTACTACCTTGTATAATGTGGATGTAAAAGACGAGTTTAGAATTGAGTTTGAGATTGGGACTGAAAAGGGATTTTTCTCACTTATTACTGGTAATGCTATTAAATGGATTGGAGGAAATGGTAAGTGGTGGCTAACTGGGATTGCAGGTATTATCTTGGTTATTGGTTTAGCTTGGTGGTTAATTGTTATGAGGAAAGGAAGTGAGGGGATGAAAGGATGAAAGGATGAAAAATGATGAACAAAGATATAAGGAGGATTGGAGTTTTCGCAATTTCTCTGGTTGTAATAATGGCATTTTCTTCTGCTAGTAATTTTACAGAAGGAATTGTAGAAGGATGTGAAGTAGTTGAGACTTGCGAGGATGTGCTTGTTGGCGTTTTGTGTGTGAATAAGACTATAGAGACTTGTGAGGACGTTTGTAGTATTGAGGTTGTCTCTTTATGTCACGAGAAAATTAGTGAAGTATGTGAGGACGTTTGTTTCGAAACTTGTGAAAATATAGAGAATTGTGAAACCCAATGTAGTGGAGAGGGAGCAGAAGGGGAAGAGATTTGTGGAGAAGTTTGTGAAACTGAATCGGTTTGTGAAGAAGTTTGTAGTGAGCAATGTAATGAAGTGATTAATGAGATTTGTAAGGATGCCCAGAAAAAGATTTGTGAACATATCAATTGTTTCGAGGAATTTATTGAAAGTTGCGACGGTGTTATTGAGCAAAAGGAATGTGTAAGTGAAACTATTTGTAATGTTCCAAATGCTAGAAGTGTTAATAATGAAAATGAATCAGATAGGACTTCTCTTAGGAGATCAGACTTGATTAAAACAACTCTAGATCTTATTATGGATAAAATTGAGTCTTTTGTTGAGAGCATTGTTACACTTAGTGCTACTTTAGTTGATGGAAATAATACGCCAGTTTCTGATAAAAAAATAGAGTTTTATTCTTATGAGACAATTATTGGAAGTGAGTTTACAAATATGGATGGTATCGCGAAGATTGATTGGAACACATCCCTGTTTCAAATTGGAGTGTATCGTGTTAGTGCGAGATTTTCAGAAGATAGATTATTCGAGAATTCTTCTATGAGTTTAAATATTTTAATTGAGAATTTTGATGGTTCTAATAAATATAAATATTCTAACTATTCTGAGGTCAATGAAAGTTTGAGGCTTATTAATAACAATAACAATAACAATAACATAACTTTGAATAATATAAATAATATAACTAATAATATAACTTTGAACGTAACCATTACAAACGAAACTGGATCATTTTATTGGAATCATGAAATTGTTAATGAATATGGAGATGTTAATGAGAGTGTTAGGGTTAGATTAAAAGTTCCAAAGAGGTTAAAGCAGATAACTGATGAGATTGATTTTGAGAAAATTAAGTCAAATAATACTCGTGATAAAGAAAAAGTTAGGCTATTAAAAGAGATTTTAGAAGAAGAATTAGAATTTGAATATGAGAAAGTCGAGTTTATTTCTGAAATTAGCGCAATTGAAAAAATTGAATTTAACGATTTGGAAATAATTGACTATACAATCTCTTTAGGTATTGAAGAGGTAAATGATTCTAATTTTGTTCAGAGTTATGCAATTGATCCCTCTCAACTGAACTTTACAGATGCTGTGGTTACTGTAATTGCTAAGGGTACAGAGTTGTATAAATGTAAGGACTGGAATTTTTCTTTGGGGGAGTGTTATGGAGAATGGAAGCTTTTTAAGACAGGATTAGTTCTTGGAGAGGAATATTCATTTATCTTAACTGCGAATGATCCTGGATTTGGAGAGATTATTGCTATTGATGCTGTACATTTAGATTCTAATTATAGTTTTATTTCTAATGTTTTTGAAGAAGTTAGGGAGAAAGATAATTTTTGGTCGGAGACTATTTCTGATGAGCACTATGTGAGAGTTACTTATGAAAAAAACTTGACTAATGGAAATGTTATTGATGTTTTTGTTAGAGGTGGTGGAGGATTTGAAGTTTATGAAAAAGACAAAAATTTAAGTTTGGGAAGTTCTAGCGAGATTGATTCTTTTAACGGTGAGTGGAAATATATTACTTTGGAAAATGTGGTTGGATCCAGTGATATTTTTGATTTTAAGATTAGTGGAAGTTTGGAATTTGATTATATCCATGATGCTCCACCTAATTTAACTTCAGTTGTTTTGAATTCAACTCTTGGAACAAATTTAACAACAGAAGATTTGACTGTTTATACAGATCAGGATGATAATAGTTCTTTGAAGTTGATTTACAACTGGAAAAGAAATAGCAGTTTTATTACTGTTTTGAACATGCCTTTTGAGGGGGGGAGTAATTCAACTTTTACAAAAGATTATTCTGATAATGCAAATAATGCAACTGGTTTTAATGGTTCTTTATGGCAATCTAATGGGGGATATGATGGCAAAGGGACATATAAATTTAATAGAAGTGCAGAGACTTATTTTTCAGTTCCTGATTTTGCTTATTCAGATAATTTTACAATTAGTTTTTGGGTTAAAATTCCGGCACTTTCAGGATCATCTTGGCATTATGTATATAGCCATGGTACATGGAATTCATTTAATAATGTAAGAATTTATTTTGCAGAATCAAATGGAAATTTATTTGCACAGATGAGGGATTCTGATGATGATGCTGCAATGAGTTTGATCAAAGGAGGTCTTGACGATGGAAATTGGCATTTTATAACTTTAACTGTTGGGCAAGGCATAGGGGCTGCATTTTATGTTGATGGTGTTTTCGATAGTTCAAATAATACAGTTGGCACAGACGCCTTTAATCCTGGAACAGATCTTTTTATTGCAAAAAGGAGTGATTTAGCTAATAGATATTTTAATGGCTGGGTTGATGATTTAAGAGTTCATAATAGTATATTATCTTTGGACCAAATTATTTTATTAAATAATTCTCAACCTAATAAAATACATTCAAGTGAAACTTCTGTTGGAGATGTTTGGCAATCATGTGTAATTCCCAATGATGGAATTGAAGATGGAAATAAAGTTTGTAGTAATAATTTAACTATTTTAAGTCCTTCTTCGGGAAGTGTTTCTATCAGGATTATCCAGAGTAGTGATGATGCTGAGGAGGCAGTTGATGGTCCTTTTGTTGGAGATACTGAAATTGATAGTAGCGATTTGGAGATGATTGAAGACTTGGATTTTCAAGAGGGTAATCAAACAATAGGATTAAGGTTCCAAAATGTTGAAATTCCACAGGGCGCTGTTATAGATAATGCTTATATTGAGTTTGAAGTTGATGAAACAAATACTGTTACTACAAATTTAAGAATTTATGGTGAAGATGAAGATAATCCTGCCACATTTTTTAATGTTGATAATAACATAACACCAAGAACAAAAACTACTGCTTTTGCTTCCTGGGATAATATTCCTGCTTGGAATACTGTAAGTGAGAAACAACAAACCGTTGACATTAGCAATGTTGTTAAGGAGATAGTGGACAGATCTGGATGGTCTTCTGGAAATTCGATGGTATTTATTATTAATGGAACAGGTAAAAGAGTGGCCGAAGCATGGGATGGAGAGTCTGCGAATGCTCCTTTGTTAATTGTTAATTGGACTACGGTTTCTGACGACCCTGTTGTAAGTTTAAATTCTCCTGCAAATAGTGTTGTTCTTAATTCTTCACAGGTGGCTTTCAATTGTTCAGCTACAGATAATAATGGATTGCAAAATATGACTCTTTATTTATCTGAATCTAATGGTTCTAATGGTTCTGTTGAGTATCTTTCAAATTATTCTGTCTGGAAATACAATGACAGCAATATTTATCCTGCTGCTGATTGGTTCAATGAGGGTTTTGACGATTCTTCTTGGCCTAATGGTGCTGCGAGAATTGGTGTTGAGACTGTTAGTGGTTGGTTAAATACTACTTTGGATGGTGGAGGGGATACTTATCCTTCATATTATTTTAGAACTACATTTAATGTTAATTCTGTTTTAGATGTAATTAATATGTCATTTAATATTGATTATGATGATGGTTATGTTGTTTATTTGAATGGTTATGAGATAAACAGAAGTAATAGTACTATAGGGGTTGATGAAACAAATCATTCTGCTTTAACTACTGCAACGCATAACTGGGCATGTGATGGAGACACTCCTCCTACTTGTACTCCTGGAGGAAACAGTGATCCAGTTTGGCCAAAAATCACTCTTAATTCAACACATCTTAATTATCTTAATGACGGCGAAAATACTTTAGCTGTTTTAATTAAACAGAGAACTGTAGCTAGCAGTGATTCTATGCTTATGCTTAATCTTTATGGTTATGAGCGACAGTATCCTGATTTACAGGCAAATGAAACTAAAAATATTTCTGGAACAAGCAATGAAAGTATTTTTACATTGAATCTGAATAACAGTTATTATTCCTGGAACTGCCTTGCTTATGATTCTTCTGGAAATAGTGATTGGGGAGATAGCAACAGAAGTTTGAAGGTTAATTCTTCAAATAACTCTCCGCAAATAACTCAGATCCAACCTATTGGTGCTATAACATTATCCCAGTTTACTACAAAAAATGTAAATATTTTATTTAATGTTACAGATACAGACGGCTTTACTGATTTGAATGATTCAAAATCATGGTGTGCTTTAACTAAATCAGGAGAAGCGACAAGAAACTCAACATCTTGTACTGCTCAAAATCAATCTGGAAATGATTTAGTTTATAATTGTTCTTTGGATATGCAGTTCTATGATGATGCTGGAATATGGAATGTAACCTGTTTTGCAGAGGATATTAATGGAGCAAGTGATACTAATAATACAGAAACAGCAACGGTGAATGCTTTGAATTATGTAACTCAGAATTTATTAGATCTAAATTGGTCAAGTTTAACTCCTGGCAATAATAGTGAAGAGGCTCAATCTCCTCTGGTCTTTACTAATGGTGGTAATCAGAATTATCCTAACTTTAATATAAGTTCACAGAACGCTACCTTTAATTCAAACAAAATAACTCACGACCGATTTTTGGTTGATAATGAAACAAGCCAGTCATCTGGTCAGATTCCCTTGGCTGATTCAGGAGTTATTTGGAATGATGGTTCTCTAACAAAATGTGTTTCTCCTTGCTCATCAAATAGTACTGAAGCTGCATATTTTTATGTTGATACTCCAACAGGGATAATAGGAGGTGTTTATGCAAGCATTGCAAATTGGACAATCTTATTATCTTAAAAGGAGAAAAGTGAAAACAAATCAAAGATTTTCATTCACACAAATGTGGATGAAGGTTAATTTTAATGAAAGGAGGTAAAAAGACATGAATAAAAAAGCAAGAAGTGTATTAGGAACTGTTTTGGTAGTTGCAACATTTATATCTTTAATGATGTATTTTGTTGTAGCAGATACTGAGTGTACTGGTCAGGATTGTTCAGTGAGTACTTCTTTGAGCGTTGGAAATTCTGTACCAAATATAACAAATGTTGAGGGTGGTCTTGATGTTACTTTAACTGAAGAGTCTTCAGTTACTAAGAATGTTACTTTCAATGTGACTGATAATAATGGCTTTGCTGATCTAAATGATTCAACAGCACAGTGCATTGGTTTTAAGACAGGAGAAGCTAATAGAACGTCTTCAAGTTGTACACCATTGACTCAAAGCGGAAATAATGCGTCTTATGATTGTGCAGTAGATTTTCAATATTTTGATGCAGCTGCTGCAGATTGGACGTGGAATTGTACCATATCAGATAATTCAGCCGCAAGTGCTACTAACGATACTGTTAGTTTTACTATAAATAGCTTGAACTTTGTTGATGTAAACGTAACGACGGTTTCATGGGCTGTTGTTAATCCAAGTACAGACGATGAAGAGGCAGATGCTCCTATAAATCTTGACAATGGTGGAAACCAGAATTATGAGACAGCATTTGTAACAGCATACAACGCGACAGATGGAAGCAACGTTATTCCTGCATCAGTGTTTTCTCTAAATAATTTGACAGGACAAACTGCAGGACAAACATATATGGTAGAAAACGTATCAACCAATATAACAAGTTTCTTCACATTGCCTCGTGGAAACGCGGCAAATGAAGATATATTTGTTTACGTAGACACGCCTGCTGTTCCTACTGGAAGCTACACTAGCACGAATAACTGGATAATAGAAATAACTGCATAAGTGACAATAGACAAACTGCATAAGTTTGATTTTTTATTTTTAAGTTAAGAAAGGATCTTAGGGTCTTGGTAGCTAGAGCTGTCCCCCCTGTAAGAGAAAACTAGAGTGAAAGGAGGTATTAAAGAATGATAATAAATAAGAACATAAAATTGCAAGAACTAGTTGTTTTAGTTAGCTTGGCTTTTTTACTTTTGCCTAGTGTGAGTGCTTTTGCAAATACCTTTCTCGAGGATAAAACAATGCATCTTTGGAAAGGAGAAATAGGAAAGTATTGTATTTACTTACAGAATACTGGAGAAGAAGATATTGTACAAGTTATTAGGATTTTCGAAGGAGAGGAATATATAAGGAACCTGGATGAAATTGATGGAGAGTTTGATGTTTCTGTCGGGACAATTAGTGATCAGTTGCCTATCTGTATGAAATTAAAATTACCTAGGAGTGTCGAAAGGGATGAGAAGTATGCTATAAGTTACGGAGTGGCAGGTTCCTCGTCTAATAATGAGGAAGGATTGGTGTCTTTTGCACCAATTCAAATAAGAGAAACATTCTATCTAACAGAAAGATTAGATGAAAAACCGCGTTCTAATACAATTTACGTTGTTTCTGGACTGACACTAATTACTATTCTAGGGATAGGATATTACTACAGACGTAGGAGGAAGAAATTAAGAATATGACGAGCAAAAGAATGATCTTTTTGGGCTTGTTAGTTATAGCTGTGAGTCTATCCACATTTGTTTCTGCGGATACAGAATGTACTAATGAGGATTGTTCTGTTGGATTTTCTCTTAATGTTGTAGGAAGTCCTAGTTCTTTTTTTGGTTTTGTTAAAGACTTATTTAATGTACCGATTAATGGAACACTCGTAGAAATCTTAGGAACTAATTACTCGAATATAACTGTCGCTGGATTCTACAACATAACCCAAGAATCATTTGGAGCCTTCGATTTGAAAGCATCGAAATCTGGTTTTCTGAGTCAAACCAAGACTAATCAATTAGTGGCAGAGGGGGGCGCAAAGCAGGTCGATTTTGATTTGTCAAAGGTTGGGGGAATTGGAGGTAATGTGGTTGATCTATTTACTCTTTTGGGGGTTGAAAATGCGAACGTAACCCTAAAAATTTATGGGTTATTTTTAGATTCAACTTTGACGGATTCTACTGGTAATTATTCTTTTGGGAATTTAGTCCCTGGTTATTATGAAATAATTGTGACAGCAAGTGAGTTTTTGACTAACACAAGACCCGACATTCACGTTTTAGGGGGAGAAAACACAGTTGTTAATTTTTGGATGTGGTAGTATGAAGATGATGATTATTTTATTGATGATGTTTAGTGTATTTTTGTTAGCTGGGTCTGTTCTTGTGTCTGGATCTGTTTGGTCAAGTTATGTTCTTGATGAAAAATCTGGGGCTGGAATTTTAGAGGTAAATATTAGTGCTGTTCTTTCTCTTGATGGAACCATTATGAACTCTACGTTTACAGATACTAACGGTTTTTTTAGTATTTTTGTGCCATTAGTTAATAATGTAAACGAGGCATTTAGATTTTCTGCTTCTAAGACAAATTATAAAAATACATTGACCCAAGCATGGCCCAACATGGCCTCTGATTTCACCCTTCCTATGAATATTTCTTTAGGCAAATTATTGTCTGGAACTATAGCCGGAAGAGTTACAGATCCTAACATGGATGGCATTGGGGGGGCAAGCGTTTTTGCAACTCAGGCAAATGTAATAATAAATTCTACCTTGACAGATTCTAATGGGAATTATTCTCTTAGCTTACTAGATGGTACTTATACCTTTTTGATAACTGCTTCAGGACACTTGAATCAAACTATAACAAACGTAGTTGTTCTTGAAAATACAACTAGTACACAGGATTTTACTCCTAGTTTAGAAAATATTCCTCCAGTAATTTTTAATGTTGATGCAACTTTGATTGCTTCCTCTGGAGCGGTGATAATATGGCAAACGGACGAGCTGGCTAATTCAAGTGTTTTTTACAATACTTTGGGCGCATCTAGTTTGGTTTCTGATTCTTCAACGCTTGTGACTTCTCATTTAGTAAGATTAAGCAGTTTGTCTCCTAGCACTTTGTATTTTTACAATGTAAATAGTTGTGATGCTTTGGGAAATTGCAATAGTTCCAGCACGTATAATTTTACAACTTCTGCTGTAGTGATTGATTCTTGCGGTGACAATGTTTGTAGTAATGAGGAAAGTTGTTCAAGTTGTTCTTTAGATTGTGGAGCCTGTGGAGGGGGAATTGCAGAGTTAACTAACATGACAAGAATTTTAAGACAGGGGTTTAAAATAATGTTTATGATTGAAGGAGAGGTGTATTATCTTGAACTTGTCGAGTTAACAAATACAACTGCTGTGATTATTATTTCCTCAGAACCTCAACAAGCCACATTGAAAATTGGGGAGAGAAAAGGATTTGAAGTTACAGGGGATGAGTATTATGATGTTTTAGTTAAATTAAATAATATAGAAGATGATAGAGCTAATTTGACTATCTCTTATATTCATAAAAATATCCTTCCAGAAAGACTATTTGATATAAAATTAGAGTTAGAAAATAGTTTAATAAAAAGTTTTGATGAACTTGTTGTAATTGCTACTTTTGAAAATTTTGGGACAGAACCAACACCTGTTACTTTGCTATTTACTATTTTAAACAAGAACGGAGAAGAAGTTCATAGTGAAGAGCACACTATTATTGTAGAAACAGAGGAAGTTTTTAGGAGAAGCTTTGCAGATGTTGATATTGACTTGCCTAACGGGAAATACACTTTTATTTTAACAACGCTATATAATGTGATTGTTGTAGATGAATTCAGACAAGAATTTGAGATTGAGAAAAGTGCTATAGTTAGAGTAATTGAACAAATTAAAATTTGGCACATCTTTATGGTTTTTATTGTTATTTCGATATTTGCCTGGTATTTTATTTATAGGTTTAGAAAATTGAGAAGAATCCCTAAAAGTAGCAAGGGAGGGTCAAAGAAATGAAAAATGATTAAAAAAAGAAGTACAATAAAAAAAGGGATGATTAGTTTACTATTAATGTTCTTAATTCTTGGTTTTTTGCCACAAATTTATGCAGGAGAGGTCAGTTCTGCAGGAATTACAACCATTACAGAGGGTCTAGATGAGGGTTCGATTTTTGATTCAATTGAAAAAATTTACGAGATAAGTCCTTCACGCTTAAAAAAAGGATACTCCACAATATTAAATGAAAAGGAAGCATTTAGAATTCAAGTTGATGGAAGAGATTATTATATAATTCTTTGGGATGTTCTAGATGAGGGATCTGTAAATCTAATTTTTCCAAAAGAGAGACAATTAACTCTTGAAATTGGAGACATAGTTTTAGTAGATGTAAATAAAAATAATAAATTTGATGTTAGGTTGGAATTAAAACCAATTGAGGATATTAATTTAAATCAGAGCAAGAAAGCGAATCTTTTTATTAAGGAATTTGTTGAAAGTGAATTAATTCCAACAGGAGACTATTTCGAACTGTTTGACGTTACAGTCATATTAGTGGAGAAAGAAATTTATAATGCTCGAGAATTAGGTGCACTCATAACTTTTGAAAATTTTGGAGAAGGAGCGTCCGAAATAGAAATTGTTTATTCAATTATAGATTCAGACAATTTAGAAGTTTATCAGGGAGTAGATTCTCTAGTTGTACAAACTGAAGACAGTGTGGTTAAGAATTTTAATTTTTTAGAATTGCCTTTTGGAAAATATATTTTAAGAACTGAGATATTTTATGGACAAAATCAAACTGGAGAAAGTGAACAAGATTTTGAAATAGTCGAAGTACCCGTTTTTTTAATACTAAAAGAACCTTTATTCTTTATTTTGATAATTATTATTCTATCAATGATCATTGGATATGTATGAAGAGTTTCTAAAAGAGATATGGAAAAATTAAAGGAGATATGAAAATAGATATTTTAATAGTAGAAACCATTAAGCGGATTTTTATCATTGGAATATTTTTAACATCCCTTAGCATGGTATATGCACAATCGATAAATATTACTAATCCATTGGGGGACGTAAATATTACTGCAGGGAATACTTTTAATATTGATTGGACTGGAGAAGATAATGACCATCACAAAATTGGTTACAGTACAGATCCCAGTGCAGCTTGTAGCGGCTCCTCTGGTTCTAGTGGGGAAGTGACTGGGTGGAATTTGATATGTCATCAAAGTTCTTGTAGCTCTCCTAAGAATATTTCTTTAGAACTTAATAGCTCGACGGTTAGGGTTAAAGTTACTGGACATAATGCAGGCCATACATCTATATCTGTAGATTGTTCAGATTTTTTCACAATTGCAAGTATACCCTCAGTTCCTACAAATTTAATTTCTTCTGTTATTAATATAACTGCAACTAATCTTAGTTGGGATGCAGAATTATCTAGTGAACTTGTATCAAAATATTTAATATTTAGGGATAGCATTAATATTGCAAATACGACTGATAATAATACTCTTAGCTATTTGGATACTGGTCTTAATTCATCACTTTATTATAATTATACAATTAGGAAAAATAATCCTATTGGAGATTCTAGTTTTAGTAATTCTGTTAATGTGTCAACTTCTGCTGATGTAACTGCACCGGGAATCATTAGTAATTTAACTGCAATTGAAATTGGAGATAATCATATATTTTGGAATTGGACTAACCCTAATAACGAAGACTTTAATCATACTTTAATATATAGAAATGGGGTTTTTCTTACAAATGTTTATTCTCCTAATTCTTCTTATAACATGACTGGTCTTGCCACAAATACACCTTATACAATTTCCATAAGGACTGTAGATAATCTAAGCAATGTAAATTCAACTTATGTGAATTTGAGTGCTACAACGACTGGTTCTTCTGGGGGAGATCCTGATCCTGGTGGAGGGGGTGGAGAAAGTGTAACTGTAAGCTCTCCCAATGGTGGTGAGACTTTAGAACCTTCTAGTTCTCATGATATAATTTGGAGCTCTTCTAATATTGATCATTTTGAAATATATTATTCTACTAATAGCGGGTCTAGTTGGACACTTTTGCAGTCTCATCCATATGGAAATTCTTCAACTATATCTTATTCTTGGACGTTGCAAGATTTTGAATCTTCTACTATGAGAGTAAGAGTTGACGGCCATGACGAGGATCATGTCGTTAAAGCGACTGATAGTTCTAACTCAGATTTTTCTATTACTACTTCTTCAACTTCTGGTGGTGGTTCTGGTAGCGGGGGTGGTGGCACTGAAAGTGTAAGTGAAACAACAGAAGTTGCTCCGACAATCTGGACTAAAACTTATGAAGAAGATGATACAGAACTGAGTGAAAAAGTTTTCGTTGAAAAAGTATTGGGGGAAAAGGAAAGTGTAAATGTTAAAATAAATGGTGAAACTCATACTGTTGGGGTAGTTGAATTAACAGAAACGACGGCATTAATTGAAGTTTCGTCTACTCCACAGCAGGTAACCTTGAATATTGGAGAAGAAAAAAAGTTCGAAGTTACTAATGATTCTTATTATGATATTTTAGTTAGTTTAAATAATATTACAAATGGAAAAGCCGATATTTCTATAATTTATATTCATGAGAAAATTCTTGAACCAAGTCAGCTATTTAATATAAAATTTGAATTGGAGGAGAATACTATTAAGAGCATTTTTGAGCTTGTAGCAATTGTTACATTTGAGAATTTTGGTACAGTTGCAACTCCTGTGAATCTGACATTTATAATTTTGGATGAAGAAGGACGCGAAGTTTATAGGGAAGTCTCAAATATTACTCTGGAAGTTGAAGAAGTTTTGAGGTGGGATTATGGTTACATTGAAATTCTTCCTGAAGGAAAATATATAGCAATCTTAGAGACTTTGTATGATTTGAATGTATCTGATGAATTCAAAGTTGAGTTTGAGATTAGTGAAAATGGATTCTTCTCATTGATTACTGGTAATGTTATTAAATTGCTTGGTAGGGAGGGTAGGTGGTGGTTAAGTTTGGTTGTTGGTCTTTGGATTACCTGCGTTATTTTTATTTTGATAAAATTAAGAAAAAGTAAAATCAAAATTATAAATAAAAGGAGGTGACTATGAAAAACAAAACATGCAAAAAGTGTAATGAGAAATTTTGTCCTAAGTGTGGCAGGGGATGTAAATGTAAATCTTGCACATGTAAAAAAGTAAATTAGGGTAAAATGTTTCATTTTAAAACTAATTTCCGTTGATAAGTTTCAAATTTCAAACTTAAGTTTATAATAATATGATCATTAGTGTTAACGTTAATGGGTTGTCAAAAATGAGAGAGGAAAAGATGGAAAAGATTATTGAAGTTTTAAAGAAAGAGCCTACCAGAGGATTTACTATAACCGAGATGGTAAAAAGTTCTAATTTATCTCGTCATATTGTGTTAAAAACTCTAACGCGATTGGAAGGGGCTGAAAGAGTTTCGATTAGAAATGCTGGTATGGCTAAGATTTATTCGTTGAAAAAAAGTTCAACAGGCAGGCGAAAATAAAATATCTCACTCTAAAGGGAGAGATATCTAAATAAAATAAATAAACAAAATGCGATCACAAATAAATTCAAGATTGAGAAGAAGAATAGAATTAAATTTTATAAGGAGGACAGCGATTCTTCACTCGGTTTGAAGGTTGAAGTATCCTTGCTGTAGATGTAATGAAAGACAATAGTTTTAATTTAAACAGGTTTTTATTTGGAAGCACTAAAAAAAAATTGATCTTAGGTTTTTTAATAATTATTTTGTTAGTTGGAGTTGTATGGTATGTAGATTCTACCAAATTATTTGGAGTAAAAGAAGTAGCCATCCAGCAAGAAAAGGTGAGAGAGGTAGTTTTGTATAATTGGGAAGAATATACTGATCTTTCTATATTGGAGGATTTTGAAAAGGAGTATGGGATAAAAGTAAGGCTGGAGGAATATGGCCAGGCATTTGAGATGACTTCCTCACTTTATTCAGATTCTTCCAGGTATGATATTGTTGTCACAGACGGTCATTCCATAACAGCTTTGGCTAAAGCAAGGCTCCTTGCTGAATTAGACTTTGATAAGTTACCTAATTTTATCCATATAAACCCTGAATTTAAAGATCTTTATTTTGATCCGGAAAATAAATATTATATTCCGTATTTATTTGGAACAACAGGCTTGGGTGTAAATACTAAATTCGTAACTGAACCAATAACAAGTTGGAATGACCTCTATGATCCAAAATACAAAGGAAAGATTGCTTTACTAGACGACCCTCGTGAAGTTATGACTGTAGTATTGCAGTCTATGGGTGTATCAACAAACACAAGAGATGTACAGGTATTGAAGGACGCAGAAAAGAAAGCGAATCAGTTAAAGGAAAATGACGTTATTCTCTCAGACTACTTTCCTTTGCAACAAGAACTGATAGACGGAGATAAGTGGATTGTGATGGCGTACAGTGGAGATTTATTGAAAGCAACGCAGGACAATCCTGAAATAGTTTATATTCTTCCAGAAGAAGGATCAACTAAATGGCTTGATAACTATGTTATTTTGGCACAATCAAAGAATATTGAATCAGCACATCTGTTTCTTAATTTTGTGATGAGACCTGAGATCGCAGCAAGAATTTCGAACAGCCAATTTTATGCAAGTCCGAATAAAGATGCGAAAAGCATGATTAATTCAGATATATTGTCTAATCCGATAATTTATCCGTCAGAAAGTGAATTACGAAATAGTGAATATATTCTTGATGCGGGGGAATCACAAAGCGAATACAATAGAATTTATAGTCTGATAAAATAAGTCACAATGGTAAAAAGACTACAGGCCAAAATATTATTTTACTTTTTTATTATTGCACTTGTTCCCATCATCATCATAGCTTCTTTGGCTGTAATTCAATCCAAAAAAGCAGTAGAAAATGGAGTAACTCAAGATTTTAAACAAATAGCAGAAGGATTATATGCTAACATAAACAGGGACGTTCTTAAAGGTTTTGAGGATATTGAGCTTCTGGCAACTAACCCCATAATTGCAGTAGAGAATATAGAAGCTGGAGAAAAGAGAGAGGAGTTATTCAAATTAAAGCAAATTTTTAGGGTATATGAAGATATAACATTAATTGATGTGGAAGGAAAGGTTATTACTTCTACAGATTACAACTTTCGTGGTGCTTGGAGATATAAGGAAGGGTTCCAGGAAGCATTAAGTGGCTCTTCTGTTATCTCCAATGTTCATATAATACCTAATCCTTTTAAAGTAATAATTAGTTTTACAGCTCCTGTAGTTGATAAAGACTTCAACATTATCGCCGTTGTATCTGCACAACTAAATATGGAAAACATCTGGGAAATAACAGATAGCGTCAAAATTGGTGAAACTGGATTTTCTTTTGTGCTAGATGAAAATTATAGGATTATAGCTCATCCTGATAAGGATAGGATTCTTAGTAATGTAGGTGAGGATGTGGTAATGCTTATTTCTGACAAAGCAGATTTTATGAAGTATACTGACAATGGTGATAATATTATTGGGAATTATTTTTTGAAAGATAAACATAAAGATTATAGAAAACTATCAGCCCCATCTGTAGGTTGGACAGTAATGGTTGTTCAGAATGAGAAAGAAATTTTTTCAACAGTAAATGAATTAAAAAATCAAATTATCTTATTTAGCGCACTGTTGCTTGTTATTGTAATACTCTTGAGTTTAAGTTTATCCCATTCCATCTTAAAACTCATTAAAGGAGGAAAATGAAAAAAATGAAAATGAAAATGAAAATGAAAGAAAAATCAAAGGAACTGATCTGAAAAAAATGAAAAAAATGAAACTAAAAACAGCACTTTTTTTAGTAGTAGCTTTAGCATGGCTTATAGGCGCATCAGGAGTTTTATATTTTTATCTTAGTTTAGGGGAAGTTTTAACAGAGAAATCTATAGATCATCTACTAACAGCAGCTGAATCAAGAGCAGATCATATCAACACATTTTTAGATGGAAAAAAGAATATTGCAGCTGAGTTTAGTTCTGATTCATTTATTAGGGAGAGTCTGGTTTTGTTGAAAAATGAAGAAAATTATGCTCAAATTAGCGATAATTTAAGTCTGTATTTGCTTCTGAATAAGATTGTGATAGATAAGGATGCTTATCAAGTTCATGTCTTAGATACTAGGGGGACTGTTGTTGCTGGATCAGATATAAACGGGAAAGGCCTTGGAAAAAATAGCTTAAAGAGTGAATCATTTGTCAATGGAAAGATTAAACCATTTATCAGCGGTATTTTTTATGACGAGGAATTCAATAGAAATGCTTATGCTGTGTCTGCACCAATACGTTCAGGAGGAGCATTTTTAGGAGTTATTGTGATTAAGATGGATTTAGAGACATTGTTTCGTATAACTACCGATAGAACGGGGCTAGGAAAGACTGGCGAGATCTATATTATAAATGAAGAAAATTATCTTCTTACTCCTTCGCGGTTTTTAAGAGGAGAAAATAAGGGAATTTTAACTCAAGTTGTTGATACGGAAAATTCTAAAAAGTGTTTTGAAGGTATTGGGCGCTATGGGGCATTTGATGATGAAGAATTAGCAGAACACAGTAAGACAAGCGAAGAGGTTATTTTTGAAGATTACAGAGGGGAAGATGTTTTGGGAGTACATAGTCATATAATAAGCCAGCCTTGGTGTTTAATCGCAGAAATAGATAAATCAGAAGCATTATCAGCTCCACGAAAGAAATTATTAATCGTTTCTTTATTTATTTTATTTGCCATGTCTTTTTTGTATATCTTACTTGCACATTTTTCTAGAAAGCTTTTGGATAAAGAAGAAAAATCTTGGGGGAAAAGGTGAAAAACAAAATATGGCAAGAATAAAATGAGGAAATTGATTTTTAATGTTATGATTTTGAGCCTTTTGATTTTTGTTAGTTGGGGCAGTTTTATGATTTATAATAATTATTCAGGCAATGGTGCTTTAGAAAATGAAGTTTATTCTTATTTGGAAAGTGTTGCTGAGTCTAAAGCGAATAGAATTGGTTTTTTCTTAGATGAAAGAAAAGACGATTTAGTTTTTTTGGCTTCATCAAAAGAGGTAGCTGATTTACTGAATGAGGGGCAAATAACAAAATCTATTGATGATAAACTAACCTTTTTCCAAGAGGTGAATAATTATTTAGATTTAATTTTAATGGATGTTAATGGAGAAGTTTTGTGGAGTGCAAAACAAAAAGAACTTATTGGGATTAATTTAAGTGGGGACGAAAGTACAAAGTTGGGTGAGGTTTATAATAAGGTAAAAAATGATTTTGGAGTTGGAATTTTTGATTCTGGATATTATAGTGGAAATGAAAAATTGTCTGTTTTTGTTACAACTCCAGTTTTAGTTGATTCTTTGAGTGTAAGCGGGAAAAAAGACATTCTTGGGATAATTGCTTTACAGATTGATAATTCTCAAATTGAACAAAGGATTCAAAGTGATGTTGGCTTGGAAGAATCTGGGAAGATTTACTTAGTCAATAGGGATGGAACTGTAACTGCTGGACTTGAGGGGATAGTTGAAATTAATACTCAAATGTATAAGGATTGTTTTAAAGATTATAATAATTATTATTTTGAAAGAGCGGGGCAAGAGATTGAGCTTATTGATGGCAGTGGAATTTATGAAAATTATAATGGGGATAGTGTTTTTGGGGCACATCAGTATATTCTAGAAACTGGTTGGTGCGTGATGGTTGAAATTGAAAAAAATAAATTTTATGATTCTTTGGGGGGAAAGGGAAAATGAAGCTATCAATACTTTTGCCAATTATCTTTTTATTTGTTGGTTTGGTTGGAGGTTATATCTTTTTTAGTTTTGTATCTGAGAGTTATGAGAGTTCACAACAACCATTAAATAATGTCGGTGAAAAAGAGCCATTATCTTTATTTCTTGATATATGGGCCGGATATGCTCCGGCAATTATTGCTCTTGAAAAAGGATTTTTTGAAAAAAGAGGAGTAAATGTAAACATAAATGTAACATCTGACTATTCTAACCTACCTGATAAGCTAAAAAGGTATGATGGTTTTTTTGGAACATATCCCCGTGCAATTTTACTTAATGGTCAGGGAACCCCTGTCAAAGTAGTTTATGTTAGTGATTTTTCAGACGGTGCAGATGTTATAGTTAGCAAACCTGAAATTAAAAATGTAAAAGATTTAGAGGGTAAAACAATAAGCGTTGAGGAGCTTGATACATATTCTCATTTATTTGTGATATCTTTATTAAATAAATTTGGAGTAGAAGAAGCAAGCGTTAATTTTGTTGAAATTCATCCCAGCAAGATAATAGAGGCCTTAGAAGAAGACAGGATTGATGCAGGACACACATGGGAGCCAACACAAACACAAGCTATTGATATGGGTTACAAATTGCTTATTACTTCGGTAGATACTCCAAGGATTATTACTGATGTTTTAATTCTAAATGAAGACGTTGTAAAGAATAGGAATAATGATGTTAGAATGATAGTTGATGGTTTGTTTGAAGCCCTTGAATTTATAGATAAAAATCCTGATGAAGCGCATATTATTATAGATAAGAAACTTGGTATTCCTAAGAAAGAGTTTGAGAATTCTGTTAAATGGTTGAAATTTCCAAATAGAGAAGAAAATGTGCAGGCCTTTACTGAATTAGAAAGTGATTATGATCTGACTTCTTTATATGAAAGTGGTAAATTTATTTCTGAATTTTATGTTACGCGTGGTTTAATAAATGGTTCTGTGGATGTAAATGCTTTATTAGACTCTAGATTTGTTAGAGGAGACGAGAATCCCATAAAAATAATTTCTCCTATAATCGTTGTTATTTTGATTTTGATTTTGATTTTATCCGGATTTTTTATTGGTAGATATTTTGATTTATTTAAGGAGGGAAGAAAATGATTAAAGACAGTAGTTTATTTTTTATGATTTTTGTCGTCAGTGTTTTTATGGTTGTAGAATTTCAGATTTATGTAAGTGTTTTTTCTTCTGACAATGATTTTGATAATCAAGTTGAAAATCACTTGATTAGTACTGTTCAAATTAAGGGAGAGAGAATCAATGATTATTTTTTAGAAAGAAAACATGATGCTTTAGTTTTGGCTGATTCGGTTGAGGTCAAGAAATTATTGCAAGGAGATGTTGGAATGGGAGTTGAAATTATTGAAAAGAATATTAAAAATGATTTGGATGTTATTTCTAAACAAATTGAGATTTTTGTTGGTAAATATCCGAAATTGAGTTTTTCTGAATTACAAGAAGATTTTGAGTTTCAGAATATTGTATCTAGAGGACTAGGCGAAACAGGATCTACTTTTCTTGTAGATTTTAACAGTTTTGATAAGGGAGAATTTGATTATTATAATTCAGCGAGTGTAAGGACTAGTGACGAGGTATTGTTAGGTGTTGCAGCAAAAGTTAACTTAAACGAATTTAAAATTTTAGATAATCCTCCAGTTGATTTAACAAATTCTATGGAAAGATTTAGAGAAATTTCTGATTATAAAAATTTAATTTTAATTAATCCTGAAGGATATGTTATTTATGAAGTTGATAGTGGAAGTGAACTTGGGACTAATTTGAATTTTAATGCATATAATAAACTTCCTTTGGGAAAAGCTTATTTCGAAGCTAAAGATTCTAGAAGTGTAATTGTTTATGGTCCTTACTTAGGGATAGGGGAAACTGAACTTGTTCTTTTGTTTTTAGCTAAGGTTTACGAAGGAGAAAGATTTCTTGGAATGATTGTATTACAAGATTCGATGAATGCTGTTAACATTATCTCTACAGAGTCAGCTGGTCTTGGAAAAACGGGAGACTCTTATATTGTTGATGAAAATAAATTTTTAATTACCTCTTCTAAAATGGGTGGAGCTGACTTACTTATACAGGAAGTTAAAACAGAAAATACAAAAAGGTGTTTTGCCGAAACTATTGGAAAAATTTCATATTTTGAGGATTTTAAAGGGGATTTTGTTATTGGAACTTATGTAAATATCTTGGAAGTTGAGTGGTGTTTAGTTGCAGAAATCAGCGAACAGGAAGTTTTTGATACTCCAAAGCAAGGAAAAATTAGGCAGGATTTAGCGGTTATTATTATATTGAATTTAGCCTTGTTAATTTTTGGATGGATTTTTACGAGGAATTTAACTATAAATGACACTACTTTAAGTACGAAAAAAAGGGTGGAGGAGAAAAAGATGGAGGGGGAAGAAAGGGTGGAGGAAGAAAATGAATAAATTATGTTTAATAATTATAATTGGGATAATATTCTTTAATTTTATTGGTATTGCGTCTGTTTCGGCACTTAGTATAACTGTTCATGTGCCTGAAAAATATAATGAGGTGAATGCTGGAGAAAGATTTTATTTTGAGATTTCAGTTAAATATCCTGAGAACCCTACGAGAATTGATTTAAGATTAACTTATGAAGTTGTTGATGCGAATGGAGAGGTTATTGCTTCTGCTAAGACTTTGAAAGCGGTGGAAACTCAAGCATCTTTTATTGATTTTATTGTTCTTCCAGATGAAATGGAATTTGGTAGACATGAAATTGATATCTTGGTAAGAGATTATGGAGACTTAGATGAAAAGGTAGGTTCAAGTTTTAATGTTACAAGGAATAGAGTTGATACGCTTTTCACATATGTTTATATTTTAATTGGAGCTGTTGTCTTACTTTTAATATTAATTATTGTAGTATTGTTAAGGAGGGGAAGATGAATAATAATCTTTTAAATAAAAAACTCCTGTATGGAGTGATTCTTTTACTTTTTGCGATACTATTTCTTTTTCTTATCTTTGACGGTTATTTTGAGTTAGACCGAGATATAAGAATCTATTCAGCAGAGGCTGTAGACATTATTGATCAAAGAATAACATCTCTTTTATTTGAAGTGAATGTTTTTCCCCAATTTGCAGGAGATGATCTTATTTTCCTTAGTAAGTTATCTAGTTTTAAAAAAGTAGCATACTCAACAGAAGATAGTAATGTTAATTTAGTCGATTTGGAAAATGATTTTTTAGCATTTTTAAAAGAAAGCACGGCATATTATCAGCTTGGTTATATCGACGGTCAAGGAAATGAAATTGTAAAGGTAGAATATGATAGAAAAAATTATATGGTAATCACAAAGGAACATCTAGGCAACGAGAAAGATGAGTTTTATTTTACTGAGGCATTTAATTTTGATTATAAAGATTTTTATATTTCTAGAATTAGCTTAAATGTGAAGGACGAAGAAATAGAAAATAGGGGTACAATAGAAAATCCAGAGTATGTTCCTATTGTTTTAGTTGCTACTCCTGTATTTGATGAAAACAAGAAAAAAATGGGAGTTGTTTTCTTGAGTTTTTATGCTGATTATTTTTTGGCTGATATTAGAAATTTTCAGAGGGAAGGGGAAGAGATTTTTTTAATTAATGAAGGGGGAGATTATCTTGCTCACTCAAACAGGGAAAAAGAATTCGCTTTTATTTTTGGAGGGGATGAAAATATTTATAAGGATTATCCGGAGATTACCCAAGAAATTCTGTTTGATTATTATGAGAGGAGATTCGAAACAAGTGATTTAATTTTTTCTTTTAGATATCTTTATCCAACGATTGGAGGCTTTAGGGTTAATGAATTTTCTGAAAACACCTTTGGAAGGAATCCTGAAGAGAGTAATTTTTGGGTTTTAGTAAGTGTTTCAGATAAAAGTGTAATAGATAACACTGTTAAAGAGTTAAAGAGTAAATATCTTTACTTTTTATTATTTTCAGGGTTAATTGTTTTTATAATTATCCTTTTGATATTTGTTGCTGTCTTCAAAGGGTTTGATAGTAAATCTTTTAGGGAGAAAAAATGAAAAAATTTGTAATTCTTATGGTATTATTATATATGTTAAATTTTATTGGCATGGCTTCTGTCTCTGCCTTAAGCATAGTTGTGCATGTTCCTGAGAAATATGTAGATGTACAGGCAGGAGAAAGGTTTTATTTTGAGATTGAGATTAAGTATCCTGAGAATCCTTCGAGAAGT
>JADFNI010000051.1 GCA_022563455.1 Nanobdellota archaeon
CCATTCCAATAATAAATATTGAAATTACTTACCAAGGGGATAATTATGAAATGGGGACAACTAGGTTAAAATTTGAATTTGAAGAACAATTATATGCCCTCCAATTAAGAAAGATTAATGAAGACTATGTCCTGTTCTTAGTTATGACATTAGACATGAACAATCCTGACGATATAACTGCATTTACTATAGATGACTCTTTTAATCTTTCTATTAATGAGACAAGGGAAATAGATATAGATAAGGATGGTACTAAGAATATTTTTCTCCAGCTAAATGATATTACTCCAATCGGAGAATCTGGGTCTGTAAATTCTGCGGACTTTTTTATCAAAAGAATAACTATTTCAGAGATTATAGAAGATAATGAATCTTTTAAGGATAAAGTGGAGAATAAGGATAAACAATTTGATGAAGATGAAAAATGGCAAGATGAATCTTTTGAAGATAAAATTATTGAAAAGAATTTAGCAAATAGTTCGGTTGAAAATTCTAAGATAATTGTATTATCAAATAAGTCTTTGAATCTTAAAGATAATAAGAATTTATTTGAAAAGTTCTATGATTGGCTTTCAAATATCTTTTAATAAGTGAAAAACATTAAAGATGTGATAAAAATAAGTTTTTAAAAATTAGGTAAGGATATCTCAATTTTTTGGTAAAACTATTTAAATAACAAATGTTAACAGGGTGTATGAGAAAAGAGCTTTGGTTCATTTTTGCAATCCTTTTGATTTTATTGCTTACCCTTAGAGGCTTATTTCTTCTTAATTATAATAATCCCATTATAGAGGTTAAATTCTCTTTATCTGAAATAAATGTAGAGAATGTTTCTGAATTAAGTTTGGTTGTTAAATCTTCTAAAGATATTAAAAACACTAATGGTGAAATTGTCTTGTCTGAGGGAATAGAATTGGTTGAAGGAAGTTTAATTTGGAAAAGAGATTTAATCAAAGATAAAGAGGAGAAAATTAGTATTAAAATTAAAACTGAAACGGAAGGTAACTATCAAATTTTGGGGTTTGTTGGGACAAGCTTTGTTCAGTCAGAGATTAAAGTTGATTCTTCATTAAAGTCTCAGCTAATTCAGAGGTTTGATTCTTCACAAATAATTGAATACCAAGAACCTAAATACGAAAAAAGAAAAAGAACATGGTTGATCCCTATGGCTGATGGTAAAATTGTTCCAGAGCCATTAAAGGGGAAAGAATTGAATAATTATTTCAAGAATTTAGATATAACTGAAGAAAATGTTTACGTCATGATTCAGTTTGAGGGGGATGAGGGGGATCCAAATCCTAAGTGGGTTAGAGAATTAGAAAGAGATGGCACATTTTTATTCAAATGGCATGGAGATCATGTTTATTATGCTAGAATGCCGAAAAATGTCCTTGAGGAAGAATCTTATGACTTTATTAGATGGATAGGTATTGAAGATCCTATATTAAAGTTGAGTGAATGGATTCGGGAAGTAGTAGAAGACAACTGTACAGGAGAGCTAGATATAAATATAGTTTTCTATGAAGATTTAAACGAAGAGCAATCTGCTCAACTTTCTGAAATCTTTGAAAGAACAATGGATGGAGAGAGAGTTAGTATAGGTGGAATTGAAGAGATTGCTAAATTAGGATTTGTTGATAAAATTTCACCAGAAGTCTCTCCAAGCTTAGCTGTAATAAGAGAAACAGATTCGGGTTCAAATATACTTGAAAATATAATATGTGATTAAACAATAAAATGGATAATAAGACTTGTATAAATATGTATGAGAGAAATGGTGTAGTTGGAATTTTAATTGTAGTCTTACTAGTAATGCTCCAGATTCAATTTTCAAGTTCTTTAGAATTTTCTACTAATGATGGAATTCTAAACTACGGGGCAATAAATAAAATTACTGGAGAGAGAATAAGTGGACAAAAGATATTACATTATTCTAAGAATTGGGTTAAATATAATAAACAAGGCTTTCCCACAGAGATGTACTATAATTATTCTAAAAAGATAGAATTGTCTGAAATAACTGAAATAAATGAGCCTAAATATGAGCCTAAAAAACGTTCTTTCAAGATCAAAACAAAGAATGGAGAAGTTGTTCCCAAACCTTTAAAAGATAAAAAATTAAAAGATCATTTTAAATCTCTTAACTTGAAAAACAATAAAGTCTATGTTAGAATTCAATTTGAAGGTGAAGATGGAAATCCTTCTCCTGAAGAAGTAGAAATTTTAGAAAGGGATGGAATAAAATTGTTGGATTGGCATGGAGACCATATCTACTATGCTAGAGTTCCGAAGACCATTCTTGAAACAAAATCTTATGATTTTATAAGGTGGATTGGAATAAATGAAGATATAAAAATAAAGAAAAAATCAAGGGACTATATCTCGTCGAATGATGTTGATCTTATTTTAATTTTTTATGAAGATATTACAAATGAAGATATTGAGGATATAAAGAACATTCAAGGAATTAAGATCATTGAGAAAGGTTTGGATAGACTGATCGTTGAAGTTAATTCTGGAAATGTGGATGAATTACTTTCTATAAATTCTATAAAAAAGGCAGAAATATACTTAAAACCTCAATTAACGCTAGATAATAGTGTAAATATTATATCTGCAGATTTTGTCTGGAATCAGCCAAATATTGCATCGGGTATTACTATTGGAGTAATAGATAGCGGCATTGAACACAATCATTCTCATTTTAGCTCTACAAATATTTATGATGCTAAGGATTATACAGATAACGATAATTATCCAGAGATCGGAACTTTAGATCATGGTGTTCATGTTGCAGGGATAATTTCTGGCAGTGGAAATTATAATGGAAGAACTATTACTGGGGCGTCATATGGTGCTAATTTAGTCATCCAGAGAGTTTTTAATGCAACTGGCTACTTTGCCCCTGATGCAAATGAGAGTGATATATGGGAGAATATCTTAGATCCAGACAACGATAATGATTATGATGAAGCAACTTCTGCAGATATAATCAGTAATAGTTGGAGTATAGAATGGCCAGATTCATTACAAGTAGATGGAGACTATAGTACTACTTCTGAACAAGTTGACATAACTGTTAATGGGGGAAATAGTAATGGGAAGAAAGTTCCAGTAATCTTTGCAGCAGGAAATGATTACGGGAGGGGGTCTGGATATTTGAAGGTGGATTTTCCTGGAACTTCGAAAAATGCTATAACTGTAGGAGCTACTGGAGATTATTTTTCGTCAGATACTTATGACAACCATGGTGGGTTTTATGATTCAGATAATTTATATGTAATGGATTATAGTGAGAGGGGAACGGATGATGGAAGGGTAAAACCGGATATTCTTGCTCCAGGATCAGACATTACTTCTTCAGTTCTTGGAGATACCTATGTTAGTAAGAGTGGTACTTCAATGGCAGCGCCCCATGTTTCTGCAGTTGCTGCCCAAATACTTTATGCTTATCCCACTCTTTCTCCTGCAGGTGTTAAAGCTTTTATAATTAGTGGGGCAGTTGGTGGAGGCACAACAGATAATATAAATATTAATCAAGGGTGGGGAAGGCTTAATGCAGACAGGGCAGTGTATAAGCTTGCCGATGAATATATTGATTCATATGATGAAAATACCGTTGATGAAAATATTTTTACAACAAACATTCCCTCAACTAGGTGTTATAATATTGTTGTTCCAAGTAATGCCAATAAATTTATCACGACCTTAGTTTGGGATGATATACCTGGAGATAAATCTAATGATGGAACGAATACTCTTTACAATGATATTGATTTATGGCTAAAGTATCCAAATGGAACTATACTGTCTTGGACGGAAGATGATGACAGCATTAATAATGTTGAAAAGTATGTATTAAATGATCCAATATCTGGGGATTGGAATGTATGTGTTTCACAAATAGATTTAGATGGTTATTTATTTGGATCTCAAGACTATGCAATTAGTATAGTTGTATTAAAAGAAACTTCTACTCCAACATTAAATGTCGATCTTTATTTAGAAAATGGGGCTGTTGAACCAGGAGCAAGCACTACTGTTTATGCAAATATTGATGTAGAAGGATTATTGGGCTATGATCTTTTTGCAGACTTAGATGTTTCAGGCGGACTAACAATAACTTCTGGAGAGTTTGATGGATCTGATAGTGATAAAGATAGAATTGGAGATATATCTGTAGGAAGAAATAGAAATACCAGAACTTGGACAATAAGAGGAGATACCGAAGGAGCTAGAACAATATCAATAAATATTACAGGGAAGAGAATTGATGGCTCAACTTATAGTGCTTCAGATTCTATAACATTAAATGTTCAAAGTGGCGGAGATCCTGGAGGGAATAGTTCTACTATTGATTGTGAAGGTAATTATAGCGGTTATGAGCAATGTATTCGTTACGAGGCAGGAAATTGTGATGTGGAAATTGCTACTAATTATTATGACAACGTTAACAATATTCGGTGGGGCTTGGTAAATGGCTCTTCAAATCCCTATGTAATTAATAATTACACTGTAGGATGGAGGGGATTAGATGCTGAAAAGGAATATTATGATGTTAACAATCCTTCTGCAGATTGTGTATCTGGGGGATGTACCAGCGGAGAATTAATAGCTAGTTTTGGTACAAAGCACACTGTTATTGCAA
>JADFNI010000024.1 GCA_022563455.1 Nanobdellota archaeon
GGGATTTTGATAATGACTGGAAGAGAGGGAATCCGAGCTTATTCAGGGAATTTATCTAAGGAAGAGATAATGGATATATGGAAAATATTGCCAATTGAGGGAATTGGGCTTTATGTTGGAAAAGAGACTATTAACCGTCATGGGGTTCGAGAAGTGCGTCTTAGTCTTGATGGGCTTCATACGTGGAGAGATCAAATAACTAAAAAGGTGATTGTTTTGACAGAGGAACAAGAAGGAATTTGGTTTGAAGGAAAAAATGTTGAGTTAACTAAGGAGCAGGCTTTAGAATTTGAAGGTTTGAAGGGATTTTTTGCAATTAAGTCTGCGGACTCTAAGGATTTTATTGGAACTGCAAAAATTGGAAATGATTCGAAAACCCTTTATGGATTTTTGCCAAAAGAAAGACGACGTAAGGGAAATTAGAAATTAGAGTGTATAAATATTTATAAATGAATTTTGGGAATATATTTTATGAATATCAGAAATGAGTTAGCTAGTCTCGTTCTTGTAGGAAATCTTGCTTTTGGAGTTGGTTGTAAGGATTATTATAATGATTCAGATATTGGTAGCACTCATTCTTCTAGACAAAATCCTACCTATTCAGAAACGATCTCCGGAGTACCATTATCTGTAGAGACAGGGTTTACACAATATTGGACTGGATTGCAAGTAGTTTTGAATGATGGGTATGGATCTTCAATTCTTTGCAAAGCCGCGGAGGGGTGGGGGGTTGATAATTCCGGAAGTAGTATTGGACATAGAAAGAATAAATATTTAGCTGCAAAAACTATTATTCAATCTGAAATTAATGATTCTGATAATGAGCCTATTACACTTCAAGGATCATATTATGGTGATGAGAAGAAAGAATGTAGATTTATTTCTGTTTCGGCTAATGGTCTTACTGTTTCGGGAAAGTAGTATTTCTGTTTCCCCTAAGTTTTTTAGAAACAAATAAAAGCTCTAAATATTTCTAGAAAAGATGGATGGAGAAGAAATTGAATCTTATAAGAAGGCTGGGGAAATTGCGATTCAGGTTAAGGCATATGCTCGAGAAATTATTAAACCTGGAATGAAGTTAATTGATATAGCGAGACTTATTGATGACAAAATAATTGAGCTCGGAGGAGAACTTGGATTTCCAGTTAATTTATGTATTGATGAAATTGCTGCACATTACACACCGGTAACTGGAGATGAATATGTCGTTTCTGGATTATTGACATTTGATGTTGGAGTTACAATTAATGGTTATTTTGCTGATACTGCTTTTTCAATGGACTTTAGCGAAGACTCCCGATATAAAGATATGATTGAATGTAATAGAAGTATGCTTGATGCAGTTATGGGAGTTGTTTCTTACGGGATGCGAGTTCACGAGGTTGGGGAAGCTGCAACTAATGCACTGGAGTCTTGGAACAAAAAACATGAAACAAAATATAATTTGATTGATGGATTATCAGGTCATCAGGTTGCAAAGGATATTATTCATGCAGGATTTACTATTCCAAATTATCGAAATGATATGAATACTATAATTAAAGACACTGGATTTGCTAGTGAATCTTTTATTACTAAAGGTTCTGGAAAAATAAAAAGTGGGCTTGGTGGAGGAATTTATTCAATTGACGACTGGGATAAAAAAGTTAGAGATCCTGATTCACGAAAAGTCCTAGAATATGTTAAGGAAAACTTTAAGACTCGACCATTTTGTATGAGGTGGGTTGAAAGGGGAGGATTTAATAGACTTAGATTTGTTTTTATGGATTTAGAAAAGCAAGGGATTTTTTATCAGTATCCTTTATTAATTGAGACCAGTGGCACTGCTGTTAGTCAAATGGAGAACACTTTTTTGGCGGCTGAAAACGAGATTTTGGTAACTACAAAGGATTAGTTAGCCAGCATATGATGCACTTGGATTAATTAAACCTGCTCTTGCTGATTTTAGATATTTTTGTTCAACTTGTTTATATCTTTCTTGGTCGTTTTTTGAAACTGAAGGTTGAACTTTGTTCAAGGCTTCGTCGAAATGCTTCTTCAAGACTTTTTTAGCCTCGATATTTTCTCGAAGAGCAAGCATTGCAGCCTCTCTTGTTAACGATTCTAAATCTGCACCTGTGTAACCTTCAGTTTCTTCTGCTAAATCTTTGATTAGATTTTCTTTGTTTTCAATTTGCATATTCTTTGTATGGATTTTTAAAATTTGAAGTCTTCCTTCTTCTTCTGGAACTGGAACGTATACTATTCGGTCAAACCTTCCTGGTCTCATTAATGCTGGATCTAGAATATCTGGTCTGTTTGTCGCTCCAATTACAATTACGTTTGTTAAGTCCTCTATACCGTCCATTTCTGAGAGCATTTGGTTTAGCACATTCTCCGTTACTTTTTGTCCTGAACCCATTCCACCACCCCTTTTTCCAGCTAAGGAATCTATTTCGTCGAAGAAAATTATGCAAGGAGATACTTGTCTTGCTCTTTCAAATATTTTTCTAACTCCCTCTTCACTCTTTCCGACCCACATACTTAGTAAGCTTGGACCTTTTACTTGAATGAAATTTGCTTCGGATTCGTTTGCTACGGCTTTTGCTAGGAGGGTTTTTCCAGTTCCCGGAGGGCCATAGAGTAAGACACCTTTTGGAGGCTTTATCCCCATTCGAGTAAACGAATCTGGAAACTTGAGAGGCCATTCAACTGCTTCTTTTAAGTCTCTTTTTACCTCGTCTATTCCCCCTATATCATCCCATTTAGTTGAGGGAGTTTCTACTAAGACTTCCCTCATGGCTGACGGTCTTACAATCTTTAGAGCTTCTTCAAAGTCTTTTTTTGAGACTCTTAATTCATTTAAAACCTCTTGAGGAATTTCTTTATCTTCTTCTACGTTTAATTTATCAATATTTCTCCTCAAAACATTCATTGCTGCCTCTTTTGCTAATGAACTTATATCTGCTCCGACAAATCCATGTGTTCTCCTTGCAAGATCTACTATGTCAACGTTTTTTGTTAAAGGCATTCCCCTTGTATGAATTTTTAAAATTGATAATCTTCCTTCCTTATCTGGGGCGGAGATTTCTACTTCTCTGTCAAACCTTCCAGGACGTCTCAATGCTGGATCAATTGCATTTGGCCTGTTTGTAGCTCCAATAACAACTACTTTTCCCCTAGATTTTAGTCCATCCATCATTGTAAGTAACTGGGAAACAACTCTTCTTTCAACTTCTCCTCCGGATTCTTCTCTTTTTGGAGCTAAAGAATCTATTTCATCTATAAATATAATTGAGGGTGCGTTTTTTTCTGCATCACTAAATATTTCTCTAATTTTCTTTTCAGATTCTCCGTAGAACTTTGACATTATTTCTGGGCCATTTAATAAAATAAAGTGTGCATCTGATTCATTTGCTACGGCTTTTGCTAATAAAGTTTTCCCGGTTCCTGATGGACCATAAAGTAGAACTCCTTGTGGGGGATCAATTCCTAAACGAGAAAAAATTTCAGGTCTTTTAAGTGGAAGTTCCACCATTTCTCTTACTTTTTTTACTTCACTACTTAAGCCTCCAATATCTTCATAAGTTATTTGTGGGATTGAATCCTCTGAAATATCTACTGCTTTTGAGCTTAAAACTATTTCAGTAGTTTCTGTAATCATGCAAGGGGAATTTGGATTTGTAGAGATTATTCCAAACCTAATTTGTGTTATGCCACCTGGAACTCCTCCGAATCCCATTTGATTGAATATTTCTCCCATTTCTCCGCCGAATAAATCTCCGAGGCCGTCCGAAGCCATTATGTCTCTTCTTCTTTGGCTCCCTCCAATGACTACAATATCTCCTTTGATTACAGGTTTTCCGAGTAATCCTCTTTTGAAACTTTCTGGTTCTGCTTGAATAACTATCCCATGTTGTGCAGGGGCTAGAGTTACTTTTTTAGCGTCTTTAATTTCTGCCTTTCGAATTTCTACAGACTCACTAATTCCTGTTTTTGCATTCTTTCTAGTTATTCCATCTATTCTAATAATTTCTTCGCCCATATCTGCAGGATATGCTCTATCAACTATCGAAAAAGTTTCACGATCTCCTTTAATTAAAATTATGTCTCCCCTTTCAAGACTTAGTTTTCTCATTAGACTTGAATCTATTCTTGCGATTCCCTTGTAAGCGTCGTCTTGAAGAGCTTCTACAACTCGGAGTTTTATTCGACTTTTCACTGCATTGTTTTCTCCCATTTTCTTAATATCATTCCTTGAATACTATGTTTTTATTCTTTTCGGGGTTAGCGGAATCATGGAACTCTTTTTTGTGATAAATTTGTTTTCCATTTCTTATAACACTTACTTCCCTAGATCTTACAATTCTTCTGTTTGGCCTATTTCGAAATTCATCTTGGTTTTCTTCAGTATGAAATATTAAACTTAGTCTTCTTGCATCTTGAAAAGAAAGTTTTACCATGTCGTCAATCATTTTTTCTTGTTCTCTCATGAAAGATACTATTTCTCTTGGAATTGAAACGGTGTAAGAATTTCCGACCATCCTCATTTTGACTTCGTATTCTTTTTCTTTTAACTTTTTGAATTCTTCAAACTCATGTAAATCGCTTGGATGAATGATTTGCTTGTTACAAGCTTTACAAATGAGAGCTCGAAGATTGAATCCATTTTTACGAAGGAGAGTTTCTTTCATTTTTTTGTTGCAGCCCTTGCAAAGAATAGTATGACTAAAGAGATCTTCCATGTGTATACAGGGGATATATACTATTTAAGGGTTGTGGTATTATCCCCAAATACCGTACAATTTGCCGACCCATTCTACGATTACATATAAGAAAATTACATATAAGATTACGAAAGAGATTAGTGCTATTAGGATTTCGTTGATTATTTTTGTTCTTTGCTTTTTTGCTTCATCTATTGTGCAGATTCCTTTTTTTCGATAGTATAAAACCATGAAAATTGTTAGAAAAATTAATCCAACTGCCCTGAAGTACCATTTATAGTTTCCATATAAATTATCTGTTAGGGATGCTGCGAAACTAACTGTTGAAATTCCAAATATTACTAAGAGTAAGGGAGATAAACAGCAAAGGGATGCAAAGACTGCTGAAATTCCTGAAAATTTTAAAATAGATTTGTTAATCACCATCTTAAACTTAGAAAATTAGGTTTTATTAATGTACCTAATGTGTTCTTTTGCTTTTTCTTAATGGATTATGATTTGGAAACTTTTTTACTTTTCTTGTATGTGTATAAATATATAGAATACTAAGTATCGCAGTTAACATTATTCCGGTGTCGCCATATACTGGATTTATCTGTAGGCCAAGGAACAATGAAAGACTAAATAACATATAGAGAATTAACACTACGGGAACATGTTTGTATACTTGCTTATGTTTTTTGATGTGTCTATGTATCCTCTTTTTCATAAGCCAAATAAATAACCCTCATTAATAAACTTACTTAGGAAGGCATATAAAGGAACTTTGAAATAATAGTATATGAAAATAATTAGGGGGGCGTACGATTTTTTAAAGAAAGACACTTGGTCGTCTTTTATTGTTACGTTAGTTATCGCTTTTATTTTTATCAAGTTTATATTTTTTCCAGGACTCTCTTTAGTTACTGGAACTAGTTTGCCTCTTGTAATCGTTGAATCGTGTTCGATGTATCATTATGAAAATGGGTTTGAAAAAATTTTGGAAAGTCCAGTTTATGCTGATAATGATATAACTATTGACGATACTTTAGACTGGGATTTTCAAAACGGGTTTAGTAAAGGCGATGTTATTTTTGTTGTTGGGGCGAAGAATATTGAAATTGGAGAAGTTTTGATCTTCAATGGGGGAGCTGCTTATCCATTGATTCATCGTGTCGTTAGAGCAGATGCTACTTATTCAACTAAGGGGGATAATTATAAAACAAATAATAATCAACTTTCAAGTGAGAGAATCATAACTGAATCCCAATTTATTGGAAAAGCGTTGTTTAAAGTCCCATTTGTTGGATGGGCGAAGCTTATATTTTTTGAGCCTGGAAGAAGCCCTGGAAATCGAGGGTTTTGTTAAATAAATTTAAAAAGTATTGATTTATTGTTTAAATTATGAGTATAAAATATGAAAGGCATAAATCGCTTAAGAATAATGGGGATAGATATTACACTATTTCGTCAGTAGCTCCTCTGAGGATGCATTATGATCCTCTTGGGGCATTTTCAGCTAGGGCACTTTATTTTTCAAATAGGCATAGCGAGGCAAATACTAATTATGGGAGTTCTTTTAGACTAAAACCTGTAAAACCTTATTCTGGCAAGACTGATGAGGACGGAAAGAAATACGCTTTTGGAAATCCTGGATCAAAAGTATGAATTTAAAATGTTCATAATATAACCTTATTTTGGTCATTATAAAGGTTTAAATATGGGTGGGTTATTGAAATAAGAACATGGAATTTTGCCCTAAGTGTGGATCAATTTTGATGATGAAAAAGACCAAGTTTGGTTGTACTAGATGTAACTATACTGCAAAAGGAAAGATTGTCATGAAAACTAGTGAGGTTATTGATGAAGCTGTTTCTGTGGCTGTGGTTGACGAAAATGTTGGAAAAGTTCATCCTATAACTGACTATGATTGTGAGAAATGTAATCATAAGAAATCTTATTTTTGGATTAGGCAGATGAGATCTGGAGATGAGCCGGAGTCTAAGTTTTATGAATGTCTTAAGTGTAAGAATGTTATTAGGGTTGATGATTAATTTAGGTTGTTAGCGTAAATTGTTTGGTGGGAAGTTTTTTAAATAGAATTTTGGATATTAAGTTATGACTCTGTAGCTCAGCCTGGTCAGAGCACTAGACTCTTAATCTAGGTGTCGGGGGTTCAAATCCCCCCAGGGTCACTTGAAGTTCCGACAGTCGGGGGCGAGCGACTTGCTCTTGAACTAATATGAAATTCTCAAGAGTGATTTGTGAGTAAAATCCTCCCAGGGTCACTTTGTTGATTTGAACCCAAGGGTTCAACCGAATAGATACTCGATTCTCTAGTGATCTTCCCAGGGTCATGTTTTTAAACAAAAAAATATTGTCTTAAGGATGAGGGTGAATAAGGTTAAACTGGCTTTACTTGTTGGTAGCGTTGTTTTGTTTTTTTACAGTCTTTACTTTTTTGGGATTGATTCGCTTGACATAATTAGCTCGAACTTTAATGCTAAATATTTATGGCTTTATATTGTTGTTACTCTTTTTGCGACGTTTCCTTTGGTTTGGAGGTGGGAGGCGATACTTCGAGGATATGGTCATAAGGTCAATTTTTTGACGCTTTTGAAAATTCAATTTGCTGGGTATGCTGTAAGCTATGTGACGCCGTCTGCTCGGATTGGTGGGGAACCTCTTCGAATATATATGCTTAAAAAAGAGGCAGATGTAGACTATAAAACTGGGACTGCAAGTATTGTCCTAGATAAATATATGGAGTATGCGGGGGCTCTCACTTTTGGAATCGTTGGAATTATTTTATTGTTCTTCGTTCCAAATATGCCAAATTTTGTTAGGACCTGGTTGATTGTTTTAGTCTTTTTGTCAATTGCTATTTTGTCATATATTTATTATAGGTTAAATAATGATAAGGGATTTTTCTATAATTTATTCAAGATGATTTTTAGTAAAAAGAGAATGAGGAAGATGTCTGGGCATTTGAAAGATGTTGATGCTAGACTTAGTGACTTTGTGATAAATCATAAACGAGAATTTTTTATTAGTTATATGTTTTATGTGATGTCTGCCCTTTTGTTTTTGCTTGAATTTAAATTTCTTTTGTTAATTTTTGGAGTTGCTAGTACTTCTTTAGATGTTATACTTATTGTCGTAGTCATCGGGGTTACGAATTTGGTTCCAACACCAATGGCACTCGGAGCTCTTGAAGCTGGACAAAGTGGGCTCTTTTATATTTTGATGGGGAGTGGAAGTATTGGACTTTTACTAAGCCTTGTTCATAGAGCTCGGGGCATGGCTATTTCTGCAGTAGGATTTGTTATAATAATCTTCTTTGGTGGAAAGGGGCTCCTTAAGAAAAGTGGGAAAGTTAAGTTTTGAACTATTTAATTTTAGATGATTTAGAGACTTAAAAATTATACTATATCCTCTGTCATATCTTCTAAAGTTGGGGTGAAATGCCTAACTCCTTCTTTTGCTGCCAACCTTGCTAAGGCCAACATGTAAGAGTTAGAAAGTTCTTGTGATTTTCCAATTTCATTTGGACCTATACTAAATGAACTTACTTGTTTACTAGCAGTTTTATCTTCAGTTGCATCCATTTCAAGAATCTTTATTTTATCTCCATCTTCTCTAGCAAATACATCATAAAAAACAGTGTTTCCAAACCCCCTATCTATACTAACACGATAACCCCAATCTTCACCGTATCTGCCTTTCGAACTTAAAGGCCTAATAACAGAATATTGCTCTATTTTGATTATTGGTTTAAATAATTCACTCATATGGGCATTTAATAATTAAGGTTTATAAGAATTTGTTTGGTTTTATATATGAAATTAGCCAACAAGTTTTCTTATCGCTTCGATGTTTTCTGCGACTTCTGTTCCTTTTTTTGTGAGTTTGATTATTTTTATTCTTCCTTTCTTTTCGAAAGACACTAGGCCTAATTCTTCTAAGGTTTGTAAGATCTTTACTGCGTGACTATATGTGCAATCTACTTCTTTTGCTAATTGACTTCCATATTTTGCTCTTGTTACCTTTTTTAGGGCTATGAGCATCATTGCTGGCTTTCTTCTGAAAAATAAATCGAAACTGTCTCCCATTGTTTATAACATATACTTTGTAATGTATATATCAGAGTTTCTAGTGGCTTATAAGTCTTTCTCAAAAAAGTTGTCCACGCCTAGTAGATACAAATTTTGCCATAGAGATGGACAATTTTCCAGTGGTAACCATTTGTAACCATGTGGGACCTTATTATTTTTAAATAATATTGTTTGAATAACTTTAAGTAAATTTAAATATTCAACTGATAATGTTATTTTATGATAGATATTAAAATTCTTCGAGAGAATCCGAAACTAGTTAAAGAAAATATAAAGAAAAAATTTCAAGAGGATAAACTAGAACTAGTTGATAAAGTTCTTGACTTGGATCTTAAATGGAGAAAAGAGAAGAAAAAAGTCGATGATCTTAGAAGTTCTCGAAATAAAATTAGTGCCTCTATAAACGAACTTATGAAGAAGGGGTCTAAAGGTGAGGCTTCAAAACTTATTAGTGAAGCTAAGAAAATTCCTGCTAAAATTTCAAAAGTTGAGGCTAAAACTTCTAAATATTTGAAAGAAATTAGAGAAATTATGATTAGGATCCCTAATATGATGCATGAATCAGTTCCTAGTGGAGGAGAAGAGAAGGATAATGTTGAGCTTCGAAAATGGGGGGAAATTCCTAAATTTGACTTTAAAATTAAAAACCATGTTGATTTAGTTGAGGACCTTTTTCTTGTAGATTCTAAAAAGGGTTCTTTGGTTGCTGGATCTAGGTTTTATTATTTAAGGGGGGATTTAGTATTATTGAATTTGGCTCTGCAAAGATTTGCGTTAGACGTTGTTATGAAGAAGAACTTTTTGCCGATACAGCCCCCATATATGCTTAATAAACAATCTATGGGTGGAGCTGTTAGTCTTGCAGATTTTGAAGAAAATATCTATAAAATTGAAAATGAAGACTTGTTTTTAATTGGAACTAGCGAACATTCACTTGCGGCAATGCATCAAAATGAAAATCTTAATTTAAAAAATCCTTTAAAATACGCTGGACTAAGTTCTTGTTTTAGAAAGGAGGCTGGGAGTCATGGAAAGGATACAAAGGGGATATTTAGAGTTCATAGATTTGAAAAAATTGAGCAATTTGTGTTTTGTGCTGAACGAGATGAGCAAGCAGTATTTGATGAAATAATTTCAAACCAGGAGGAAATTTTTAAGCTACTTAAAATCCCTTATAGGGTCCTTGCTCTGTGTGGTGGAGAAGTTGGAGGAACTATGGCTAGAACATATGATCTAGAAGGATGGTTTCCTTCTCAAAAGAAATATAGGGAACTTGGGAGTACTAGTAGTGCTACAACTTATCAATCAAGAAAACTTAATATTAGATATCAAGAAAAAGGAAAACTGTTTCATTCCTATACTGTAAATGGGACTGCAATGTCTGTTCAAAGGACTATGTGTTGCTTATTAGAAAACTATCAAGAAAAGGATGGATCGATTAAAATTCCTAAGATATTGCAACCATATATGGGTGGGGCAAAGAAAATTGGGATTAAGAAGTGATGAATTCTAAACTCGCAGTAAGACAATTAAAAGCACTAGATAAACTTAATAAAAAGAAGAAAGGTGTGGTGGAGATGAGGCTTGCTGCTCAGTGGCCACAGAAATATCAGATGCTTATTGCGACAATTTTATCGGCCCAGACTAGGGACGAAGTGACTATTGAAGCTTGTGATGTTTTGTTTGAAAGGTATCCTCGGATGATTGATCTTTCAAAAGCAACTGAATACAGCGTTCGAAAGATAATCTCTAGGGTTAATTATGCACCAACTAAGGCTTCTAGGATTATTCGGACTGCGAAGATGATTGGTAGTGGAAGAATCCCTACTTCGCTTGAAGGGCTTATGAAATTTCCGGGGGTTGGGAGAAAAGTTGGAAATGTTTATCTAACAGAAGCGCATCGAGCAAATGCTATTGGTGTTGACACACATGTTCATAGGATTTCTTGGAAACTTGGATGGACTGAATCTAGATATCCTGATAAAGTCGAGAATGATTTGGTTAAACTTTTTCCCTTGGAACATTGGCAGTGGATTAATGAAATATGTGTTCGGTTTGGAAAATCCTATGGGTTGTCTCGAAAAAATGAGAATGAAATATTTATGGGCAAGCCTTTTTGTGTTTCGAAGGATCGATTGGTTGGTTGGAATAATTAATTAATAGTAACCCTTATAAATTAAAGAAATTAATCTAAAACATGGCACAAGAACAAAATAACATGCCTGCCGGGTTCGGTGGATTAATGCGTTATAATGAGGAGTATGATTCTAAGATTAAATTTGGCCCTCAAGTAGTTATTGGGCTGATAATTGTTGTTGTGATTTTTGTTATTTCACTTAAATATATTTTTCCAGGAGTCGTATGATACCTGGAATGAATGCTTCGCAAATGCAGGGAATGATGAAGAAGATGGGAATAAGTCAAACGAATCTTCCAGTTAGCAAAGTTATATTTGAAATGAGCGACTCTCGAATTATTATTGAGGAACCTAGTGTGATGAGGGTTAAAATGCAGGGGCAAGAGACTTACCAGGTGAGTGGGGAAGCTCGAGAAGAATCAATGGACTCATTTTCTGAAGAAGATGTTAATATGGTTGTAGAAAAAACTGGAAAGAGTAGTGAGGAAGTTAGAAGTTTTCTTGAGGAAAATGATGGGGATATTGCTGGGGCGATAATGAAATTGAGGGATTAATTCTATAATCTATAGAATATAAATTATTTTAAAGAGGTTGGATGTGTTACTTTTATGAGAAATGGAGATTCTACTCAAATTCAAAGAAGAATTGAGCATTTGGTTACTAATGGACTTAGGTATGATGCTCAAAGTTCTTTTAAGCCAACGAAAAGAAGATTTAAGGTTTTTAGTATAATTGATGATTTAATTAGTGAGGATTATGTAAAAAATAGTAATGAGGGACTTCAATCCCATTTGGTAGATTTGAACTATATTGGAAGAAGGTTGGAGGAAGTTGAAGTTGCTTATTGTCTAAGAAATTATCCTATGAAAGTTAGAGATAAATCAAGAGGTTATGGATGGAGACTGCTTGATTCTTCTGAACAAATGAAAATGAGAAAAGAATCATTAAAAAGTGCAAAGTTGCATAGAAGCGCAATTCGAAAAATGAAGACGTGGGCTAGAAGAGAATCTTTTTATCGAGTGATGAGGGAAGAATTTAATGAATATTTGGCGAAATTTGTTTTGGGAAATATTGAGGCATCATTGGCTTCGATGGAAGAAAAAGAAAACTTTAATGCTCTCTTAAATAATTATAGAGATACTTTTGCGGGTAAGGTTTAGTATACTAATTAATAAAAAGCTTTATTATTCTGATTTAGTATGGATTATATGAAGGACCTACATGAATCAAAATATCATTTGACAGTTGCTTCTAGAATGTATAAAAGTTACTCTGACTTTGAGGAAAAGAGATTTTTGGTGGGAGTTATTAATGAACTTGCTCGTGCAACTTCTGCACTCATTAGGTCTTATCTTTTGTTTGAGGGGAAAGGCGGAAAAAGTAGTGATAAAAATCTTAAAATTTTTATGGAAAAAATTGGACCAAAGTATATGGATAAGAAAACTATCATTAATATTTTTAAAACTCTTGAAATTGAGAAGGCTCAAAAAACTTCTCATATTGAATTTATTAGGGGAAATAAAATAATTCTTTTGGTTGAAGGAAAATATAAAATTCTTACTAGTAAAAGACTCTCAGAATTTATAGACTCTGTTAAAGCTGGAATAAATAGGTTTCCGGAAAAGAGCATTTTTTAATTATTAAGGGGTAAAGTATAAAAAGGAGCTAGACTTGCTAAGAGTTCGTGTGAAGGTTGACGTTTTAGATGATTGAAGAAATTATTAAGGAAAAGACTAGTGCCGATCATTTAATGTACGTTAGTTTAAAGTATACCAAGACTTGTGACGTTATATTGAATTTACTTGCTCGGTGGAAAAGCTTGATTGAACTTAGTTTTGACACTATTCTTGAAAAGGATGTTTCAAATGGAAAGATTCCAAGGATGCCTGCAACTCCAAAAGAAAGAATTGGATTTATTCGAAAATATTATAAGAAATCTGAGGAAATTCAGGAAGTTCTTCCGCTTTATATATTCTTTAGGCGAGTTCCGGACCTTAACAAAACCAGGGAGGGTGAATTTAGAAAAAATGTTAATCTAAAAGTAATTGAACCTGGAAAAACTACTGTAATTAATCTTGAAAAATTAGCAGAATATTATGATATTGTTGAGAAATTTATGGGTGAAGTTAAAAAACGCCTCTTGTGAGTTCTAAGTATATCCTCTAGATATATCAAACCTAATAGAATTAAATTTATAAAGGGATTTTTTCTGATATAATTACTAAAAATAAAATGGCTAGGATAATTGTTATAACTTCAGGGAAGGGTGGCGTTGGTAAGACCACTACTGCTATTAATCTTGGAGCATCTTTAAATAAGTTAAATAAGGATATAGTAATTTTAGACGCTAACCTCAACACACCCAATGTTGGCCTTCAATTGGGGGCTCCGATTGTTCCTGTTACATTGAATCATGTTTTGAAAGGTAAGGCTACGATTGAAGAAGCGATTTATGAACATTCAAGTGGTATGAAAATTATTCCTTCGAGTTTATCTGTAAAGGAACTTACAAAGTTTAATACTAAAAAACTAGCTGGTATTACTAAAGAACTTGCTAAAAATTTTGACTTTGTAATTATTGATTCTGCTGCAGGATTTGGGGATGAAGTAATGGCTGTACTTAGTGCGGCAGATGAAATTATTATTGTGACTAATCCAGAGATGCCAGCAGTGACTGATGCTTTGAAGGCTGTAAAGGTTGCTAGGAATCTTGGAAAAGAAGTAAATGGGGTTGTTGTTACCAGGCATGTTAATGCAAAGTATGAGATGCCTTTGTCTTCAATTAAATCTATGCTTGAAGCTCAGATTATTGGAGTTGTTCCAGAAGACAAGAGCGTTAAGGAAGCTTTGAATCTGCGAGACGCAGTTGTCCATACACATCCTAGAAGTAAGGTTTCTAGAAAGTATGATGAAATTGCTAGAAAAGTTAGTGGTGAAGAAGTTGAAGTTCGGAGAGGATTTTTGGAGAGGATTTTTGGGTTGTAGATTTTAATTAACAATACATCCAGGATCCATATCTTGGTCTGGGCTTAGTAAAGAAACTTTAGAATGATCTTCGTTTGAAGCTGCAAGGAGCATTCCGTTTGATTCTATACCTCTAAGCTTTCTAGGTTTTAGATTTGCAATGATTACTATTGTTTTTCCTTGTAATTGCTCTTTTGTGTAGTATTCTTTTATTCCTGCACATATTATTCTTGGGTTCTCTTCTGCTGCATCAAGAGTTAATTTGTATAATTTATCTGCCCCATCTATTTCTTCTACGTTTGTTATCTTTGCTACTTTTAGTTGAAGTTTTGTAAAGTCTTCGTATTCTATTTGGGATATTTCTTTTATGTTTTCCATTATTGTTCTTCGATTTTTTTAAAGATTATATCTGATTTTTTAATATTATTTGTTTTAAAAATTTCTGCAATTTTTTCTGCTGAATCTGGGATGAATGGGCCCAATAGAACTGAGATTTTTTTTAAGGCTTCTACTAATTCAAATAAAACTTTTTTGTCTTTAGTTTCCCAAGGTTTCTTTTCTTGGATGTATTCGTTACATAGATCTATGAATGCGAAGATTTCATTTAATGCTTTATCAATTCGGAATTCTTCGAAATGTTTGTTAATACTTTTCTCATTTAATTTCTTTATTAAGTTGTTTTCTGTTTCTTCAATTCCATATTTTTCTGCTAGAGTGGAAACTCTTGAGACTAAGTTTCCTAGTTTGTTTGCTAGTTCGTTGTTGTATCTTTCTATTAGAATTTCTTCTGAATAATCTGAGTCGTCAAAGACGCTGCATCTAAGAAGGGAAAATCTTACGGCGTCGCATCCGTATTTTTCTACCAATTCTTTTGGATCGATTGTGTTTCCAATACTTTTTGATATTTTTTTCCCATCTATAGTTAGGTAGCCATGGACAAGGAGTTTTTTTGGTAGCTCGTAACCTGCCGATAATAATATTGCTGGCCAGATTACTGAATGGAACCAATTTATTCCCTTTCCTATGACGTGTAAATCTGCTGGCCATTCATTTGGTGCTCCTGAGATATAATTTATTAAAGCATCTACCCAAACGTATACTTTGAAATTGTTATCTTTTGGAAAATCAATTCCCCAGTCTAATCCACTTCTTGTGATGCATAGGTCTTTTAGATCTTCATTTAATCTAGATAATATCTCGTTCTTTTTTTGTTTTGGAACGACATAATCTTCGATTAATTCGATTAATTGTTCTCTATATTTGCTTAGTTTGAAGAAGTGTGCTTTTTCTTTTCTGTGTTCAGGAACTCTATCATGCTCTTTACATTTTCCATCTATTAAATCTCTATTTGTTAGATATAACTCGCATCCTGTACAGTAGTCTCCTTCGTAGTCCCCCTCATAAACATCTCCGTTTTCGATTATTTTGTTTATTATTTCTTGGACAACTGTTTTATGTTCTTCTGCTGTTGTTCTTACAAACTTGTCATATTTGATATTTAGCTTTTCGCATAAATCAATAAAAAGATTTGCATTTTTATCAACAAATTCTTTTACATCTACTCCTTCTTTAATTGCTGCTTCTACATTTTTTTGGGCATTTTCGTCTACCCCAGTTAGAAAGAAAACGTCTTTACCCTTTTGGGAATTAAATCTTGCTATAGCATCCGCTAGGACTTTCTCGAATGCGTGACCTATGTGTGGTTTTGCATTTACGTAATCAATTGCGGTTGTAATGTAAAACTTTTCTGCCATAATAGGGGAGAGAAATATTGATATTTAAAGTTAGTCTTTTGGGACATATATGCCGTTTTTTCTTTGGAAAGAAGCTATGTAAGCGTCAAACTCTACGTCAGTGAATCTTTTTAAATTTCTATCTTCATAGAATTTCCTTGAGTTATAAATATTGCTAAAGCTTAATATTTCTCTAGCCTGACTTCTGAAATTTAAATACCTAGCATGAAGATTCTCTGTCTTTCTTCGAACTGCATTTTCATGATCAAATATTGTTGGATCTGAGCAAGCAATACCATCCATATAGGGAGTAGACTTTCTCAATTCTTCATATATTCTTTCTTCAATTCGACTAATTTCTTGAGGCTGATTAAGTATCAAAAAGACCCATTCATGAGGTAGTTCTTCTTGTTCGCCCCTGTGGGTAAATTTGTTAAACCTTACTTGCCTTAAACTATTTGGATTATCTGCCATTGAAATTTTAAGAATTTTTTTCTTTTTAAATGTTGGTTTTTAGCAATTTTCCACATTAAATCAAAATAATTTTTATAGTCATTAGTTATCGTTTTCTTTTATATGGGTCTTCGTAAATAAATTTTGCGCTAACAGTTTCTGATCCATTACTTTTTTATAAGCTAATTCCTATTAAGTTTTATGAAAGTTGGTGAGGCAGATGATTTTACTGTAAAGGTTAGTGAGGATCATCCACTTATTAAAAAGAAAATAAAAAAAGCTCTGAAAGAAAGTGTTGTTGAAGGGAGTGTTTCTTCTCTTTCTGGGGGATTTGGGGTTTCTTATTTGTCGGCATTTGCATTGTTTTTGAATGCCACTGCTAGTCAGGTTGGAGCCTTGTACGCAATGGCTAGTTTACTTCCGAGCATTGTTCAATTA
>JADFNI010000025.1 GCA_022563455.1 Nanobdellota archaeon
TTGCAATTGTTGCATCACATTTAAAATCTACGAATTCAGCATCACTCTTTAATTTTCCCCAGGATTTTCCTTCAGCTAATGGAGCTCCTCATGACCCTCCGCTGGCTGCCGAGTCGGTTGTTATTTGTATTCCATAGTCTGCACCGCTTGAAAATTGTAAACTTTGTTGAATGAAGTTTTTAGGAGTCCCTCCACCGATATAAATTACCCCTTTCTTTTTGGCAGTCCATGCAGTATCTATTATTTCTTTCATATCGTCAAATGCATCAATAGAGATCTTTTTCCCCGAGGCTATTCTTCCCCAGACCATAAGTCCAATTCCAGAATCTGCAAGTGCTGGAGAATAAATATCTACTGAATTATTGTAACAGGCTTTTAAGATACTGTTTGAATTTTCAGGAAGAAGTTCTCCTATTTTTTTTATGAAATCTTTTAAGTTCGTGGTACTCTTTAATTCTTCCCAATTAGATTCAAAGAAGTTTTCTAATTTTTCATAAACTTCATTTTTCATAAAGACATTATACATTCTGTCGTATCCTTTTTTTTGGAATTCATCATCGTTCCAAGTATCACAGTGATAATGTTCATCTCCTAGAGCTTCAATTAAATCATGGGTTAGATTTGCCCCTGTTGTGACTAGAACGTCTATATGTTTCTTGTTTATTAAATCAATTAGTATTTGTTTCATTCCTGCAGGAACCATTGCCCCGGCAAGTCCTAAGAAAACTTTGCAGTCTTGTTCACTAAACATTTTGTTTGCAATGTTTGACGCTATCCCAATTTTTCTTGCGCCAAATCCTGCTTCTTTCATCTGTGCTACTAAATCTGTTACTAATTGGTTTTTTGTGATTTTTATTGCATTAATTTTCTTCATCGTAAAATCCCCTTTTGATTAATTTTTTCTTATATTTGGTTATTTTAAGTTCGGATATTAAATAATCTATTGTTTTATCTATTTTGAATTCGCTGCATGAGAAGAGGTCAAGGCAGAAAAAATTGTAATGTGGGTAGGTGTGAATTGTAATATTTGATTCTGCTAGGATGATTGTTCCTGTTACTCCGTTTTGATGTGGGTCCTTTGAATTATATTTTACAATAAGGGGTTTAGAAATTGGTGTCATTTCTACTTGAGAAACTAATTTTCTTATGAAATTTCTTATAAAATCTTCATCGGCTAAAATTTCTTTTGAAGAAGAATACCCATCTATAATTAAGTGATTTCCTAAATTATGGAGTTTTTTTATATTGCATAGACCGTGTATTGTTTTCATAGAATAATTGAATATGGTTGTGACTAGCTGTTTAATTGATTGGAATTGCTAGTGTATCCATAATTTTAGGAATGATTTTTGGTTTAAAAGGGTTTAGGTAGAAGTTAGTTCTTTGATTTTATTTTTGAAAGATTCCCAGTCATCTATTGGGACCATTGCACCTGTGGCCGTTTTATGACCTCCTCCAGTTGCACCTTCTATATCTTCGATTGCTTTTTTTGTTATATCAAGCGCATTTTCCCCCCTAATTGAGATGTTTACTTTTTCTGGTCGTTTGAAGCCTACAACAACCAATTTATCAGGATTTGAATAATAAAGCCCATTAGCTATTTGTGAGGACATACTTGTGGATCCAGAATATGAGAAAATTATTGAATTATCTTTTGTTGATTCTTCTTCGGCCTTTTGTATTTGTTTTTTATAAAATTCATGGAGTTCTAAATATCTTTTGTGAAATTGCTTAGTATACCTATTTTCTTCTAAGATGTCGTATGCGTTTTTTGCCTTGAAAAGATATTTGAGTAGATTTACCACGTTTGTTATTGTATCCATTAGGCCGAAATTTAACATTTTTGCTATTTTACCAATTTCTGTGGAATGTAATGCTTCGAACGCTGAAATTTCTGAATTAAAAAGTTCTGGGTTTTCTTTTGCAAACTCTTCTGCAAACTCGGGTGTATATACGTCTCCTGTGCATCCAATCATTGCAAGCCACATGTCGGATTTTCTGTTGAATACCTTGTATGCAATATAGGTTGTTGGTTCTGCACTTGGCAGAGAATTGTAGTAATCTGTTTTGTTAATTATTTCTTTAGATGTTTTAGTTTCGTGATGATCCAACCATATTATCTGAATGTTTCTATCAATTGCGCCATTTACGAATTCTTCGCTTAATTCTGCTTTGTCTAGAATGATAATTGTATCCGGATTTAATTCATCTAATTTTCTTAAGTATTGTCCTTTTAAATCTGGAAAGGATTTTATTGGAATTCCTCTTCCGTAACCTAGGGCACGTCTCAGAATTAGAAAGGCGCAAAGTCCATCAACGTCATTATCAAAGAAGAAAAGGGGGTTTGTGCTTTTTTCTAAGGACTCTCGTAGTTCTAGTAATTTTTCTTTTGGAATCATTAAGAGACCACCTTTCCACTTAAAATTTGTTCTCTTATATTTCTTATTTCCTCACTTACTCCCATTGCTCTATTTTTTAGTGTTGGTTCTAAGTCTTTGGACTCCGAGGAAATTATCTTATTAAGGTCTCCAAAATCGATTACTACTTGAGAAATTTCTTTCTCGGATAATGTTATGTTTGATAAGAATCTATATCCCCTTGGAGAAATACTTTCTTCTAGTGGTTTTTCTAATATTAATCTTGCACAAGATTCTAATTCTAGCAGTCCTTCGAATGTCAAATTAAGAAGTCTTGTTTTTGCCCTTTTTAATCCAAGGCTTGAATAGTCTCTTAAAATTTCACTTTCTGTTTTTTCTACCCCTTTTATTAATTCTCTATATCTCATGTGCATTATGCTTCCGTCTTTTCCAAGCTCTGTAAAATTTCTTTTTACTGATTCAGATATTTTTAAAATCATCTCGGACCTTTGGATAACTTTGCATACGTCGCTTACTGAGACCAATTCTGAAACTTCTAAAACGTTTAAGTTACTTAGGTGTTCATTTAGGATTTCTTTTTGTTTTTCGAGGACTTGTAATGTTGAACTAATGGCTCTTAGTAATTCTTCGGAGGTTTTTAGAAAATATTTTGAAGATCCATAGTATAGTGTTGTTTTATTTCTTCTTTCACTAACAGCAATTACAAAGGTCTTTGATTGCTTCGCAGTTCTTTCTGCTGCCTTATGTCTTGTTCCAGTTTCGTTTGTGTGAATTGTGAAGTCTGGATTTAAAAGTGTATTTGCTTGAATTATTCTTTTCTGATCGTTTGATATTATTATAGCTCCATCCATTTTACATAGTTCGAAAAGTTTTTGAGGGGTAAACCTACAATTTATTCTAAAACCTCCATCCAATATATTTTGTTCGTTTAATTCCAGAGAATCAAAAACTATCATTGCCCCGAGATTTGATCTGATTAGATCGTCAATTACAGTTCTTAATGGTGTTCCTGGGGAAACCATTTTTATAAAGTCTATTAAATTTTTTTCTTTTTCTTGAATCATTTGTAAATAAAGGGGCCCCACTATTTATAATTTTATGCAATATTAATGTTTGCTAGCGCAAAATGTGAATTTTTAAAAATCTCTAGGATATTTTTTAAAAAAATAGTCCTTTTAGACTAACTAAATGAGATCTAAAAGGAAATAATTGCTACGTGTCGCAACTGTTAGCAAATACCAATAATTTTTAAACCGGAATTAGTATTTGAATTTATGAGATATGTTTTTAAAGGAGATAGGATTATTATTGTATTATGGTAAGTTTAGAGGTGCAATTAAAGGTGAATGAGACAGAAAGAAATCAAATTCTTGAAAGAATTGATGAGGGGAATGGGAAGAGAAAAATTTCTTGCGAAGGGTGTAATCAAGATCATAGGATAGGAGATATTGAGGCAATTCAAACACATTGGTATGTTTGGCCCTCTGGATGCACTGAGGGAGATTATTGGAATGAAGGAGAATTGCAATTTATTTGTCCTGAAACCGAAATAATAAATAGATTATTGTTTAGCACTTCTTATGATAACTTGGGGCGTAGTATCGATAATCCTGAATTGCAGTTTAATGATATGTATAAGAGACTTTTTAAGGGAGTCGAAGATACCTATACGAAAGAAACTAGGGGTGAATGGAGGAATAATTATTATGTTGATTCTAATCGTAAAATGTTTGGACTTACAGATTATGTTCCTTCAAAGTTTGGAATTAGAATTGGTGAAATTAGACTTAGAGGGGACACTGAGTTCTTAAAAGTTGTAAGTAGATCTGTGAAGGGCAGTGAGAGTGATTGAAGGCTATTATTTATAAGGTTGATTGTAGCCCAATCTTTATGAGATATGTTTTGGGAATAGAGTCTACTGCACATACGTTTGGTGTTGCTGTTGTAGATATGGATGGCAAGATTTTATCTAATGAAAAAGATTCTTATACTACTGAAAAAGGTGGTATGATTCCAATGGAAGTTAGAAAACACCATAAAGAAGTTGGACCTAGAGTTTATGATCTTGCTTTGAATACTGCTGGAATTAATGAAAAAGAGGTTGAAGTTATTGCTTTGTCGAATGCTCCAGGGCTTGCTCCATGTTTACTTGAAGGGATGGCTTTTGCTAAGGGGATTGCTAGAAAACTTGAAGTTGGAATAGTTTTAGTGAATCACTGCATAGCCCATCTTGAAATTGGAGAAGGAACTGGAGCAAGTGACCCTGTTCTTCTTTATGCTAGTGGGGCAAATACACAGATAATTTCTTACGAATCTGGAAAGTATCGAGTTTTCGGGGAAACATTGGACGTTGGTGTTGGAAACTTTATTGATTCTTTTGCTAGGTATACTGGTCTTGGTTTTCCTGGAGGGCCTAAGATTGAGAAACTTGCGCAGGATGGAAATGAACTTTTGGATTTATCTTATTCAATAAAGGGAATGGATGTTTCTTTTTCGGGAATTGGAACCAAGCTTAAGCAGTTGTATGACAGTGGAGTGAGGATAGAAGATCTTGCATATAGTTTACAGGAGGTTGTTTTTGCTATGCTTGTTGAAGCTAGTGAAAGAGCAATTGCTCATACTGGGAAGAGAGAACTTTTACTTGGGGGAGGAGTTGCATGTAACAAAAGACTTCAAGAAATGTGTAGAATAATGTGTAGAGATCGTGGAGTAAAATATTTTTGTCCAGATAATGAATACCTTATTGATAATGCCGCAATGATTGGGTATCTTGGGTTGAAGATGTATAAATCAGGTCTCGTGGAGAAGGATTTAGATAAAGTTGATATAAGCCCTAGAGAAAGGACTGATGATGTTGTGGTTAAGTGGAAGAGGATGTTAAATGATTGAAGATTGGGTGCAGGGTCATAGCCTTGATTGGGAAGACCTAGATTGCAGAGTTAATAGATTAATGGAGGTTCATAAGAGGTCTAAGGTTTGGAGTATGATTGATGATAATCCATTTGGATCTGACTCTATTGATGATATATGCTCTGCAGGTTGGGAGATCCATTATAAAGAATTTAGGAGGACCATGGGAATTGTTATGCCCAAATTAAAATCAATTTTATTTAAGAATAACTTGAATGGATATGTTAGGGATGTGACATTATTTCATGAGTTGGTTCATGTTCATTATGGGATGCGTGGAGATTATTTGTATGATGCTGGATCTGAGTTTTACTCAGGTAATGGATTGAATGTATATGAAAATGGTCAAATAGTTGAATGGATAGCTCGAAAGAGTAGGGCTAATCCGGAAATGTTAGGATATGTAATAGAAAAATTTGGATTTGAACCGCAAATATATGACAGAGCTTCTTTTCTTGCCTTTAATGGGTTGATAGATTTTGAAAAGCAACTTTCATTTCCATTTCAGAGTGAAGAATATCCAAATGATATACCCTTATTTATGGACAGAACTTTTGAAGAATTCGAAGAAGATTTTTAACAATAACTTTATAAACCAAAAATTCACATAGGTTATACCAATGAAGGGTTAAACCTTGAGGTTTCTTTTCTTGGAATTAAATAACTAGAATAAAATGGTATCCGTATATGATATTGTCGAGAAAGCGGCTAAGACCGGAAAAGTTGATAAAGGAGTTAATGAAGTTACGAAGGCGGTTGAGCGAGGAATTGCGAAGCTTGTTGTTGTAGCGTTGGATGTTGACCCTAAGGAACTTACGCAGCATTTACCAATACTCTCAGAAGAGAAAGGAATAAAGTTTGTCCAGTGTGATTCTCGAGAGAAACTTGGTATTTCTGTTGGAATAAACAGGCCAACTGCTGCTGTTGCTGTCATCTTAGAAGGTGAAGCAAAGTTGGATTCTTTAGAGTAATAATCTTTAGAGAGATTATACAAGTACCTTATAGATTAGATTAAAATTAATATGGCAAAAGAAACAAAAAAACAAGAGAAGAAAGGTGGAGGATCAGCCGGTTCTGAAAAGCTTACTAGTGAGGGAGCTGTTCCGGCGATTGTTGAGGCGACGCTTGCTAGAACTGGGACTCGTGGCGAAATCACCCAGGTTAGATGTAAAATTTTGCAGGGAAAAAATAGAGGAAAATCAATGAGGAGAAATGTTAGGGGGCCTGTGAAGAAAAGAGATATATTGATGCTTAGGGAAACTGAAATTGAATCTAGAAGGGTTATGAAAAGGATTAAGGGTGGAGGCTCTCGAGATTAAATGGTTGTTTGTTCTTTTTGTAGGAATAATTATGAGTACCCTAGAGGTACCACTGTAGTTCAAAAAGATGGGACTGCGAGATATTATTGTAGCAGTAAATGTCGGAAAAATCTAGAGATGGGTAGGCTTAATAAAAAAGTCAAGTGGGTTCGAAAGTCTCGCGTTGTAAAGGAAGAAAAGGCCAAAAAGGATGCTTCTTATAAGGCCAAAAAGGATGCTGTAGAAGATGAAGCAAAGAAGAAAGCTTTTAAGAAATCTAAAAAAGAATAAATATATACGTTTAGTAATATAAATATTTATAAATCATAACATTTATTTTGTAGTAGGAGTAAAGATGGAGCGGAGGCAATTTATTATTGGAGGACTGGTGGCCTTAGCTTCATTTAATGAAATTGGACGTTCATATTACTCTCCAATTGATTATGGACCCTCTTTTAGAGATTCTACAGAGTTAGGTTCTTCATATCAAGCAGATTCATTAAAAATAAAGACTGGAACTTGGAATCTTGCCGCTTATCTTTTTAATAGAAAATTTGAAAATTCTTTGAGATTTAGAATAAAATATGCTGGAAAGTCAATAAGTAATTTGGTTCCTGTGCCTGACATTGTTGGGTTTCAAGAGGTTTTTGGTGGTAGTCGAAGAAGAATAGTTGATTCTTTAAAAGGAACTAAATTAAAATTTGGTCATTATTTTCCATCAAATTTTTTTGGTAGTGGGTTATTTGTAATGAGTGCTTTTCCTATAATAAAAACTGAGTTTCATCAGTTTAGTAAACAAGGAAATCCATTAGAATTTGAAACATCAGACTTTTATGCTGGAAAAGGGATTTGTTTAACAAGAGTTGAAACTGGAATTGGTGTATTTGATTTTTATAATACTCATTGTCATGGGAAGTATAGTCTTAGACGTGTTAGTTTATCTAAAAAAGATAGGAGAAAACATAAAAAAATTAGAATTTCTCAAAGATATGAAATAACTGATTTTATAAATGAACACTCTCCTGAAAATCTTTTTATATGTGTTGGAGATTTTAATTGTGATCTTGGAAGTGATGAATATATTGAATTTATGGATGATGCTCCATTTAGGAGGATTATGGGAGATGTAAATAGTGGCAAAGATCATATTTTTGTAACTAAAAATGATAAATTTGAAATTGATTTTATTGGACTTGATAAAACTCCTGAAAGGTGGGGTGGAAATGGTCCGAGAATAAGTGATCATGATGGATATTATTCAAGTGTTATGATTAGAAAAATAAGTTAGATAAAATGGTGTATTTTTCTTTTGTCGTCGATAAATTGTCTTTTTGTCAAGGAAATGTTTATAAAGTAACTTTGTTTTTTTAGATTAGATAAGACAATAAATTAAACAATGGCTATGGATAAATACTCTGCGAAAGACATTACTGTTCTTGAAGGACTTGAAGCTGTTCGAAAGAGACCTGGAATGTATATTGGTTCAACTGATAAATATGGTCTTCACCATATAGTTTATGAAGTTGTGGATAATTCTGTTGACGAACATATGGCTGGAGTTTGTACCACCATAAATATCACGATAAATAAAGATAATTCACTTACTGTAACGGATGACGGTCGTGGAATGCCTGTGGACCTTCATCCAATCTATAAGAGACCTGCAATGGAAATTATAGTTACTAAACTTCATGCAGGTGGTAAATTTGACAATAAAGCTTATGCTGTGTCTGGAGGACTTCATGGTGTTGGAATTTCAGTGGTATCTGCTTTATCTAAAGATATGACTGTTGAAGTTAAAAAGGGTGGGAAAATATATTCTCAAAGTTACGGAATTGGAAAACCTAAGGGAGATGTTAAAGTTATTGGGAAGGTAGACTCAAAAGAACATGGGACTAAGGTTACATTTATGCCAGATGAATCAATCTTTTCTACGATAAATTTTGATTATAATACTCTTGCTACGAGATTTAGAGAAACTTGTTTTTTGAATGCTGGATTAAAAATTATTTTTAGCGATTTTCGAGGAGAAAAGGAAAAATCTGAAACATTTTATTATGAGGGAGGACTACTCGAATTTGTTAAATGGTTAAATAAGAACAGAAAACCTATCCATACAAAACCTATATATTTTAAAAGACAAGATGGAACGACACAGGTAGAAGTAGCTATACAGTATAGTGATTCATATAATGAGAACATTCAAGGTTTTGTGAATAGTATTAATACGATTGAGGGAGGAACTCACGTTGCTGGTTTGAAATCTGCGCTTACTCGTGTAGTAAATGATTATGGGATCAAGAAGGGAGTTCTTAGGAAAGGACAGAAACTTACTGGAGACGATATTCGCGAAGGAATTACTGCAGTTATATCGTTGAAAATGCAAGATCCTCAATTTGAAGGACAGACCAAAACAAAGCTTGGAAATGGAGAGATAAAAGGGATAGTGGACTCTATGTCTACTTCTGCACTCAGTGATTTTTTAGAAGAAAATCCGGTTGTCGCTAAATCTATTCTTACTAAAGCTACTGCAGCCTTGAAAGCTCGTGAAGCTGCGAAGAAAGCGAAGGATTTGGTTAGGCGAAAAAATGCGTTATCTGTTGGATCTGGTCTTCCGGGAAAGCTAGCTGACTGTTCTAGTAAGAAAAGAGAACTTACAGAACTTTATGTTGTTGAGGGGGATTCTGCTGGAGGAACTGCTAAAGGTGGACGGGACCGAGAGACTCAAGCTATTCTTCCATTGAGGGGTAAGATTCTTAATGTTGAAAAGTCGAATCCTGCAAAGGCTTTAGGTAGTGAGCAGATTTCTAATTTAATTACTGCTATTGGGACTGGTGTTGGGGAAGGTTTTGATATGGAAAAGCTTAGGTATAATAAGATAATTATTATGACTGATGCTGATGTTGATGGACAGCATATTAAGGCTTTACTTTTGACTTTGTTTTTTAGATACACTCCCCATTTAATAGAAGCTGGGCACATATTTATTGCAGTTGCTCCCTTTTTTAAAATCAGAAAGGGTGGTAAGGACTATTACGTTTATAGTAGGGAAGAATTAGATGTTTTGCTTAAGACATTTGGTGGGAAGGGAGAAGTTAGTAGATTTAAGGGTCTTGGGGAAATGAATGATGAACAGCTTTGGGATACAACTATGAATCCGAAGACTAGAATTTTGAAACAAGTTTCAATTGAGGATGCGGTTGAGGCGGATGAAACATTGTCTCTTCTTATGGGAGATGCCGTTGCACCTAGGCGAAAATTTATTGAAGAGAATGCTGATAAAGCGGAGATTGATTTATGATCAACCTTTTTAGAAAAAAGGTTGGCCAAAAAGGCTTAGGGAGAAATTGGATTTTGGAGATTGATTTATAATGGAGAAACATGTGGAAAAGATTTGGGGGAGTGAGGATTGGATTGTGAATAGAGATTACTGTGGAAAAATCTTAAATTTAAAGAAAGGTTTTAGATGTAGTATCCATCATCATAAGATAAAAGATGAAACTTTTTATATTCTTGAGGGACGAGTATTAATGGAAATTGATGGAGTTAAAAAAATAATGAATCCTGGAGATATTCAATTAATTGAACCAAGTCAAAAGCATAGATTTACTGGTTTAAGTGACTCAAAAATAATTGAATTTTCTACAACACATAGAGAAGATGATAGTTATAGGGATGTGAAGAGTGGACAAGTAGATTTAGATACTTTAGATTTAGGAGAGTTGGAATAATGGGAGATGAAGTAAAGGTTTATTTTTGTCCGGAATGCGAGTCTACTGATGTGAAATATGTCTTTGGTTTTATGAATTTATTTGGAACTATTCCTATGAAGGAATGTGGTGATTGTAATCTTCGTGCTCCTACGTTTCCTATGTTGATTGCTAAAAAATCTATACTTGAAGAAATGGAGAATAGGAAAAAGGCTAGGACTAAGAAAAGTAAAAAGAAGAGGATTACTGCGAAGGTCTCTTCTAAGACTAAGAAAATAAATAAGAAATCTGGAGTTGCAGTTGTGCATACCCCAAAAAAGCGGAGTAAGGGGGCAAAGAGATGACTACAGAAATGATAGAAAATGGAAATGTCAAAGAGATAGAAAATATTGATGAAGCCGAGGCTGAAGCTAGTGAATTTGATAGGAAAAGGAAATTGTTGAAGTCGAGTGTTCAGGCAAAAGAATTGATTGATGCTGAGATTTCTACAGAAATGAGAGAAGCTTATCTTAATTACGCTATGTCTGTTATAGTTGCTCGAGCGTTGCCGTCAGCTGAGGATGGACTCAAACCAGTTCAACGAAGAATATTATGGGCGATGAATGAGATGGGTTTACAGTCTAATAAACAGACTAAGAAATCAGGAAGAATTGTTGGAGATACTATGGGTAAATATCATCCTCATGGGGACGCTTCTATTTATGATGCGATGGTTAGAATGTCTCAGAATTTTTCACTTAGATATCCGTTAGTTATAGGGCAGGGGAACTTTGGATCGGTTGATGGGGATAATGCTGCTGCTCCAAGATATACTGAAGCTAAGATGGCTAAGATAAGTGATGAATTACTTTTAGATATTGATAAGAAGACTGTTGGGATGAGGCTTAATTATGATAATACATTAAAAGAGCCTGTTGTTCTTCCTGGAAAAATTCCTAATTTGCTTCTTAATGGAGCTTCTGGTATTGCTGTTGGTATGGCTACTAATATTCCACCTCATAATATTAAAAATGTGTGTGATGCTATTCTTACTTATCTTGAAAATACAAAATGTGATGATAAGGAACTTATAGCTGCAATAAAGGCGCCCGATTTTCCAACAGGAGGAATTGTTAGCGGGGAAATAAAAAGAATTTATACTGAAGGGCGTGGTAAACTTATTATCGAAGGGAAATTTGAAATTGAAGAGCCTAAGAAGGCTAGCGGGCGAACAAAGATAATTATTACTGAAATTCCTTATCAAGTAAACAAGGCTACTCTTGTTGAACAAATTGCTCTTCTAGTTAGGGATAAAAAACTTCCAGATATCTCAGATATTCGAGATGAATCTAGTAAAGGAAAGATTAGAATTTTAATTGAACTTCGACGAGAAAGCGAAGCGAAATTTACATTGAATCGACTTTATAAGTATACCCAGCTTCGAACCAGTTTCAATGTTAATATGCTTGCTATTGTTGGGAATGTTCCGAAACAATTGACCCTTAGAGATTATATTAAGGTTTATGTCCTTCACAGACAAGGAGTTATTAGAAAGACAAAAGAATTTGATTTGGAAAAGGCTGAAAATAGACTTCATATTGTTGAAGGGCTATTGAAAGCTCAGTCAAATATAGATTCGGTTGTAAAACTTATTCGTGCTGCTAAATCTAAGACAGAAGCTGCTAGTAGTTTGAAGCTTAAGTTTAGTTTATCGGATAAGCAAGTAGAGGCTATTTTGGATATGCGGCTTCACCAGATTACTTCATTAGAATTTGATAAACTTAAGAAAGAGGAAGGAAACTTAAAAGATTTAATTGAGACTTTGAAAAAAATTCTTGGGAATGAAAAAGACATTTTGAAAATTATTAAAAAGGATCTGGAAGAAATTAAGGAAAAGTATGGGGATAACAGGAAGACAAAAATTGTTGGATCAGTTAAAGAGTTGGAGGAACACGATTTGGTTGATAAGAGGGAAGTTGTTGTGACTATTACAGAAAAGGGTTATATTAAACGAATCGATTTAAAGCAGTATAAGGAGCAAAAGAGGGGAGGGAAGGGAGTTATTGGAAGTGATTTGACTGAAGCCGATTTTGTAAAAGAACTTCTTGCTTGCAATACTCATGACTACATGTTGTTTTTTACAGATAAGGGGAAGGTTCATTGGTTGAAGGCTCACGAAATTCCGTCCTCGGCTAAGAGTAGTAAGGGAAAAGCGATTGTTAATTTACTTGCTCTTAAGGATGAAAAAGTTACTAGTGTTATTTCAGTTAAGAAGTTTGAGGATTATTTGATGATGGCGACTAAGAAGGGCATCGTTAAGAAAATTGAGCTTTCGCAATTTGCTAATCCTAGAAAAGGTGGGATCAAGGCTATAAAGGTTACTGAGACCGAGGATACTCTTATTAGTGTTAAACTTATGAAGGCCTCCCAAGAAATTTTACTTGTGACTAAAAAGGGCCAGGCGATTCGATTTAAGGAAACTGAAGTTAGGTCTATGGGTAGGGCGTCATATGGTGTTGGAGGGATAAAACTTGGGAGTGGAGATTCTGTTGTTTCCTTAGAAATTCTTCCCACAAAAGACGCTTCTAAATATTCTGTTCTTACAATTACTCGAAATGGATATGGTAAGAGGACTGAAATTAGTGACTATAGGCTTACTGGTCGAAGTGGAAAGGGAGTTATTAATATGAAGGTTACTCCCAAAACTGGAGAAATTGTTACTTCCCAAGTAGTTGTTAACGAGGATAATATTATTGTTATGACTGAGAAGGGGATTGTTATTAGGACGCAGGTTAATAATATTAGAATTATGGGAAGGGCTACTCAGGGTGTTCGGGTAATTAAAATTAAGTCTGGGGATAAGGTAACTGATTTGGTTAGAGTTCCGACTGATGAATATATCGAAGATTCAACAGACGATTTAGAAGAGTAAGATATTTATTTTTTAAGACTTCTATCTTTTAATAAATTGAATCTTTTTTTGATTGGGACTTCTGGCGTTTTCTTTTTGAAAATTTTTCTTGTTAGGCCTTCAGCTACATTTTTTGGCCTCATATCCTTATAAAATCTAGGATATTTTCCTTTTTCTTTACGTATACCTGATATAAATGAAATTTTATTTGCGAAATTTATCATTACGTCTAGAGCATATGCAATAAGGGTATAGATTAATAGATCTATTAGAAGACCTTTTATTCTTATTGGGGTTGCTGTTGGGTCTAATAGCTTGAATTCAAAGAAGGGGTATGGAACTCCCACTTGGGCCGTTATATTAAGGTCTGTGCTTAAAAAAGCTCCATAAGGAAATTTGAATAATGCAATAAATAATACCATTACAAATATTGCTCCTAGAAATTTTGCAGTCTTATCTGTTGGAATTAATTCAGGTGGAAGTGCTTTTCCCAGAATTTCTCTGAAACTTTTTTGGCCTGCAAAAGTATAACTTGGTTTTTTTTGCTTTTTATCTTTTGGAATTGGTATAGGTGTTTTTTGTTCAACTTGTTTTTTTAATGTTGTAGAAACTTTTTTTTGGAGTAATGGTTTTTTTGGAGTAATGACATTCTTTACTTTTGTCTCTCTTTTTATCACCTTAACCATTGATTAGGTAAGGTTTGGAGTTTTATAAATTATTCTAAGAATTGGTTTGATTATGCAATCTCTCCGAATCCAATTAATCTCCAATGACCGTTCATATTTCTTGCAATTCCAATTGATTCGCCTTTTAATGGAACTACTGGGATTTTTAGGTTTAGGGATACTACGTCTCCTGAGATTTTTGAAATTCTTCCAACGGTAATTGTCGTGTCTAGACTGAGCATTAACATTTCGTCTAGTTTTAAATTTTGAACAGGCTCATGAGAACCGGTTCCAAAGACTTCATCGAACAGCGTGAATTTCATTTCAATATTTTCTTGAATTTCGGGCAGAACTCCTTCAAGAGACACTACGCTTCCTGAAAGTGCATCTGCTTTTGTGATTGAAGGATCTAGGTTTGTTTCTATTGCAAGACTTCCTCCTGGAGTTGCCACCTTAATTTGGTAATCTCCTTTTTGCATTGAAACTATTTCTGATTTTACAGTTTTGTAGATATATTGGTCTTGTTTTTTGTAGGAATATCCTGGTTTTACTTCAATTGTGTCTCCTATTTTTAGTGTTCCTGATTTTAAGGCTCCTCCGAGGACTCCTCCGTGAAGATCTTTGATAGCTGTTCCTGGTTTATTTATATCAAAACTTCTAGCTACAAGAAATATTGGTTTTTCTCCTTTTTTTGGTTTTTCAATTTTAATTTTGCATATCTCCTCTAGGACTTTATTTAAGTTCACTCCTTGTGTTGCTGAGATTGGAATGATTGGAGAATTTTCTGCGATTGTTCCCTTTACAAATTCTTTTATTTCTTTATAACTTTTTAATGCCATTTCTTTTGATACTAGATCTATTTTGTTTTGAACGATTATTATATTTGATATTTTTTTTGCTTTTAGAGCTACTAAGTGTTCGCTTGTTTGGGGTTTTATTCCCTCACTTGCACTAATTACTAAAATTGCTGCGTCAATTATTGCGGCACCTGAGAGCATTGTTGCCATTAACATTTCGTGTCCTGGGGCGTCTACGAAAGTTATGTATTTGATTGCTTTTCCAGTTGAAGTTTTATCTACGGTTAATGTATCACCGTCTTCTCTTACAATTGCGTCTGCATAACCTAATTTTATTGTGATTCCTCTCTTTAGTTCTTCAGAGTGTGTGTCGGCCCATTTTCCCGAAAGCCTTTGTAGAAGTGTCGTTTTTCCGTGATCGATGTGTCCCACTATTCCAATGTTTATTGTATCAAGTTTTGAGATATCTTCGTTTTTTGTCATTTAAATATGTAAGATTTTGGGTTTAAAAGTTTACTTATAGTTTATTCTTCGTCACTTTCTTCATCTATGTCTTCTATTGGTTTTATGAATGAGTTTATTGAATCTGCTATTCTCATTATAACTTCTATTGAAATTATGAACATTAGATAGTATGGAATATTTGTTAGGAGTGTCGGAATTTCAGCCATTCGATCAAACAGGAGATCTATTTCAAAAAAGGATGAGTTTGTTATTGCGATTGCTAAAAGTGTAAATGGGATCATTTTTGCTAGATCTTTTGATAGACTTTCGCTTACATATGATGTTGCTCTGACTGATGCTACTAATGCTGCTGAAATTAAAAGAACTGTTCCAGCATCGATTTCGCTTGCTAAGACTAAAATTAAAATTGCCAAGGTTGTGAACCAGAAGAAAGTTACAATTGGAAGTAGAACTATATATTCGATGATGTATAGGAGAACTGCGAAGAATTTGGTTAGTGTTGGATTTTGATAATTATTGTATTGGTTTAAGTTTAATGAAATAATGTTTTTTTTGGCTAAGAATCTGTAGAAGTAAAATACAAAGATTGAATAGATGACCATTACTGCTGTAAAGAAAATTAAAGTGAACATGATGTTTAGGTCACCTGTGAAAACCCCACCTAAGTCACTGAAAAAATCACCTATATTTACCATCTTGAAGTATTTAGGAGGGTGCGGTTTTTAAAGGTTGTTTTTAGAAATTTCTCACTCAGATTTTTCTTCTTTAGAATCTTCAAATAAAGACTCAAATTTCTTTTTGCCTTCTTTTAGAACTTTTGTGTTAATTTGAACAGTGTCTGAAGAAATCTCGTTTCCTCTAACCGCGATTGGCACATACGATGGAGTGATAGATGTAACGGCCGTTTTTGGCACACAAAGTGCCCCCACAGACTGGATGCCGACCATCGGCCACGGTACCGTACCGGGTGCGCGCTGGGTGACGGTAAATCCTGCTGAAGGAGGCGTAGAGCCCTCAGACTCAAGTGTACTGAGCGTAACCCTGGACGCGGGGGACTTGTTGGGCGGCACCTATCGGGCAGAAATTCAGCTAAAGAGCAATGATCCCGCCCGCCCGGACGTTGCGATACCTGTAATCCTGAATGTCACAGGATCACCCCGCATCGAATTTGAACCCGATACCCTGATCCTGCCGGTCGTGTATGTAGGATTTGTGACGCAGGCGGCGCTGATCATAAGCAACCCCGGCTCCGACGTACTCACCGTGACAGATATTGTTGCGGAAGACCCGTGGGTCGATTTATCGTTCCAACCTTTTACGCTCGAGGCCAGGCACGATACGACCTTGATCATCCAGATCAGTGCTGACGTACCGG
>JADFNI010000052.1 GCA_022563455.1 Nanobdellota archaeon
TGGAGGGAGTTTTATAGTGGTTGTTTTTGTTTCTCTTGTGGTTGCTGGTTTTTTCTTTACTAGGATGAAAGAAAAAAAACTTGAAGAATCAAAATAGATAAGTTATAAAAAGCCTGAAATGATTATCATTTTATGAGGGGTAAACTTACGAGGACTGTATTTTTTGGATTGTTTAGTTTGTTTACTTTTTTAGTTTTGCTTTTTGTTGCTAATTATTCTTTAAGATATATTCAAATTGAATTTTATTCAGCTTTGGTTCATTTTTTTAATGCAAATATTCGGGTTGTTATTTTTATTTCGCTTCTCTTTATGTTCTCTAGAATGTCTGATTTGTTTGTGATGCCTGTTAATCTCTTTTCACCACTCTTTAAATCAGTTGGGGCTGGGGTTTTGATAATTTTCTTGTCTGATATTCTTAAGTTTATAATTAGTCTTAGCGATAACTCGTTTCCATGGATTCTTAAATGGATAAATATTCTAACTGATCCTTTAGTATTTGTTACTGCTATAATAATTTTTGTTGTGGGATATTTTAAAATAATTTATCAAGAGATAACTCATAAGGATGGAAAATATGGATCTGTTGAAACTAAGCCTGAAACTAAAGAAGAAAAATTGAAAAGAAAGAATCAGATTCCTGTATGGATAAAATTTAGAAGTTTTGTATATAAACTTCGACTGAAGATTAAAAATAGATTTAAATAGTTGGATTAATTATCTCCAGTATGTTAAGGAGGATTTATGCTAGTGTTCTTTTGGGTTCTGTTCTTTTAAGTCCTAGTGTTGCAATAGGAGGATCTGAGGGAAAACTTGAAGAGAGAACTACTCCAAATGTAATGGATTATATATTTAATATAGAGAATGGGTACTTTTTGGATAATTCAAGCTTAAGAGATCAAGCTGATGATTTAATAATAATTAAAGGACTCGAGAGAGAGGTTAGTGATAAAAGTTCTAAATTACCTAAAAACTTTGTGCTTTCCTATGGTTTGCCTTTTGGAAATGGGAATACAGATATTGAAGTATCAATTAATAAATTTGTTTTAAGATATAAATTTTAACTAAGATCTTTTTCTACGTAAATATTATCTTTGTCTATAGTGTATCCTAATTTTTTGTAGTATTCTCTTACTCCAACACCTGAAATGACTCTGATTTTTTTGTGCCCAGATTCTTTTGCTATTCTTTCGGCTTCCTTCATTAATTTTTTCCCAAGACCCTTATGTTGCCATTCTTCCTTTGCAGATTCGTTAAGTTTTAAGGTTGGACCATATACATGAAGCTCCCTTATTGTTGCCATTTCCTTGGAATTATCTTCTAGTCTTAACCTTACTAGTCCAAAAAGGATATCATCTTCATTTACCCATTCTATGAAGAATTCTGTTCCACCTGACGCTTTGTATTCAGTTGTTTTTAGGTGAAGATCTGTTTTTATTTCTCTATTGTCCCTTAATGCGAATCCAATTTCTCTAAATCGTATTTCGTTTACTGTTTCTCCACTCTCCCTTATCTTTTCTTCAACATCTTTTCTCATGTTAATCGTTTTGACGCCCGCAATTAAATAAGTTGGAGGAATTTCTCTCATGATTCTCATTATTCTGCAATAATTTGGTGTTAGAAGAAGTGTTTTAATTATAATCCTGGCAGTTTCCTCCAAATTATAAGGGATATATTTTCCTGCATAATAGAGGTGTTCCATTGCGGCGCCCTTTAATACTTGGCAAGGGTATATTTTTATTTGATCTGGTTTAAAGTTTGGTGAATCAAATATTTCCTTGAACATTTCTATATCGTGTTTTATGCTGGAGCCTGGAAGACCTGGCATTATATGATAACCAATTTTGAAGCCTGCTTTTTTTAATCTTCTTGTAGTGTCAATCACTGCTGCTAGATCATGACATCTGTTAATTTTTTTGTAGATTTCATCGTCAATTGCTTGAACTCCAAGTTCTACTCTTGTCGTTCCCCACTTGAGCATGTTTTTTATGTGATGATCTGTACATACGTCTGGTCTTGTTTCAATACATATTGCAACTATTCTGTTGGTTGCAGTTTCATTAATTTTCTTTGCTTCTTCAATATCCTTTGAGATTTTTCCATTCATAGCATCATAGCAACCTTTAACAAAACTAAATTGGAAGTTTTCTGGGTAAGACATAAAAGTTCCGCCCATGATTATTAATTCTATTTTATCGGTTGGATGATTCATTTTTTTAAGAGAGTTTAATCTAGACTCTACTTGTCTATAAGGATCATATTCTGATTCTTTTGCCCTAAGAACACCTGGGCTTAAAGGAGTGTAGGACTGGGGAGCATCTAAATTTGGACAGTAGGTGCAAGACCCATGTTCGCATCTTCGAGGTGGCAGCATTACTGGAAGCGGAGCCACTCCTGAAATTGTCTTTGTTGGCTTTAATATTTGTTTATTATCCATATAAAATTAGGGGTTTTTAAGTTTAAAAGGGTGGTGGATGAGCTACTTTTTTTCTGTTCTAACTAGATTCATTAATGAATCTGAGTTGAAATAAGTTTCTGCTCCGGTTAATGCATTAAACTTTATCCTAATTATTCCTAGGGTGTTATCCATGCAAGTTAAATTCCATTCATTGCTTTTTAATACGGCAATTATTTTTGTTGGCTTTAATTTGGAATTGTTTTTTGTGATTGACTCTGTTGCTTTTCTTTCTAAATCATCTATATCAAAATTTAAATTTTCTAAACTTTGAGGATCCATAGTTTTAATATCATCCTTATGAATTTTTGGAATATTCCAAGGAAATTCGAATGCTGCCACTTTTTGTTCTTTTGGTAAGAAAAAATCTAATTGTAGAGTTTCGGATTTATTATCTAAGTCTAGTATAAAAAATCCTGCTGAAAAAAAAGAATCTGAATATTCTACCTTAAATTTTTTATAATAATCACTTTCTTCTAATTCTTTTAATAAGTCTGATACTTTCATTTGAATCCATTTTGATTTATTTGCATAGGAAACTTAAATTATTTCTGTTTAAAATACTATCTAAGGATTCTTGAGATGATTATCAATTCAATTAATCCTGAGATACTTAGAATATATGCTGCTGACTTATAACGAGCTTTTATATCGATTATTTTCTTTGTATCCTCTCCAAATATGTTTTGGTTGATAAAGGCTCGGCTATGATTTGCGCCGTAAAAATAGATAATTGGGAAAATCCATCTCAAGATTTGAAGATAGAAAGATTTGTATTAAGTGAAAACTCCCCATCTATTTTATACATACCAAGAGGATTTGCAAATGGATTTATGTCTTTAACAGAGGATGCAAAACTAATTTTTTATTCTACATCAATTTTAGAAGAGAGTCTCAGGGATGACTATAGATATGATTCTCGGTATTGGGATCCGTGGACGATTGAAGAAAGATAGGAGAAAATTAAAATGACTAAAGTAGTTGTTTTCGGTGCAAGCGGAATGTTAGGCTATGCGGTTAGTGAATACTTCGGAAGAAAAGAGTGCGACGTAGTACAAATATCACGGAATGAATTTGATATTGCAAAAGATAGTCATGATCAACTAAGTAATCTTGTTGACGGAGCGTATGCGGTAATAAATTGCGCGGGTGTTATTAAACCCCGAATTAAAGATATGTCGATTGAAGATGTTCTTACCGTAAACTCGATATTTCCGCGAAATCTAGCAAAAGCCTGCAAAGCCGCGAATGTAAAATGTTTTCATATTACAACTGACTGTGTTTATACCGGCAACAAAGGCAAATATTCTGAATCCGACATGTTCGATGCAGAAGAACTTTATGGTCTATCGAAGAGTGGCGGAGATAATGCTGAATGTATGGTTTTAAGAACATCAATTATTGGTGAAGAAAACGGGCACTGCCGCTCTTTACTAGAGTGGGCGAAAAGTCAGGCCGGTAAAGAAGTGAACGGATTTACGAATCATAAATGGAACGGTGTTACTACTTTATACTTCGCCGAAGTTATTGAAAATATTTTGAAGAACAATCTTTATCAAAAGGGTTTATTCCATATTCACTCGCCGAACATAGTTGATAAATACGAACTCCTTCAAATCTTCGATGAAGTGTATGAATTGAAATTAAAGATCAACGCTGTTGAAGCTAAAGATGCAATTGACAGAAGCATTGCCACAGTTTACGATCTTTCTGTGAAAGTCTGCACAAAAACATTACAACAGCAGGTTAAAGAAATGTGTGAGTTTTTTCAAAACGTTGAAATTTAGAATAACAGGATAAAAAATATTCAGAGATGATAAGGCCGTATGATACTGTTTTAGTTGGAACTGCATCAAGAAAGGATTCAGAAAATAGGCCAATCATACCTTTTGTGCCTAAAAATGGCTCAAATTACGGTGAAATTCCGTTTATGCCATTTGTTTCCAAGTTAGGTAAATCATATCCAAATTT